>NZ_JBFAHX010000019.1:0-148007 GCF_040654435.1 Streptomyces sp. NPDC050703
TCCTCCACACCTACAACCACCACCGCTGCCACACCGCACTCGGCGGCCAGCCCCCGATCAGCCGGGTCAACAACGCTGCGGGTCAATACACCTAGAACGGGGGCGTCGCCGGTGCGGGGCCCAGTGTCGTCGTGCCGGGGGCCGCGCGGTGGCCGAGGCCGGTGCGGTAGGCGTCCATCGCGGCCTCCACCCGCCCGGTGCGGCGCAGCAGGTCGCCCAGGAGGCGGCAGAGGTCGGCGAGGTCGCCCGTCGCGCTGGAGCGTTCGAGCAGGGACAGGGCCGCGCAGTAGTGCTCCTCGGCGGCCTCGGTGTCGCCGCGCTCCTCGGCGATGAGCCCGAGCAGCCGGTGCGCGCCGCCCGCGTGCACCGCGCCGCGCCCGGCCCCGAGAGCACCCGCCCCGCCCTCCGTGAGGCCGTCCCCCGGGGCTTCGGCGGTGCGGGCGGTCACGAGGGGCCGGAGCAGTGCCTCCGCCTCCTCGGCCCTGCCCCGCCGGCGCAGGACGTCCGCCAGTTCGACCTCGACCTGCTCCGTGAAGAGCGCGGCCCGCTTGGCGGCCAGGATGGAGCGGGCGGTGCGCAGCTCGCTCTCGGCGCGCTCCAGGTTGCCGTGCTGGGCGTGGACGTAGCCGCGCATCCAGTGGCAGTGGGCCAGTTCCGTGCGGATCTGCAGCTGCCGGTAGAGCTCCTGGGCCTTGGCGAGGGAGGCGTCGGCCTCGGCGATGCGGCCCTCGGCGATCAGCGTGCGGGCCACCCCGCGGTGCATGCCCGCGATCAGCGCGGGGTCGCTCACGCTCGGGGCGAGGGCGAGCGCCAGCTCGGCGGCGTGCGCCGCGCGGACGTGCGCGCCCATGTCCATGTAGGGCGCGATGGACGCCGTGTAGAGCAGCAGCAGGGCCTCCGGGTCGTGCGGGCCCGACGCGTTCAGTTCGTCGAGCGCGTTCTCCAGGAGGTAGCAGGCGTAGCGCAGCTCGCCGGTGAGCAGATGGGCGGTGGCGCGGCCCCGGATGGCGGGCACCCGGCGCGGCAGCGGCTCGTCGGCGAGCAGCCGCTCGACGGAGGCGAAGCAGTCGCGGGCATCGACCAGCGCGCCGGACTCCAGCAGGCAGTCGCCGAGGCCGAGCAGCGCCGCCGCCTGCTCGGCGGCGAACCCGTGCCGTACGGCCTCCTCGTGCAGTGCCTCGAAGAGCGCGGCGGCGTCCTCCGGCGCGCCGGAGGACAGTGCGAGCCGGGCGTCGGTGAGCCGCAGCCGCAGTTCCGTGGCGAGTGCGGCGGGGCGTCCTGTGGCCAGTTCCTCGTGGCTGACGCCGAGACGTTCGGCGAGGTGGCGCAGCGCGGCCTCGGAGGGCCGCACCTTCCCCGACTCCAGGGTGGAGATGTAGGCGGGGGTGTAGGCGGGCTCGGCCAACTGCTTCTGCGTCAGGCCGCGTTCGGCGCGCAGCCGCGAGACGCGCCGGCCGATCTCGGCGGGCTCACCGCTCCTGACGCCGTCCTCGCGCCGTGCCCGCCGGGGGTGGTCGCGCCGTATGTCCTCGACGCGGGCGCGCCCTACCCCTTCGGGACTGTTCTGAGCCACCGCTGTCTCCACAGGTCGCGTACCGAGATGAGCACCGGGAGTCCGCTGCCGCTGTGCGAACGCACGGGCACAGAGGGGGACTTGAGCCCCGACCGTCGCCCGGGACCGCAGGAGCCCCTACGTTGAGCCGCGCCTTGACCCCGCTTGACTCGCCATTTATATCGCGGACTTCGGGAGGAGGCCCATGCCCCCCACGCATCGCATCCCCGACCGGCCAGGAGCGCCGCCCGACGGCCGTGAGGTCAGGCGTGCCGGGGACGCCTCCGCCGTGACCCCGCGCGCGCCGGCGTCCCCGCGGACGGCCGCATCCACACCCTGCCCGTCCGCGCCACCGATTCGACGGACGCGGTGCGCGACCCGGAGCTGCGGACCGCACTGACCGGCACACTCACCTGGCGCGTACGGCGCTGAGCTGCCCCGAGCCGGGCGGCGCGCACTGCTGCGCGGGGGTGCGCGCCGACCGCTTCGGCGCGCTCGACTCCCGTACGACCAGCTCGGGCGCGAGCCGTATGGCCCGCCGGGGCCCGGCTTCGCCGCCGGCGAGGCGCTGGGCGAGGAGCCGCGCGGCCTCGGCGGCGAGCTGGGCCACCGGCTGGCGGACCGTCGTGACGCCGGGCGCGGAGAGCGCCGCCATCGGGATGTCGTCGAAGCCGGTGACGGCGACCTCGCCCGGCACGTCGGCGCCGAGCCGGTGGAGCCGTTGCAGGGCCCCGATCGCGATCAGGTCGTTGGCGCAGACCAGCGCGTCGGGCCGGGCGGGCCAGACCCGGTCGACGGCGGCGCGCCCCCACTCCACGGAGAAGTCGCCGAGCGCCACCCGCTCCGGAGCCCCGGGATCGAGGGCGCGGGACCCGGCCGCGTAGGCGCCGCGCCGCTCGGCGGCGGCCGACGCCGTCCCCTCGGCCCCGATGAAGCAGACCGTGCGGCGTCCCGTGGCGGCCAGGTGATCCAGTACGAGTGCCATGCCCGCGGTGTTGTCGACAGCGACGGAGTCGGCGACGCCGGGCCCGCAGCCCCGGTCCATCAGGACGAGCGGCACCCGGGCCGCCGCCGCGGCCACCGCCGCCCGGCTGCGCTCCTCGTCCGCGGGGATCACCAGGAGGGCGTCGACCCGCCTGCCGAGCAGGTCGGCGATGTGCTCCGCCTCGGCCGCCGGGTCGTCGTCGCAGTCGGCGAGCAGCACGGCACGGCCGTCGGCGTGCAGGGCGTGCGTCAACTCCCGTACGAGGGCGGGGTAGAAGGGGTTGGTGATCTGCGGCAGGACGAGGCCGACCGTGCCCGTGGCGCGGCTGCGCAGGGCGCGGGCCGCCTGGTTGGGCCGGTAGCCGAGCGCCTCGGCGGCGGCCCGGACGCGGTGGGCGGTCTCGGCGCCGACGGGGCGCGTGCCCGCGAGGACGCGGGAGACCGTGGCGACGGAACAGCCCGAGGCGCGGGCCACGTCCTTCAGCGTTGCGTCGGCCACGCCGCGGCCACCTCTCGATCAAGGTCGGGTTGATCAAATTTCGGCAAACGTTATCAGCGGACAGGTGCCCCGGCCAGACCCGATCGCGGGCCGAATTTCGCGACGCATTCCGCCGATCAACCGGTCTTGCCCAGATATGACCTGTGTCCGTTCCGGGCCGGTTTGCCGCGATGTGGCGTCCGCCATTGACATAATTCGCACTCGTGCACAGAGTCTTCGGAGAACGTTTTCCCGAGCCGTCGCCCCGCGGCGCCGGCTCAGCCGAACAAAGAGGTTCCGCGATGCCCCGAAAGATCATCCTGGACTGCGACCCCGGACATGACGACGCGATCGCCATGCTCCTGGCGCACGGCAACCCGGATGTCGAGCTGGTGGCCGTCACCACGGTGGTGGGCAACCAGACCCTGGAGAAGGTCACCCGCAACGCCCTTTCGGTGGCCCGCATCGCGAACATCACCGGTGTCCCCTTCGCCGCCGGCTGCGCCCGCCCGCTGATCCGCACCGTCGAGACCGCCCCCGACATCCACGGCGAGAGCGGCATCGACGGCCCCGTCATGCCCGAGCCGACCCTCGCCGTCGACGACCGCCACGCCGTGGACCTGATCATCGACACGGTCATGGCGCACGAGCCCGGCGAGATCACCATCGTGCCCACCGCGGGTCTGACGAACATCGCCCTGGCCGCGCGCAAGGAGCCCCGCATCGTCGAGCGCGTCCGCGAGGTCGTCCTGATGGGCGGTGGCTACCACACGGGCAACTGGAGCCCCGTCGCCGAGTTCAACATCAAGATCGACCCCGAGGCCGCGCACATCGTCTTCAACGAGCCCTGGCCGGTCACCATGGTCGGCCTCGACCTCACCCACCAGGCCCTCGCCACCCCCGAGGTCGTCGAGCGCATCGCGAAGGTCGGCACGGGACCCGCCGTCTTCGTCACCGAGCTGCTCGACTTCTTCGGCGCCATGTACCTCCAGGCCCAGGGCTTCGACGCGCCGCCCGTCCACGACCCGTGCGCCGTCGCCTACGTCATCGACCCCGACGTCATGACGGTCCGCAAGGCCCCCGTCGACATCGAGCTCACCGGCACCCTCACCCTCGGCATGACCGTCACCGACCTCCGCGCGCCCGCCCCCGACGACTGCCACACCCAGGTCGCCGTCGACCTCGACCACCAGCGGTTCTGGGACCTCGTCGTGGACGCCCTGGAGCGGATCGGGGACGTCCGCGCATGAACGCCGTCACCGAACCCGCCGCAGCCCCCGGCGGCGCGCGCGGCTCCCGCCCGGTGCGCGTCGGCGTCCTGGTCACCGCGCTCCTCGCCGCCTGCTTCGCCTTCCAGCTCAACGCGAGCATGCTCAGCCCCGCCCTGAAGAACATCGAGGACTCCCTCGGGGCGACCTCCGCCGAGATCGGCCTGACCCAGACCGCGTTCTTCACCTCCGCCGCGCTCTTCTCGCTCTTCCTGCCGCGCCTCGGCGACCTGATCGGACGCCGCAAGGTGCTCGCCGGGATGCTGGCGCTCATGGTCGTCGGCTGCGTCGTCGCCGCGCTCGCCGAGAGCGTCCCCCTGCTCTTCGCGGGCCGCGTCATCCAGGGCGTCTCGGGCCCCACCGTGCCGCTCTGCCTGATCATGCTGCGCAACGAAGTGCGCGAGCCCAAGAGGTACGGCACCCTCCTCGGCGTCATCACCGCCGTCAACGGCGGCATCGCGGGCGTCGACTCCCTGGCCGGCGGCTACCTCGCCGACCACCACGGCTTCCAGTCCGTGTTCTGGGCGATGGCCGGCGTGGCCGCGCTCGCCACCCTGCTCGTCGCCACCCTCACCCCGGAGTCCCGGGCCGCCGGCCCGGCCGACCGCCGCATGGACTGGCCCGGCGTCACCCTCCTGGTGGTCTCCGTCGGCGCCGCCCTCATCGCCCTGAACGAGGCGGGCAAGCTCGGCGCGGCGAACTGGCCGCTCGTGATCGGCCTGTTCGCCGTCACGGCCCTCGCCTTCGCCCTGTTCTGGCGCGCCGAGGACCGCAGCAGCCACCCGCTCGTCGCCACCCGCCACCTGCGCCGGCGCTCCACCTGGGCGCTGCTCCTGACCACCGTCCTGACCATGACCGGCGTCTTCGCCGTGATGAACGGCATGATCCCGGCCTTCGCCCAGGACGCCCGGGCCGGCTTCGGCATGAGCGCCGAGCAGTCCGCCTGGTGGACCCTGACCCCGTACGCCCTCGCGGGCCTCGCCATGGGACCCCTCGCCGGGCGCATGGCCGCCACCCATGGCTACGGCCGCGTCCTGCGCCTCGGGCTCATCGGCTCCGCCGTGACGGTGGCCCTGATGCTGGTCACCCTGCACGGCGACTCGCGGCCGCTGCTCCTCGCCGCATCGGTCCTCATCGGCGTCACCTACGCGGGCGTGGGCAACATCGTCCTCAACGGCCTCGGCATCGTGCTCTCCCCGAAGGAGAACCCGGGCTTCCTGCCCGGACTCAACGCGGGCGCCTTCAACCTCGGCGCCGGACTCAGCTTCGCCGTCCTGTACGCGGTGCGGACCGCCGCGGCACCGGCCGACGAGACCTCGACCGCCGGGTACTCGGCAGGCATGATCGCCGGTGTCGTCCTCATCGCGGCGGCCTTCGCGACGTCCTTCCTCATCCCCAAGCCGGTGGAGGCCGAAGCCGCGGAGTGAGCGCGCGGCCGAGACCCGGACCCCGGGCCTCGGCCGTCATTCCGCGTGCGCCCATCCGACGAGACCGGGCGAGTCACCGAACGGGCGCGGCGCGAGCACGGCCAGGTGCGCGGGGGCGTCCTGCCTCTCGGGTTCGAGCGCGAGTGTCTGGACGCCGTCCTCCGCCGCCTTCTCCGCGTCCCCGGTGTGCTCGCGGAAGCCCGCGAAGCGGTAGGCGACCTCCATCATGCGGTTGCGCTCGGTGCGCCGGAACCCGGCGGTCAGCAGGACCCCCGCGCGGGCGGCCTCGTCGGAGAGCCAGCGCAGCAGCGCGGCCCCGACGCCGAACGACACCACACGGCAGGACGTCGCCAGCAGCTTGATGTGCCAGGACGTCGGGCGCCGCTCCAGCAGGATCACGCCGATCGCGCCGTGCGGGCCGAACCGGTCGATGAGCGAGGCGACGAGCACCTCGTGCTCCTCGTCGGCCACCAGGGCGCGCAGCGCCTCGTCGGAGTAGTGCACGCCCGTCGCGTTCATCTGGCTGGTGCGCAGGGTCAGCTCCTCGACCCGGGAGATCGCCTCGTCACCGGCGCGCTCGATGCGCAGCTCAAGACCGAGCGAGCGCAGGAACTCCTCGTCGGTGCCCACGTGCTCGGTGCGCTCCGCCTCCCGGCGGACACCCGCCTGGTACATCTGCCGCCGCCTGCGGGCGTCGCCGGTGACGACGGCCGGGGTGAACTCGGGGCGGGCGGGCAGCCCGAGGGCGTCCTCCGCCGGGTAGCAGCGCACCTCGGGCAGGTGGAACGCGACCTCGGCGCGTTCGGCGGGCTGGTCGTCGATGAAGGCGATCGTCGACGGCGCGAAGTTCAGCTCTTCGGCGATGGCCCGCACGGAGGCCGACTTGGCGCCCCAGTTGATGCGCGGCAGCACGAAGTAGTCCGCGATCCCGAGCTTCTCCAGGCGCCCCCAGGCGTGGTCGTGGTCGTTGCGGCTGGCGACGGCCTGGAGGATGCCGCGCGAGTCCAGTTCGACGATCACCTCGCGCAGGCCCTCGTGCAGGGCGACCTCGCCGTCCTCCAGGAGCGTCCCGCGCCACAGGGTGTTGTCCAGGTCCCAGACCAGGCACTTGATCGTCGGCTGCGCTTCGGTCACCGGCTTCACACCTCCCACAACGTCACCGTCCACGCGGCGACCGGGCTGTTGCTCAGGACGAGGACGTACTGGCCGCGGGCGACCTCACCGGTGGCGAGGAGGCGGTCCAGGTTCAGGACCACGTCCATCGGGCCGAGATGGCCCAGCTCCGCCAGGTGGGTGGCGCAGACCGGGTGGATCGGGAGCCCCAGCGTGGCCTTGTAGAAGTCGAAGGCGCTGGAGGTGACGTTCTGCATCAGCGTGGCGGCCACGTCGTCCTTGCCGATGCCCGCGTCCGCGAGCACCTGGTCGACGAGCTTGCCGAGCCTGGTGCGGCTGTGCATGGCCAGCTCGAAGGAGTAGCGGTCGTTGTCGTCGCACACCTCGCGCCACTGCGACCAGGGGCTGTTCTTGTACTCCACCTTGAACAGGTCGTGGAAGGAGCTGTCCGCCTCCATGCGGTGCGCCGTCAGCAGCGGCCTGCCGCCGCGCACCAGCGTCATGGCGAACGCCCCGTCCCCGATCACCGTGACGGGGCGGCGCACCCGGTCGGCGGCGGTGGGCCGGCTGCCGTAGGTGAGCAGGACGCATCGCCGGGAGGGGTCGCCGTTGAGCAGGTCCCTGCCGAGCGCCCAGGCCGCCGACGAGCCCGCGCAGCCGAGGCCGTCGACGGTGAAGGGGAAGACTCCGGTGAGCCCCGCGAGGTGGGCGATCTTGCCCGCGTCCGAGCCGATCAGGACGTCCGGTGCCCGGGAGCCGATGTGCAGCATCAGATCGGGGGTGCCGGGGTGCGCGGCGAGCAGTTCCCGGCAGGCCCGTGCGGCGAGTTCGGTCGGCTCGGTGTCGGGGAAGACGCCGACCGACTTGATGCCGGCCTGCTCGGCGAACTTCAGCTCCTCGTCGGTGAGCCTCGCCAGCTCGGGCAGGTCCACCACGGCCACGCGCTCGTCGGGCAGCAGGCAGTGGATCGCGCCGACCCCTATTCCCGCCTCTTCGGTTCCCGTGCCTTCGGCAGCCGTCGTCATGCCACACCCTCCAGCGCGCGCTCCGCGAGGATCAGCTGGCAGATCTCGTCGCTGCCCTCGATGATCTGCATCAACTTGGCGTCCCGGTAGGCACGGGCCACCACCTCGCCGTCCACCGACCCCGCCGACGCGAGGACCTGCACCGCGGTGGCGGCGGCGTGTGCCGCGCGGCCCGCGGCGACGTGCTTGGCGAGCACCGCCTCGCCCGTCACCTCGGGGGAGCCGCTGTCCCAGCGGTCCGACGCGTGCTCGCACACGCGGGTGGCGGTCTGCTCGGCGACGAACAGCTCCGACAGGTGCCGGGCGACGAGCTGGTGCTCGGCCAGCGGCTTGCCGAACTGCTCGCGGCGGCGGGCGTGGTCGGCGGCGGCCCGCAGACAGCCGCGGACGATGCCCACGCAGCCCCAGGCCACCGAGAGCCGGCCGTAGGTCAGGGCGAGGGTGGTCAGCAGGCCGAGCGACTGGCTCGTGCCCGAGAGCACCCGGTCCGCGGGCAGGCGCACGCCGTCGAGGACCACGTCCGCGTGGCCCGCCGCGCGGCAGCCGAGGGGCTGGGCGATCGGGTCCACCGTGACGCCCGGGGTGTCGGTGGGGACCACGACGGCCGCCGCGCCGTCCTGGTAGCGGCCGAAGACGACGACGACGTCGGCGTAGGCGGCGGCGGTCGACCACACCTTGTGCCCGTCGAGGACGACCTCGTCGCCGTCGTCGGTGATCGTGGTGGCGATCGCCGAGAGGTCGCTGCCGGCCCGCGGCTCGCTGAACGCCACGGCCGCGAGGGAACCCGAGGTGAGCCGGGTGAGCTCCGTGGAGCGCTGGCGGCGGGTGCCGAAGCGCTGGATGGTCCAGGCGGCCATGCCCTGCGAGGTCATCACCGACCGCAGCGAACTGCACAGCGCCCCCGCGTGCGCGGTCAGTTCACCGTTGGCCCGGCCCGTCAGGCCGTGCCCGCCGTACTCGGCGGGCACCTCGGCGCACAGCGCGCCCTTGGCGCCGAGCCCGCGCAGCACCTCACGGGGGATCGCCCCCGCCAGGTCCCACCCCGCGGCCCGGTCGGCGGTCTCCGCACCGATCAGGGCCGCGAGTTCGTCACTCACCGGAGCCCGCTTCGGCGAGCCGGAGCACCAGGGCCGTCATGGCGTCGACCGTACGGAAGTTGTCGATGCGCAGGTCGGGGCCCTCGACGGCGATGCCGAAGGTCTTCTCCACGTGGACCACGAGCTCCATCGCGAACAGGGAGGAGACACCGCCGGTCGCGAAGAGGTCGGTGTCCGCCGCCCAGTCGGTCTTGGTGCGCTCCGTGAGGAACCGCTTCAGCTCGGTCCTGACGTGCTCCGCCGACAGGGGAGGGGTGGTGGTGGGCTCGCTCATCTCCGTGCTTCCTCTCAGGGCTTCTTGTGGACGAGGGTCAGGCCGTCGGCGACGGCGAGCATGGAGATGTCCACGCGCTCGTCGTCCCGCAGCAGGGCGTTGAGTTCACGGATGGCCAGGGTGTCCGGGTCCTGCGCGGCGGGGTCGACGACCTTGCCGAAGAAGAGGGTGTTGTCCAGGACGAGCAGCCCGCCGGGGCGGACCAGGGCGAGCGCCTGCTCGTAGTAGCGGACGTAGTTGGCCTTGTCGGCGTCGAGGAAGGCCAGGTCGAAGCTGCCGGGGCCGTCCTGCGCGCCCAGCGCGCCGAGCGTCTCCGCGGCGTCGCCGAGCCGCAGGTCGATCAGGTCCGCGACCCCGGCCCGCTCCCAGTAGCGGCGGGCGACGGCGGTCCACCGCTCACTGATGTCGCAGGTGACGACCGTGCCGCCGGGCGGCAGGGCGCGTGCCATGCACAGACTGCTGTAACCGGTGAAGGTGCCCACCTCCAGGACGCGCCGCGCCCCGGTGACCCGTACCAGGAGGGCGAGGAGCTGGGCCTCCTCCGGCAGGACCAGCATGGCCTGGAGCATGGGCATGCCCGCGGTCTCCGCGCGCAGTTCGCGCAGCACGTCGTCGTCGCGCAGCGACATCCGCCGTACGTAGTCCAGGAGCGGTTCGTCCACGGCGAGCTGACCGGCCATCAGGAGACCACTCCCGTATAGGTGTAGAAGCCCTTGCCGCTCTTGCGGCCGTGCTCGCCCGCGTCGACCTTCTCAAGGAGCAGTTCGCACGGGCGGCAGCCCTCGTCGCCGGTGCGTTCGTGCAGGACCCGCAGGGAGTCCACGAGGTTGTCGATGCCGATCAGGTCGGCGGTGCGCAGCGGCCCTGTGCGGTGGCCGAGGCAGTCCCGCATCAGCGTGTCGACGTCCTCGGCGCTCGCCCTGCCCTCCTGCACGACCCGGGCCGCGTCGTTGATCATGCGGTGCAGTACGCGGCTGGTCACGAAGCCGGGGCCGTCGCCGACGAACACACCGCGCCGCCCGAGCGCGGTGAGGAGCCGCCCGACCGATTCCACGGCCGCGGGCGAGGTCCGTGAGCCGCGGATCACCTCGACGGTGCCGATGAGGTACGAGGGGTTCATGAAGTGCACGCCGAGGAGGGCCTCGGGGCGCGGGAGCTTCGCCGCGAGCTCGTCCACCGGGATGGAGGAGGTGTTGGTGACCAGGGCGGTGTCCGCACCGACCACGCGGCTCACCTCGGTCAGCGCCGCGGTCTTCAGGCCGGCCTCTTCGGTGATCGCCTCGATCACCACGTCCGCGTCCGCGCAGTCGGCGGGCGAGCCGCCGGTCACCAGCTCGGCGCGGGGCCGCTCGGAGCGGACGCCCATGAGCTGCGCCGTGCGCAGTTCGCGCTCGATCCGGGCCGGGGCGTCCGCCCGCTTCGCCGGATCGGTCTCGATCAGGACCACGGGCACGCCCCGGCCGAGGGCGAGCGTGGTGATGCTGACCCCCATGACGCCGGCGCCGAGAACGGCGAGCCGTGGGGTGGGATCTTCCTCTGTCACCGCGTACCTCCCCATGCCGGGCGGTCGACATCAATGAATGGTTCGCTCGGGAAGCGGGTATGGACTTCCGCTCGGCGCGCGAGGACCGCGCGAAGATCGTGAAGATATCGCCGTGCGGTGCCACGGTCGGCGTCACTGTGCGACATCACCGCGTGGGATCACCGCGGGACATCGCCGCAGAACATCACCGTGTGGTCGCCACACGGTGCGTGGTCTCCACACGCTGGAATGCTGTATTCCGCAAACTTGGGACACCGGTCGGCGAGATGCTCGACGGGTCGCAATGCGACGCCACGTTCCTCCCCTTCGATCCGACGCCGGACGACCGTAGCATGATTGTTCCGGGGTGGCGCCAGGGGCCAATAGGCCCTGAATCCCGAGACTCCGCCTCGAATGCGGGGCGGCCTGCGGCTTCTCTCTTTTTCCGTACCTTCTTCTTCTCCCGTGAATATGTCGCGGGCAGGTGGGGAATAGGTTTCCGGGTTCGGTCCGCACGCCTTGCCGGGGTGCGGCTCTTCCGTGTGCCGGCGTGCGTGAGGAGGGGTGGAAACCCGGCACGTGGCGTCGCTTACAAGCGGCTCAAGGTGCCGGAATCGGGCACAAACGGACGGAATGCCGGCAGGTGCGCGCTACGGAGCGTGGGCGTGTCAACTTCCTTCGCTTACCGGCCAGTTGTCGGGCCACGGTGGCGCTCGTGTCCGGAAACGACCTCCCGGAACACCTGCCGGTGCGGCCGGGCGGAAGCCTGCGGAGGAGTTGTTTTCGCTGGCCATTGAGGGTTTAGCGATGATTAGTTGAATGACTGATCAGTATCGTGGGTGTGAATGATCACATGCTTGCCGTTGCTGGATATCAAGTGTTAGATTCCGGTTGACCGATGAAGCTGACGGGGGGTCGACCGCTGAGCATGCCTACGGACAGTGATGCAAGTGGAGTCGTCGGCCGATCTCATTCTCCGCGTGCGGCCCGGCCCGTGACAGTTCATCCGGTCAATCCCGTGATCAATACTTCGCCGCAACGGCGGACGCCCTTTCCGCGCGCACGTGGGTTCCGTCTCATGTAGGCCGAACGCGAGCCGATGGTCCCGCTCGGTGCTGAATCTCTTCAGCCCTTATTGACGAATTGTTCACCTTGGACCGCACCACATTGTGGCGCGGTGCTGTGGGCCGCCCTAATTCGAGCCTCAAGGCACCCGGATGAGACGAAGGTCTATGGACGACAAGCGTGCTCTTCTCCTGAAGCTGCTGGCATCCGTACGGCACCAGGCCGCTCCCGCCACCGCGCCGCGCCGCGCCACCGAGGACGTCGCGGTCATCGGCCTCGCGGGACGCTACCCGCGGGCGCGGACACCGGACGAGCTGTGGCGCAACGTCGTCGAGGGCCGCAACTGCGTCGGCGAGGTCCCCGCGGACCGCTGGGACGTGGACGCGCACTACCACCCGGACGCCAAGGACGGGCGCGCGTACAGCAAGTGGGGCGGCTGGCTCGACGACGTCGACAAGTTCGACCCGCTGCTCTTCCAGATCTCCCCCTCCGACGCCGAGGAGATGGACCCCCAGGAGCGCCTCTTCCTGGAGACCGCCTGGGCGAGCATCGAGGACGCCGGCTACCGCCCGCGCGGGCTCGGCGAGCACGACGCGGTGGGCGTCTTCGCCGGGGTCATGAACAACGACTACGAATGGCTCGCGGGCCACGGCAGCGCCTTCGGCGAGCACACGCACGCCCGCTCCGCCCACTGGTCGATCGCCAACCGGGTCTCCTACGTCCTCGACCTGCGCGGACCGAGCCTCACCGTCGACACCGCGTGCTCCGCGTCGCTGACCGCCATCCACCTGGCCTGCGAGAGCCTGCGCCGCGGCGAGTGCGCCACGGCCATCGCCGGCGGCGTCAACCTCATCCTGCACCCCATGCACCTGCGGATGCTGGCCGACCGCCAGATGATCTCCCGCGGCGACACGTGCCGCAGCTTCGGAGCCCACGCGGACGGCTTCGTCGACGGCGAAGGGGTCGGCGCCGTCCTGCTCAAGCCCCTGCACGCCGCCGAGGCCGACGGCGACCGCATCTACGCGGTGCTCAAGGGATCGGCGATCAACGCGGGCGGCAAGACCAGCGGTTACACCGTGCCGAACCCCACCGCCCAGGCCGAGGTGATCACCGCGGCCCTGCGCCGGGCGGGCGTCGCACCGCACACCGTGGGCTACGTCGAGGCACACGGCACCGGCACCCCCCTCGGAGATCCCATCGAGATTGCGGGGCTGCGCGAGGCCTTCCGCACGGGCCCGGACGAGCACGCCACGCCGGGCGGCTGCGCCGTCGGCTCCCTCAAGTCCAACATCGGGCACCTGGAGTCGGCGGCCGGCATCGCGGGCCTCACCAAGGTGCTGATGCAGCTCAAGCACGGCGTCCTGCCGCCGTCCCTGCACTCGGCGGAGCTGAACCCCGACATCGACCTGACCGGCACCCCCTTCCACGTACAGCAGGAGGCGGCGCCCTGGCACCGCCCCGTGCTGCGCGACCAGGAGGGGCGGGAGACGGAAGGGCCGCGCAGAGCCGGCGTCAGCTCCTTCGGCGGCGGCGGCGCCAACGCCCACCTGATCGTCGAGGAGTACCTGCCGCGGCCGGACGGCCCCGGCACGCCCGCGCCCGGCGGCGCCCACGAGGAACCGCACGAGGAACCGCGCGAGGAGCAGCGGGAGGAACTGATCGTCCTGTCCGCGCTGAGCGAGGAGCGGCTGCGGGTCTACGCCCGCCGGCTCGCCGACTTCCTCGACCGGCAGCCGGCCACGGGGCGGACGCTCGACACGTGCGTGCGGGTGGCCGCCGACGTCCTCCGGGTCCTGCCGCACGACCTCGACGCCGACCTCGAACTCGCCGAGTACGGGCTCGGCGCCGCCGAACTCGCCGGACTCAGCGAACGCCTCGGCCTCACGACGACCGTCTCCGACAGGACCACCCTGCGCGAGCTGGCCCGCGACGGGTCCGCGCCCGCGCCGTCCCTCGCCGACTTCGCGCACACGCTGCGCGTCGGCAGGGAGCAGCTCGACGTACGCCTCGCCTTCCCGGCGCGCGAACCGGCGCACGCGCGGGCCGTGCTGCGGGACGTCGCGGACGGCGTGGAGTGCGGCATCGCGCTGAACGACACCTCCCGCAGCCGCCGCTCCCTGCCGGCCGACGCCGGCGACCGGCTCGCGCGCGCCCTCTCCGACGGCGACCTCGCCGAAGCCGCCCGGCTGTGGACCCAGGGCGCCGAGGCCCGGTGGCCCGACAGCGGTGCCCGCCGCGTCGGCCTGCCCACGTACCCGTTCGCGCGCAAGCGGTACTGGATACCGGAGCCCGCGCGGGTGGCCGAGCCCCTCCGCGCCTCCGCGGGAGAGCCCCGGCCCGCCCCGGCCGCGCCACCCGCACCCGAACCGCGCCATGACATACCTGAGCTGGGCTTCTACCAGCCCGTCTGGTGCCCGGAGGAGCTTCCGGAGCCCGCGCACCGCGCGGCCGCCGGCGCCACCACCGGCACGACCCCCGGCCACGAGGTGGCCGTCCTCACCACCGGTGAACCCGGCGCGCTCGCCGAGGCGTTACTGCGCCACCACCCCGGCGCCCGCCTCCTCCGGCTCGACCGCGAGGACCCGGCGGAACTGCTCGCCCGGCCCGTGCGGCACCTGTACCACCTCGGTGGACTGCGCCGCCCCGACAGCCTCGAAGCCGGCCTGCGCGACGGCGTCCTCGCCCTCTTCCGCACCCACGGCGCGGGCCCCCGGATCACCGTGGTCACCGCCGGCGCCCACGACGACAACCCCCACGCGGCAGGCATCCTCGGATACGCCCAGGTCCTCGCCGCCGAATGCCCCCACCTCGACATCACCTGCGTCGACATCGAGGGCACCGAACCGGCGGACGCCGTGCCCGCGCTCCTGGCCGAGCCCCCGCACCCCGCGGGGCGTGCCGTCCTGCTGCGGGCGGGCCGCCGCCACGTACGGCAGCTCGTGCGCACCCCCGTACCCGCCCCGCGGCGCCCGCCCTACCGCACGGGCGGCACCTACCTCATGGTCGGCGGCAGCGGGGGCATCGGCCGCGCCCTCTCCGAGGAGCTGGCCGAGCGGTACCGCGCCCGCGTCGTGTGGATCAGCCGCGGCGGACTCGACGCCGAACAGCGGGCCACCGCCGAGCGCGTGCGCGAGGCCGGGGGGCAGCTGCTGCACCTGCGGGCCGACGCCTCCGACCCCGCGGCGCTGGCCGCCGCCGTCGCCGAGGCCGGACGGCAGTTCGGCCCACCGCACGGTGTCTTCCACGCGGCCATGGCGTTCAACGCGAGCACCATCGCCGAACTCACCGAACCCGAGCTGCGGGCGGCCCTCGCCGCCAAGGTCGACGGAGCGCTCGCGCTCGTGGCGGCGCTGGGCGACGAGCCCCTGGACTTCCTTGCCCTCTTCAGCTCGGTCGGCTCCTTCGTCAGCGCGGCGGGCAACGCCGCCTACGTCGCCGCCAGTTCCTTCCTCGACGCCTACGGACGCCACCTCTCGACCCGGCTCCCGTATCCCGTACGGGTGCTGAACTGGGGCTACTGGGGGCGCGTCGGCTCCGGGGCGCAGCCGGGGCTGCAGGAGGTGTTCCGCAGGACGGGCGTCGCCGAGTTCACCGTGCGCGAAGGGCTCGACTGCCTGGAGCGTGTGCTGGCGTGCGGGCCCGTCCAGGTCATGCCGATCCGCGCCGACCTGCGGGCCCTCGCGGCCCTCGGCCACCGGGCCTCGCCGCTCGGCGAGCGGTTCACCGCGCCCGCACCTGCCGGACCGGGGGCCGACGCCGTCATCGAGGGCTACGACCGCCTCTCCGCGCTCTGCGACCGGGCGCTGCTCGGCGTCTACCGGCGCATGGGCGCCCTCACCCGGCAGGGCGAGCGCGACAGCGTCACGGCGCTCGCGGACCGGCTCGGCATCGTGCCCAAGTACCGGAGGCTGCACGCGGCGCTGCTCAACATCCTCGCCGACGCCGGGCACCTGACCGTGCGCGGCGACACCGTGGAGGTGATCGCCGCCGACACCGACGCCTACGCGGATGGGGGCGGGGACGGCGGCGTGGACCCGGACGTGGCCGGGGCCGCCGACGCGGACACCGGCCTCGCGCACGCCGAGCGCGAGCTCGACCGGATCGCCGCCGACCATCCGGACATCCGGGCCACGGTGGAGCTGACACGCCTGTTCCTGCGGAGCTACCCGCAGGTGCTGCGCGGCGAGACCGGCGCGACCGAGATCATGTTCCCGAACGCGTCGATGGACCTCGTCCAGGACTTCTACCGGGGCAACCCGCTCACCGACTCCCTCAACGAACTCGTCGCCGAAGCGGTCGCCGACCACGCCCGGCGGCGCGCCGGGGAGCTGGGGGCGGGCGAGCGGCTGCGCGTCGTCGAGTTCGGCGCGGGCACCGGAGCGACCACCGAGCGCGTGCTGCCCGCCCTGGCCGACTGGGCCGACCGTGCGGAGTACGTCTTCACCGACATCTCGCCGCAGTTCCTCGACAGCGCCGAGCAGCGGTTCGGCACCGGCCACCCGTTCACCCGGTTCCGTACGCTCAACCTCGAACGCGACCTGTCGGAACAGGGCCACACGCCAGGCAGCGTCGACATCGTCGTGGCGACCAATGTCGTGCACGCCACCGGAGACCTGCGCGCCACCCTGCGCAAGGCGCGGGAGCTCCTGCGTCCCGGCGGCAGGCTCGTCCTCAACGAACTCACCGCGATCCGCAGCAGCATCACCGTCACCGGCGGTGTCCTCGACGGCTGGTGGGCCTTCACCGACGAAGCGCTCCGCATCAAGGACGCGCCCCTGGCCACCGCGCAGACCTGGCAGCGGCTCCTCCTGGAGGAGGGCTTCGCCGACGCCCTGGTCCTCGACCGGGGCGCCCACCTCGGCCAGCACGTGATCATCGGCGTCAACGCGGACGCCGGCCACCGCGCACCGACCACCACCCCCGAGCGGTCCGCGCGGCCCGCCGCCGCCACCCCCTCCGGCCACGGCCCGCTGGACCGGCTGCGCGGCATCGTGACGGCCACCCTCAAGCTGGACGAGCCCGTCGACCCCGACCGGGCCCTCGCCGACTACGGCTTCGACTCGCTGAGCGGCATGAAGATCGCCGCCGTCATCGAGGAGGACCTCGGCGTCCGGCTGCGGCTGAGCGACCTCCTCGAACACGCCACCCTGCGCGAACTGGGCGACCACATCGGCGGTTTGACGGGCGCCGCCCCCGAGCCCGCCGCCCCCGCGGCACCCGACCGCTTCCCCCTGTCGTCCGGACAGCGGGCCCTGAGCGTCATCGAGCAGACGGCGCCCGGCACGTACGCCTACAACCTGCCGCTCGCGTTCTGGCTCGACCCCGGGACCGACCCGGCCGCCCTCCGCGAGGCGCTGCGGTCCATGGTGGACCGCCACCCCCAGCTCCGCGCCCGCCTCGACGGCGACCACCAGATCGTGGAACCGCACCAGCGACTCGCCTTCACACAGGTCGCGTTGGACACGACGTCCGAGGACGCCGTGCGCGAGGCGGCCAGGGAGTGCGTCCGCGAACCCTTCGACCTGGCGCGCGGGCCCCTGCTGCGGGTCACGCTCTTCACCCTCGCCGACGCCCGGCAGGTGCTGCTGCTCACCTTCCACCACATCGTCTTCGACGGCCTCTCCATCGCCGTCTTCCTGCGCGAACTCTCCGCGTTCTACCGGGGCCAGGCACCCGCCGCCGAGCCGCCCGCCACCTTCGCCGACTTCGTCGACCAGCAGAAGGAACTGCTCGGCTCGGAACGCGGCGAGCGGCTGCGCTCGTACTGGCTGCGGCACCTCTCCGGCGACCTGCCCGCGCTGAACCTGCCCTTCGACCGCCCTCGCCCGGCGGTGCCCGGCCACCGGGGCGCGTCCGTCGAGGGACACCTCGACGCGGCCCGTGTCCGGGCGGCGCGGCGCCTCGCGGGCGACGAGCGGACCTCCCTCTTCGTGGTCCTCCTCACCGTCTACACGACACTCCTGCACCGCTACGCGCAGCAGGACCGCATCCTCATCGGCACCCCGGTGGCCGGCCGGCCCTCCGCCCGCTACGCCGACGTCCTCGGCTACTTCATGAACATGGTCGTCCTCAAGCACGACATCGCCGAGGGCCAGGACTTCCGCGGCCTGCTGCGCGAGGTGCGGGATACCACCCTGGAGGCCCTGGAGCACAGCGACTACCCGCTGTTCGACCTCGCCCGGGAGCTGCGGGCCTCGCGCCTGTTCGACACCGCCTTCTACTTCCAGAACTGGGTCGAGGACGACACCGACGTACGCCCGGTCGCCGGCGTGTTCCACGGCGTCCACCAGGAGGGCGAGTTCGACCTGACCCTGGAGGTCGTCGAGGAGCCCGAGGGCGCCCGCTACTGCCTGAAGTACGACCCGGACCTCTTCGACGAGGACACCGTGCGCAGGCTCGGCGAGCACTTCTGCCTGCTGCTCGACTCGGCCCTCGCCACCCCGGACCGCGACCTCGGGGCGCTGTCCCTGCGGAGCGCCGAGGACACGGCCCGCGACCGGGAGCGGCAGCGGCTCGCACGGCGCGACGTCCCCGCCGACCGGGTGCTGCCCGCCCTCCTCGCCGAACAGGTGCGCCGCACCCCCGACGCCGTGGCGGTGGCCGACCGCGGCACCACGCTGACCTATGGCGAACTAGGGGAGCGTGTCGCGTCACTGGCCGCCCGCCTGCGGGGCCGGGGAGTGGCGCCGGGACGCCACGTCGGCGTGCTCGTCGGCCGGTCCGCCGACATGCTCGTCGCCCTGCTCGGCGTCCTGGCCGCGGGCGGCGCCTATGTGCCGCTGGACCCCGACTACCCGGTCGAGCGGCTGCGGTACATGGCCGACGACGCCGGACTGCACCTGGTGATCGCGGACTCCGGGGCCCGCGTCGACCTGGGCGCGCCGGTCCTCGCGATCGACGCCGACGACGACCCCACGGGCGGCCGGGAGGCGGGCGCCCACGCGGTGCCAGGACCGGACGACACCGCGTACGTGATCTACACCTCGGGGTCGACCGGCCGCCCCAAGGGCGTCCAGGTGCCGCACCGGGCGCTGGCCAACCTGCTCCTCTCCATGGCCGAGGAGCCCGGCCTGACGGCCGAGGACCATCTGCTCGCGCTCACGACCGTCTGCTTCGACATCGCCGCGCTCGAACTGTTCCTGCCGCTGATCACCGGCGGCCGGGTCGAGATCGTGCCCGCGGAGGTCGCACGGGACGGCGTCCTGCTGCGCAGACTCCTCGACTCCAGCCCCGCCACGGTCGTCCAGGCGACCCCGGCGACGTGGAAGATGCTGCTCGCGGCGGGCTGGACCGGCACACCGGGGCTGAAGGTGCTGTGCGGGGGAGAGGCCGTCGACCAGGACACCGCGGAGCAGTTGCTCGCCCGCGCGGGCCAGGTGTGGAACATGTTCGGGCCGACCGAGACGACCGTCTGGTCGGCCGTGTGCCGGCTCGCCCCCGGCGAGCGTGTCACCATCGGCCGTCCCATCGCCAACACCGGCCTGTACGTCCTCGACGCGCGGGGCAGGGCGGTGCCGCCCGGAGTCCCCGGCGAGCTGTACATCGGCGGCGCGGGTCTGGCCACCGGCTATCTGGGCCGCCCGGAACTGACCGCCGAACGGTTCGTCACCCTGGACGGCGAGCGCCGCTACCGCACCGGCGACCTGGTCCGCGAGCTGCCCGACGGACGCATCGAGTACCTGGGCAGGCTCGACGCCCAGGTGAAGGTGCGCGGCTTCAGGATCGAACCCGGCGAGATCGAGGCGGTGCTGCACGCGCGGGCCGGCGTCCGCGAGGCCGCCGTGGTCGCGCGGCGGGTCGGCGGCGAGAACGTCCTGCACGCCTTCCTCGTCCTCGACGAGGGCGCCGGCGTGCCGCCCCGCGAGGAGCTGGCCCGACGGCTGCCCGCGCACATGGTCCCCGACGTCCTGGTGGCACTCGGCGCGCTGCCGCGGACGCTCAACGGCAAGGTGGACCGCGGACGCCTCGGCGAGGCACCGCTCGCGGAACTGCGCGGAGAGACGGCAGCGGGCGGACGGACGGCTCTCGCCGCCGCCCCCGCACGGGCCGCCCACGCCACCGCCCGCGTCCCCGAACTGACCGCCGTCATCGCCGGCATCCTCGGCACCGCCCCCGAGGAGGTCCCCGCCGACGTGCCGCTCGGGCAGCTCGGCATGAACTCGATCAGCTTCACCGCCCTCAGCACGCGCGTCAGCGAGCGGTACGGGATCGAGGTCCTGCCCACGCTGTTCTACCGCCACCCGACCGTCGCCGCGGTCGCCGCGCACCTGAGCGAGGTCCTCGGGGACGACACCGGAACCGCGGAAGCCGCGGAAGCCGCGGAAGCCGCCCCCGCCGAGACCGGCCCCGCCCCCCGCGGCGGCGACGTGGCCGTCGTCGGCATGGCCGGGCGGTTCCCCGGCTCCGCCGACCTCGCTGAGTTCCGGGAGAACCTGGAGCAGGGCAGGGACCTCGTCACCGAGATCCCCGGCGACCGCTGGGACTGGCGGGCGCACACCGGCACCTCCCGTTCCCGCTGGGGCGGCTTCGTCCCCGGTGTGGACCGCTTCGACGCCGCCTTCTTCGGCATCTCGCCGCGCGAGGCCGAGCTGATGGACCCCCAGCAGCGGCTGCTCCTCGAAGTGGTGTGGACGGCGGTCGAGGACGCCGGGTACCGCGCGAGCGACCTCGCGGGCAAGCGCGTCGGCGTCTTCATCGGCACCACCAACTCCGACTACGCCGAGGTGCAGCGGGCCGGCGGCAGGACCGCCGAGGCGCACACGCTCACCGGCGCCGCGCTGTCGGTCATCCCGAACCGCGTCTCGTACCTGCTCGACCTGCGCGGGCCGAGCGTCGCGGTCGACACCGCCTGTTCCAGCTCGCTCACCGCCGTCCACCAGGCCGTCGGCGCGCTGCGCGACGGCACCTGCGACCTCGCGATAGCGGGCGGCGTCAGCCTCATCCTCGACCCCCGGCTCTACGCCGCCCTGAGCCGCAACGAGATGCTCAGCGAGGACGGCCGGTGCAAGGCCTTCGACGCCTCGGCCAACGGCTACGTACGGGGCGAGGGCGTCGGCGTCGTCGTGCTCAAGGACCACGCGGAGGCCCGCCGCGACGGCGACCGCGTCGCCGCGGTGATCAAGGCCGTCGCCGTCAACCACGGCGGCCGCACCACCTCCCTCACCTCACCCAGCCCCACCGCGCAGGCGGAACTCCTCGTCGAGGCGTACCGCGCGGCCGGCGTCGACCCCCGCACGGTCGGCTACATCGAGGCCCACGGCACCGGCACGGCCCTCGGCGACCCCATCGAGATCAGCGGTCTGACCGAGGCGTTCGAGCGGCTCGGCGCGGGCGGCCGGAGCGGCGGGGACAGCGGGAACGCCGAGGACGGCGGGGACGGCGGGGCGACCGATGCCCGGCGCGCGCACATCGGCATCGGCTCGGTGAAGACCAACATCGGCCACCTGGAGGCCGCCGCGGGCATCGCCGGACTCCTCAAGGTGGTCCTCGCGCTGCGTCACCGGACCATCCCGGCCAGCCTGCACTTCCGCGAGCGCAACCCGTACCTCGACCTGGACGGCGGCCCCTTCGAGATCGTCGACACCACCCGGCCCTGGCCCGCGCCGCTCGCCGACGACGGCTCCGCGCTGCCGCGCCGCGCGGGCGTCAGCTCCTTCGGCTTCGGCGGCGCCAACGCCCACGTGGTCATCGAGGAGGCCCCCGCGGGGCCGGACGCCGCGCCCGCCGAGGACAGCGGCGACCCGGAGCTGTTCGTCCTCTCGGCGCGGACCGAGCGGGCCCTGCGGTCGCAGGCCGCGCGGCTCGCCGCCCACGTACGCGCCGCCGAGCCCGCGCCCGCCGACGTCGCCCACACCCTGCGCGTCGGCCGCGAGGCCATGGACGAGCGGCTCGCCTTCGTGGCCCGTGGCCGCGCCGAACTCCTCGCCCGCCTCGACGCCTGCGCCGAGGGCCGCACCCCCGAGGGCGTGCTGCGTGCCCGGATCACCCCGGGTCAGCGCCGCGCCGCCGCCACGCGCGGCAACGCCTGGCGGGAGTTCGTACGGGCGCTGTCCGCCGAGGGCGACCTCGCGTCCCTGGCCGGGCTCTGGACCGACGGGGCGGACGTGGACTGGTCCTGGCTGCCGCGAGGGCGCCGCATCGGCCTCCCGACGTACCCGTTCGAGCCGACCCGGCACTGGATCGACGGAGCGACCGGCGCCCCGGCCGAGGCCGCGACCGACGGCGCCCCGCGCCCCGCGTCGTCGGAGCTGCTCGACGCGAACGTCTCCACGTTCGGCGAGACCGCCTTCGCCAAACACCTCACCGGCCGGGAGTTCTACCTCGCCGACCACCGGGTCGGCGACGAACTCGTGCTGCCCGGCGTCGTCTACCTGGAGATGGCCAGGGCCGCCGGCGAGCGCGCCCACGGCACCGCCCCGGTGCGGCGCGTCGACGAGATCGTCTGGGCCGCGCCCGTCACGCTCACGCCCGGCCACCCGCGTGACCTCAAGGTGGTGGTCGCGCCCTCCGGCGACTTCGAGATCGCGGGCGAGCGCCCGCACGCCAGGGGCCGCCTGGTCTTCGGGCAGGACGGCACCGGGCGGGACGCCGCGCCCGCGCCGATCGACCCGGCCGCCGTCCGCGCCCGCTGCGGCGAGCACAGGACCGGCGAGGACTGCTACGCCTACTTCGCGGACCTCGGCTTCCGGTACGGCCCCGCCTTCCGGGTCGTCGAGGAGCTCGCCCTCGGCGACGGCGAGGCCCTCGCGCGGCTGCGCCGCCCCGAGGTCGGCGACCACCGGTTCCACCCCTCGCTGCTCGACGGGGCCCTCCAGGCCGCGGGCCTGCTGGTGCGGGGCTCGACGGCACACCTGCCGTACTCGATCGGTTCCGTACGCCTCTTCGGGGAACTGCCCGCCGACTGCCTCGCCCACGTCGTGGCGGTGGAGGGCAGGACCGACGCCCAGGTCTTCGACATCAGCCTGACCGCCCCCGACGGCGGTGTCGTCGCGCGCGTCGAGCGGTTCACGCTGCGGGCCGTGCCGGACGCGGGGCGCGCCTCCACAGCAGCCGCCGAGACCGCCGAGACCGCCGAGACCGGCGTGCTCGCCTTCGAGCCGTACTGGCAGGAGGCACCGGCCGCCGACGCGGAGGCCGAGCCGGTCACGCTGCTGTCCGTCATCGACAGCGGGGACGGCCGCGCCGAGGCCCTGCGCGACGAACTCGCCGCGCTCGCGCCGGACCTGGACGTCGTGACCGGCGACCGGTCGCGCGCCTCGCACCTCGTCCACCTCACCGCGGCGGAGCCCGGCGCCGGTCTCGACGCGGCGCTGCGCCACGGGTTCCACACCGCCCTCGACGTGTGCCGCACCCGGATCGCGGACCACGGCGGGCCGCTGCGCCATCTGATCGTCCACGAGGACGGGGAGGGCGCCACGGGAGCGGCGCACGCCGCGCACGACGGATTCGCCCGCGCCATCGGCCAGGAGCACCCCGGCATCCGGATGAGCGTGCTCACGCGCACCGGCTCGCCCTCCGCCCGCGAACTCGCCGAACTCGTGCTGGCGGAACTTCCCTGCGAAACCCCCGAGATACGCCACGACGGGCACCGCAGGCTCGTGCGCGCCTGGCGCGAGACCACGCTGCCCCGGGCCGGGGCCTCGCCCCTGGCCGCGGCCGGGGCACACCTCGTCACGGGCGGCACCGGGAAGCTCGGCATGCTGGTCGCCGGGCGGATCGCCCGGCACCCGGGCGCGGGGGTCGTCCTGATCGGCCGGTCCGCCCCCGCGGGGCCGCTGCCCGACGGCTGGCTGCACATCCGGGCCGATGTGAGCGTGCGCGAGGACGTCGAGCGTGCGGTGGCCGAGGCCAGGCGCAGGTTCGGACGCGTGGCCGGAGTGGTGCACGCGGCGGGGACGCTGCGTGACGGGCTCGCGCTGCACAAGAGCCGCGCCGACGCCGACGCGGTGCTCGCCCCCAAGGTGCGCGGCCTGGTCCACCTCGACGAGGCGACCAGGGCGGACGCCCCCGGCTACTTCGTCGCGTTCGGCTCGACGGCCGCGGTCTTCGGCAACGTCGGCCAGACCGACTACGCCTACGCCAACAGCTTCCTCGCCCACTATCTGGAGCGGCGCCCCGGCGGCGGCCTCACCGTCGACTGGTCGCTGTGGCGCGACGGCGGCATGACTCTCGACGCCGCCGCCCGGGAGGCCATGCGGCGCGAGTTCGGCATGGAACCGCTGCCCTCGGAGGCCGCCCTCGACGCCCTGGAGGCCGCCCTGCGCGGTGGCGCCTCCCGCCTCCTGCTGACCACGGGCGAGCGCGCGCGCGTGAGCCAGGCGCTGCGCAGGACCACCCAGCCCCGGCGGACAGCGGCCCCCGGCTCCCCGGCCGGGACCGCGGACAGCGGCGACCTGCGCGCGCCCATGGTCGCCCACCTGCGTGAACTCCTCGCCGATGAGCTGAAGATGGCTCTGGAGGACGTCGCCGAGGACGAGGCCTTCGACCACTACGGCGTCGACTCACTGCTCGTCCTGAGCCTCACGCGGTCGCTGGAGGAACGTTTCGGGCCGCTCTCCAAGACGCTGTTCTTCGAGTACCTGACCATCGGCGAGCTGGCCGACTTCCTGGTCGCGCACCACCCGGCCGAGGCGCGCGCCCTCGTCGCATCCGAGGGGAACACCGGAGACGACGGGGGCGGCGAAGGCGGCGGCGGTGTCCGGGAAGCGGCCGTCGCCCCCGCGCCCGCCGTCCACGCCACCCTGCCCGCGCCGCGCCCCGCACGGGACGACGACGAGATCGTGATCGTGGGGGTGGCGGGCCGCTATCCCCAGGCCGACGACCTCGGGCAGTTCTGGCGCAACCTGCGGGACGGCAGGGACTGCGTGACGGAGGTCCCCGCCGACCGGTGGGACCACGACCGGTTCTACGACCCCGACCCCACGGCCCCCGGCAAGACGTACGCGAAGTGGGGCGGCTGGCTCTCCGACGTCGCCTCCTTCGACCCGATGTTCTTCCGCATGTCCCAGGTGGAGGCGGAGCACATCGACCCGCAGGAGCGGATCTTCCTGCAGACGGTGTGGCACCTCCTGGAGGACGCCGGCACCTCGCGCGCGGCCCTGGCCAGGTCGAAGAGCCGCACCGGCGTCTTCGTCGGCCTGATGTACGGCCACTACCAGCTCTACGGCGTCGACGAGGCGCTCCGCGGCACCGGCGCGGCCACCTCGTCCTCGTACGCGTCGGTCGCCAACCGCGTCTCGTACTTCTTCGACTTCGACGGCCCCAGCATCGCCCTCGACACCATGTGCTCGTCCTCGCTCACCGCCCTGCACCTCGCCTGCCGGGCGATCAGGGACGGCGACTGCGAGGTCGCCGTGGCGGGCGGGGTCAACGTCTCCAGCCACCCGCTCAAGTACCTCCAGCTCGCCAAGGGCGGGTTCCTCTCCACGGACGGCCGGTGCCGCAGCTTCGGCGAGGGCGGCGACGGATACGTGCCCGCCGAGGGGTCGGGGGCCGTGCTGCTCAAGCGCCGCTCGGCGGCGGAGGCCGACGGCGACCGCGTCCTCGCGGTGGTCAGGTCGACGGCCGTCAACCACGGCGGTGCGGGCAAGGGCTTCAGCGTGCCCAACCCCAGGGCGCAGGGCGTGCTGATCGGCGACGCCCTCGACCGGGCGGGCCTGACCCCGGCGGACCTCGACTACCTGGAGGCACACGGCACGGGCACCTCGCTCGGCGACCCGGTGGAGATCACCGGTCTGGTCCGCGCCTTCCAGGGGCACGACCTGACGGGCGTACGCATCCCCATCGGCTCGGTGAAGTCCGCCATCGGGCACGCCGAGTCCGCGGCGGGCATGGCCGCGCTCACCAAGGTCCTGCTGCAACTGCGCCACCGGGAACTCGTGCCCTCGCTGCACGCCGACCGCCTCAACCCGCACCTCGACCTGGACGCCACCCCCTTCCGCCTGCAACGCGAACGTGCGCCCTGGACGCCGCGCACCGACGCCGCGGGCCGCGCCCTGCCCCGCACCGCCGGCATCAGCGCGTTCGGCGCGGGCGGCGGCAACGCCCACGTGATCCTGGAGGAGTACGTGTCCCCGACGCAGCCGCCCGCACAGGAGCCGCCGTACGTGTGCGTGCTCTCCGCGCGGGACGCCGAGCGGCTCGGCGAGCACATCGCGCGCACGGCCGGGTTCCTGCGCGGCGAGGGGCGTGCCGCCGACCCGGCCGCGGTCGCCGCGACGCTGCAGACCCGCGAACCGATGGCGCACCGTGCCGCCGTGGTCTTCGACGGCGTGGACGACCTCGCCGACGCCCTGGAGGACCACCTCGCGGGGGGCTCGCCGCGCGTCCTGACCGGCACCGCGAGCCGCTCCGCCGCACCGGCCACCGGCCGCACCGCGCCCGAACTCGCCGCGGCCTGGGTGCGCGGCGCCCCCATCGACTGGCCGGGCGGCCCCCGCGTCTCCCTGCCCGGCTACCCCTTCGCCAGGGAGCGCTGCTGGCTGCCCGCCGCGGACGCCGTGCGACGGGCCCCCGTCACGGAACTCCGGACCGAGGCGGTGCTCTCGACCGGGACCCCCGTCATCGCCGGACACCGCGTCCAGGGCCGCTCGCTGCTGCCCGCCCTCGCCTACCCCGACCTCATCGCCAAGGTCTTCCGCGACCACGGGCACCCCGTCGACCGGCTGACGGTACGCGACCTCACCGCGCTGCGCCCGCTCGACGTGACCGAGGGGCCCGTGACCGCCGAGATCCGCTGCGTCCCGGCCGGGGAAGACCGCTGGCGCGTCACGGTGACCGACGGCGAGCCCTACGCCACGGCCGAGGTGGTCCTCGGCGGCGCCCCCGGCTTCCGCGAACGGCTCGACGGCCACCCGCTCGGCACACCGGTCCCGCTCGCCGACACCTACGCCAGGGACAGCGCCAACGGCCAGCACTACAGCGGCGCGGCGCGCGCCGAAGGGACCGTCCGCGTCGACCAGGAGCGGCTGACGGCCGAACTCGACGCCCCGGACGGCGACTTCGTGGTCCACCCCGCCCTGCTGCTCGCCGGCGCGGTCGCGGCCGGGTCGCTGCTCGACACCGGCGGCCAGGCGTTCCTGCCGCTGCACATCGGCTCGTTCCGCACGGCGGGGCCGCTGACCGGGGCCTGCACGGCACGGGTGCGGCGTGCCTCGGTGAGCCGCAGGGGCGAGGTCGCCCGGTTCTCCGTGGACTTCTTCGACCCCCAGGGGCGTCAGGTGGCGGAGCTGTCGGAGCTGTCGAGCAAGGCCGTGTCGGGACCGTCCACCGTGGCGCGGCCCGCCGCCGCCCCGGCCCCCGCCGCCGCGCCCGGGGCGGGCCACGTCGAGGACTTCCTGCGGCGGCTGCTCGCCGAACGCCTCGGCACGGACCCGCGGTCGGTCCCGCCGACCGCCGGGTACTACGAACTCGGCCTGGAGTCCGGGCAGGTACTCGGCCTGGTCGAGGCCGTGCGGGACGTGGTGGGGCAGGAGCTGGAGCCCACGCTGCTCTTCGAGTACACCACCGTCCGCGAACTGGCCGCCCACCTCGCGGCCCGCTTCCCGGACGCGTTCGGGTCCGGGTCCGGGGCCGCCGGCGGTCCCGCCACGTCCACCGGTCCCGACACCGGCACCGGCTCGGGCACCGGCTCGGGCACCGGCTCCGGCACTGGCTCGCGCTCCGGCACCGGCTCTGACACCGGCTCGGGCACCGTCACCGGCTCGGGCTCGGGCTCCGGCTCGGGCTCCGGCACCGGCTCCGACACCGGCACCGTCACCGGCTCCGGCACTGGCACCGTCACCGTCACCGGCTCCGGTCTCGACCGCGTACGGCGGGACGCCGTCATCCCGCCCGCCCCCGCGCCCGCCGCGCTCCCGGCCGAGGAACTGGACCGCCTGATCGCCCGTGAGGTGCTGCACCGCCTGCGCGCGTCCGGCGTCTTCACCGACACCGGCGCCGAGTCCGTGGAAGGGATCGCGCGGCGCCTCGGCGTCGTGGACAAGTACCGGCGCTGGCTCGACGAGGCCGCCCGGCTGCTCACCGCCACCGGCCTGACGCGCCACCACGGCGACGTCCTGGAACTCGCGGACGAGCGCACCCCGGAGCCCGACACCACGTGGGCCGCCGTGCGCGAGCGCTTCGCGGACGACCCGTACTGGGACGCGCAGCTCTCCCTCGTCCAGGACTGCGTGGAACGGCTCCCCGGCATCCTGTCCGGCGCCGTGCCCGCGACCGACGTGCTCTTCCCCGGCGGCTCCATGGCCAGGCTCACCGCGGTCTACCAGGGCAACCCCGTCGCCGACCGGCTCAACGACGTGGTCGCCGAGGTGACCGCGGCGGCGGTGCGCGAACGCCTCGACCGCGACCCGTCGGCCACCGTCCGCGTGGCCGAGGTCGGCGCGGGCACCGGCGGCACCACCGCCGTCGTGCTGCCCCGCCTCGACGACTGCGCCGACCGCCTGGAGTACTGGTACACCGACCTCTCCCCGGCCTTCCTCGACCAGGCCGAGCGCCGCTTCGGACCCGGCAGGGACCATCTGCGCTACGGCCGCTGGGACGTCACCGTGCCCGGTGCCGGTGAACGGCTCACCGGCGGCGACTGCGACGTCGTCGTGGCGACCAACGTCCTGCACGCCACCCGCGACGTCCGCGCCGTCCTGCGCAACCTCGCCGCGGCACTGCGCCCCGGCGGCGTCCTCGTCGTCAACGAGGTCACCCGCAAGTCCGCCGTCCTGACTCTCACCTTCGGCCTGCTCGACGGCTGGTGGCTCTACGACGACGAGGACGTACGGCTGCCCGGCGCACCGCTCCTGTCCGCACCCCGCTGGCAGGAGGTGCTGCACGGCACCGGCTACGGCGAGGTGTGGCGGCCGGTCGCCGAGCCGGACGCCTTCGGCGAGGTCCTCGTCGCGCGGCGGGACCCCGGCGACGCGGCACCGCCCGAGGGCACGCGGCTGCTCGTACGGCGGTGGGAGCCCGCACCCGCCGTCGCGGGCCGAGGACCGGCCGCCGTGGCCGTCATCGGGACGGGCCGGCACGCCGCCCGGCTCGCCGACGCCCTGCCCGGCGGCCGGCTGGTCACCTCCGCGGCCGACGTGCACGACGGCTTCGACGCGCTGGTCGACCTCGGCGGCGTGGACCTCGCCGACTGGCTGCCGGTGCTCCAGCGCATGACCGGACGCGAGGCGCTGCTGCTCGGCGTCGGCGACGGCGACGCCCGCGCCGGGCTCTACCGGATGCTCCAGAGCGAGTACGGGCGCGTCCGCTCCCGCTACCTGGAGGCCGACCCGGCGGACCCGGACCTGCCGGACCTCGTGGCGCGCGAACTGGCCGACGGCGGCGACGAGAACGAGGTCACCTACCGGCACGGGACCCGGCAGCGGGCCGTACTCGAAGCGCTGCCCGCCGCCACGGGGGCACCGGTCGAATTCCCCGCGGACGAGCCGCTGCTCATCACCGGCGGCACCCGCGGCATCGGCCTCGCGCTCGCCCGGCACGCCGTCACCCGGTGGGGTGCGCGGACCCTCGTCCTCACCGGACGCGAGCAGCTGCCGCCGCGCGCGGAGTGGGACCGGCACGGCACGGACACGGCGCTCGGCCGCAAGCTCGACGGGCTGCGCGCCCTGGAGCGTACCGGGGTCAGGCTGAAGGTCCTCTCGCTGCCCCTGGGCGAGGACGCCGCCGCCGTACACGCGGGCCTGGAGGAGATCCGCGGGGAGTTCGGTCCGATCGGCGGAGTGCTGCACGCCGCCGGACTCGTGGACCGCGACAACCTCGCCTTCGTACGGAAGCCGGTCGAGGCCGTGCGCGCCGTGCTCGCCCCCAAGACGGCGGGCCTCGACGCCCTGCTCGACGCGGTGGCCGGTGATCCGCTGCGGTTCTGCGTGCTGTTCTCCTCGGTCGCCTCGATGGTCCCCGCCGCGGCCGTGGGGCAGAGCGACTACGCGATGGCCAACGCCCACCTGGACGCCGTCGCCCGCCGCGCGCCCCACGGGCTGCCGGTGGTGAGCGTGGCCTGGCCGAGCTGGCGGGGCGTCGGCATGGGAAGCGAACGCCCGGGGCCCGGCTACCTCGCCACCGGTCTCGGCGACCTCTCGGAGGCGGAGGGCCTGCGGCTGCTCGACCATGTGCTGTCCACCGGGGCGGGCCCCGTCGTCCTGCCGGCGATCGTCGCTCCGGAGTGGACGCCGGACGCGCTGCGCGCCGGGCGCGCGAAGGTTCAGGGGGCGCCCGGGGCCGCGGCTCCCGTGCCGTCGGCTCCGCGCGCCGGGAGCGGCGCGGGTGCCGCCGAGCGGGCCGAGGCGTGGCTCCTCGGGCTGCTCGCCGACGAGTCGGGCTTCGACCGCGGCCGTCTCGCCGCCGACGTGCCGATCTCCGACTACGGCACCGACTCGATCATGATGGTCGAGGTCCTGCGCAAGGTCGGCTCCGAACTGGACGTCGACCTCGACCCGTCGGTCCTCGTGGACCACCCCACCGTGCAGTCCTTCGTCGGCTGGCTCGGCGACCACCACGGACAGGCCCTGACGGCCGCCTTCGGCGACCCGGCCGCGGGTGCGGCGGCCGATTCCGCGGCTCCGACGCCCGATTCCGCGGCTCCGGCGGCCGTGCCCGCAATGACCACGGCCGCGCCGCCGGTGACCGCCGCCGTGCCCGCCACGCGCCACCGGGCGCCCGCAGGCACCCCGTACGACATCGCCGTGGTCGGCATGTCGGGGCGCTTCCCCGGCGCCCCGGACCTCGACGCCTACTGGCGGCTGCTCAGCGAGGGCCGTTCGGCGATCGCCCCCGTGCCCGCGGAGCGCTGGGGGAGCGCGACCGGGTACACCGCGGGGCTGCTCGACCTCGACGGGTTCGACCCCGGCCACTTCCACCTGTCCGACGCCGACGCCGCCGCTATGGACCCGCAGGCGCTGCTGCTCCTGGAGGAGACGCTGTTCGCGCTCTGCGACGCGGGATACACCCCCGAGGAGGTGAAGGGACGCGACATCGGCGTGTACGTGGGCGGACGCACCCGGCACGCCCCCGACGAGGCGACCCTCGCCCGCAGCCGCAACCCCGTGGTCGCCGTCGGCCAGAACTACCTGGCCGCCAACCTGTCGCACCACTTCGACCTGCGCGGCCCCAGCACGGTCGTCGACACCGCGTGCTCCTCCGCGCTCGTCGCACTGCACCACGCCGCCCAGGCCCTGCGCTCCGGCGACGTCGAGGCGGCCGTGGTCGCCGGCGTCTCGCTGCTGCCCGACGCCGGCGGGCACCGCCTGTTCGACCGGCGGGGGCTGCTCAACACCGGCACGGAGTTCCACGTCTTCGACCGGCGGGCCCGCGGCTTCACGCCCGCCGAGGGCGTCGGCGTCCTCCTGCTCAAGCCGCTCGCCGCGGCCGAGGCGGACGGCGACCGCGTGCACGCCGTGCTCAAGTCGGTGGCCGTCAACAACGACGGCAGGACAGCGGGCCCCGCCACCCCCAGCCCCGGCGCCCAGCGCGGCGTCATGGCCCGCGCCCTCGCCGCGTCGGGGCTCGCCGCCGACGACGTCACGTACATCGAGACCAACGCGGCGGGCTCGGAGATCCCCGACCTGATCGAGCTGAAAGCCGTCGCGGCCGTCTACCGCGACGGCTCCGCCACGCCCTGCTCGCTCGGCTCGGCCAAGCCCAACATCGGCCACCCGCAGTGCGCCGAGGGCATCGCCGGGGTCATCAAGACCGTCCTGATGCTCCGCAACCGCGCCATCGTGCCCTTCCTCAGCGGGCAGCAGCCCCTCAAGCACTTCGACCTCGCCGCGACGCCCCTGCGCTTCGAGCGCTCGCTCGTCCCCTGGCCCGACGCCCCGCTCGTCGCCGCCGTCTCCAGCTTCGCCGACGGCGGCACCAACGCCCACGCCGTCCTGGCCGGGCGGGACGACGCGGCGGCGGCCGGGCGCCGCGAGCCGCTGGACCGCCCCCGCCTCAAGCGGCGCCGCCTGCCGACCGCGGGCGCCGAACGCTTCGCGATCATCGGCATGGCGGGGCACTACCCGGGCGCGGACGACCTCGCCGCGTTCTGGGCGAACCTGAAGGACGGCAGGGACAGCGTCTCCGAGGTGCCCGCGCCGCGCTGGACGCCCGGGGAGGGCGACGGCTCGCGCTGGGGCGGCTTCCTCGACGACGTCGGCCGCTTCGACGCCGACTTCTTCCGGATCTCCCGCCCCGAGGCCGAGATCACCGACCCGCAGGAGCGCTGGTTCCTGCGCACCTGCTGGGAGGCGATCGAGGACTCCGGATACACCCCCGCCGGGCTCGCCGAAACCAGGGGCCAGGACCGGCGGCGCGCGGTCGGCGTGTTCGCCGGGGCCATGCACAAGGACTACACCCTCGTCGCCGCCGAGGCGTCCGCACCGGTGCCGCTGGCCCTCAACCAGGGGCAGATCGCCAACCGCGTCTCCTTCGTCTGCGACTTCCACGGCCCGAGCATGACGGTGGACACCCTGTGCTCGTCCTCCCTCACCGCGGTGCACCTCGCCGTGGAGTCACTGCGCCGAGGAGAGTGCGACGTCGCCCTCGCCGGCGGCGTCAACCTCTCCCTGCACCCCGGCAAGTACCGCACCTACGGCGCCGTCGGCATGCACTCGTCCGACGGCCGCTGCCGCTCCTTCGGCGAGGGCGGGGACGGCTACGTGTCCGCCGAGGGCGTCGGCGCGGTCGTCATCAAGCCGCTCGCCGCCGCCGAGGCCGACGGCGACCACATCTACGCCGTCATCGCCGGGTCCGCCGTCAACCACGTCGGCTCGGCGAGCGGCTTCAGCGTGCCGAGCCCGGTCGGCCAGGCCGCCGTCATCACCGCGGCCCTCGACCGGGCCGGTGTCGACGCCCGCTCCATCGGCTGCCTGGAGGCCCACGGCACCGGCACCTCGCTGGGCGACCCCATCGAGATCAAGGGCCTGACCAACGCCTTCGGCAGGCACACGGACGACCGGGGCTTCTGCGCCATCGGGTCGGTCAAGTCCAACATCGGGCACGCGGAGTCCGCCGCCGGTGTCGCGGGCCTGACCAAGGCGGTGCTGCAACTGCACCACCGCACCCTGGTCCCGTCCCTGCACGCGGACACCGTCAACCCGCTGCTCGGCCTCGACGGCACCCCCTTCCGGCTCCAGCGCACCACCCAGGCGTGGCCCGCGCCGCCGAAGGGGCCGCGCCGCGCGGGGCTCAGCTCCTTCGGCGCCACCGGCGCGGGCGCGCACATCGTCCTTGAGGAGTACGTGCCCGTCGCCGAAGCCGTGCCTTCCCGCGCCCCCGAAGGGCCCGTCGTCGTCCCGCTGTCCGCGCGCACCGAGGACCAGCTGCGGCGGAGCGCCGCACGGCTGCGGGACGCCCTCACCGGGAGCGGCACTTCGCATCCGCTGCGCGACATCGCGTACACCTTGCAGGTCGGCCGGTACGAGTGGCCCGTACGCGTGGCCTTCGTGGCACGTGACGTGAGCGAACTGGACCGGCAGCTCCGTGAGTTCGCCGACCGCGGGGTGCGCCCGGCGCTCGGCGGTGGCGAGCCGTACGGGGCCGCGCGGCGGTGGGCGGACGGCTCCGCCGTGGACTGGAACGCCCACTACGGCGAGGACCGGCCGCGGCGCGTGGCGCTGCCGACGTATCCGTTCGCGGGGGAGTGGCACTGGGTCCCCACGGGTGGCGCCGACGGCGTCCGTGGCGCGGCGGCGGGTGGCGTGGCCGCCGATGCCCCCGCCTTCGCCGCCGAGGTGGCCGCAGGGGAGCGGGCCGAGGCGCCCGTCGTGCCGCCGGGCGGGCTCCTGAGCGTGCCGCGCTGGACGGAGTCGCCCGTCGCCCCCGCCGCGGGGCCCGCGCCCCGCAGGGTCCTGATCGCCGCCGACGAGCCGGGGGCCGGACTCGCGGGGGCGCTGGCCGCGCACTTCCGGCGCGGCGACGTCACCGAGGTGACCGAGCGGCCCTTCGACGACCCGTTCGCCCTCACGGGTGCCGCGCCCGACCGGCTCCTCCTCGTGAGCGGCCGGGGCCCGGCCGCGGACGGCACATCGGCCGGGCCCGAACTCGCGCTGCTGCGCCTGGTCAAGGCCGTCCAGCGGCTCGACGGCGGGCGCACGGACCTGTGCGTCGTCACCCAGGACACGCAGTCGGTCGCCGGCGAGCGGAGCGCCGCGCACGGCGCGGGCCTGGCCGGACTCGCCTACTTCGTGGCGCGTGACTCCGGCAGGTTCGCCGTACGCAACCTCGACGTGGCGGCGGCCGACCTGCGGACACCCGAAGGACGCGCCGCCGTGGCCGCCCTGGTGGCCGCCGAACCCGCGTCCCCCGCCGCCGACCTGGTCGCGCTGCGCGGCGGGCGGCGGTACCGGCAGGAGGTCAACCCGGTGACCCCGGCCGAGGCCGCGACCCCGGGGCTCCCCGGCATCCGGCCCGGCGGCACCTACGTGGTGGTCGGCGGCAGCGGCTTCGTCGGACGCGTCGTCAGCCGCCACCTCATCGACCGCTACGACGCCAAGGTGGTCTGCGTGGGACGCCGCCCGCAGAGCGACCCGGCGGTGCGCGAGGCGCTCCACGGCGACCGCGTCGGCTACGTGCGGGGCGACGTCACCGACCCGCGCCAGGCACGGCGCGCGATCACCGAGGCCAAGGGGCTGCTCGGCGAGATCCACGGTGTGCTGTTCGCGGGTGCCACCCGCATCACCGGGGCCCCGGGCGCGCTCGCCGGCCTCGGCGAGGACGAGTTCCGCGCGCACTACGAGATCAAGGCGTCGGGCGCGCGGAACGTGTACGAGGCCGTGGCGGACGAACCGCTCGACTTCCTCTGCTACTTCTCGTCCGCCCAGGCCTTCTCCTTCGGCGGCGCGGGCACCCACGCCGCCTACGCGGCCGGCATCACCTCGGCCGACGCCTTCGCCAGGGCGATCGCACCGGACGCCGCCTTCCCTGTCGGCATCGTCAACTGGGGTGCCTGGCGCGCCTCGTTCGGCGAGGCCGCGCGCGACTACCCGGCCCTCGGCTTCCTGGACGACGACGAGGGCACCGCCTGCTTCGACACGGCGGTACGGCTGCTGCGGGCGGGCCGCCACCGGCAGGTCATCGGCATGCGCGCCCCGGCCCGCCCCGCGCCTCGCGCCGAGGCGGCCGACCGGCCGGACCCGGCGGGACGGACCGCGCCCGCGGGCCGCGACCGGCGCCCGGAGCTGCGGGGCCTGCTCGTGGAGCGCCTGGCGCGGACGCTGCGCGTGCCGAAGGAGGACGTGTCGGCCGCGACGGCCTTCGCGGACCTCGGCGTCGACTCCATCACCGGATCGACCTTCGTCGCCCAGATCGCGGAGGAGCTGGGCGTCGAGCTGAACGCGGCGGCGCTGTACGAGTTCTCCTCCGCCGAACGGCTCGCCGAGCATCTGGACGGGCTGCTGGCCGAGCGGGCGGCGGCGGAACCGCCACGGCCGCCGGAGGCGGCACCACCGCCCGCACCATCCGTACCGGCGGCCCCGGACGACCTGATCGTGACGTTGGAAGCACGGTTCGCGGCGGGAGAGCTGTCCGCCGCGGAAGTGCTCGACCTGCTCGACGCAGAGCTGGCCACGAGGGAGCAACGATGAGCAGCGCTAACTTCCGCGACATCCTCGACGGATACGTCAGGGGCGCGGTCGGCGCGGAGCAGGCACGCGGTCTCCTCGACGCGCGCCGCCACGACCCGGCGCCGGAGCCCGCGGCCGACGCCGCCGACCGCCTCGACCGTTCGCGGATGCTGGACGTCGCGGTGGTCGGCATGGCCGGGCAGTTCCCGGGGGCGGCGGACGTACGCGAGTTCTGGCGCAACCTCACCGAGGGCCGCGTCGGCTACGGCGAGCTGCCCGACCACTACATCGCCCCCGACGACCCGGCCGGCTACCGCTGGGGCGGCGCCCTCGCCGAACGGGACCACTTCGACGCCGAGTTCTTCGGCATCCGGCCGTACGAGGCCGACCTGATGAGCCACAACCAGCGGCTGCTGCTCCAGGAGAGCTGGCACGCCCTGGAGGACGCCGCGATCGACCCGACGTCGCTCACCGGCTCGCGGACGGGCCTGTTCATCGGCGCCGAGCCCACCGGCTATCCGCACGAGTCGTTCACCGGCGCCTCCGACGCCCTGGTGGCCTCCAGGCTCTCGTACTTCCTCGACCTGCGCGGCGCCGCCCTCGTGGTCAACACCGCCTGCTCCTCCTCCCTGGCCGCCGTGCACCTGGCCTGCCAGAGCCTGCGCTCGGGGGAGTCGACGCTCGCGCTGGCCGGGGGCGTGAACGCGGGCCTGGACGCGCGCGGCCTCGACCTCCTCGTCGAGAGCGGCGCGATGTCACCGAGCGGCGAGTGCCGCACCTTCGACGCCGGTGCCAACGGCACCGTCTACTCCGAGGCCGTGGCCGTCCTCGTGCTGAAGCGGCTCTCGGACGCCATCGCCGACGGCGACCACGTCCATGGCGTCATCCGCGCCACCGGCATGAACCAGGACGGTGCGAGCAACGGCATCACCGCCCCGAACGGCGCCGCCCAGGAAGAGCTGGTCCTCGACGTCTACCGCCGCTTCGGCATCCCCGCCGAACGCGTCGGATACGTCGAGGCCCACGGCACCGGCACCGCACTCGGCGACCCGGTGGAGGCGAACGCGCTGGTCCGGGCGTTCCGGCGGCTCACGGGCGAGCGCGGGTTCGCCGCACTCGGCAGCGCCAAGGCGCACATCGGCCACACGGGTGCCCCCGCGGGGGTCGTCGGCATGATCAAGGTGCTGCTCTCGATGCGGCACGGCCGACTCGTCGGCATGCCGACGCTGCGTGACCTCAACCCGCTGATCGACCTCGCCGACTCGGCGTTCGTCGCCGACGCGGCGGCCGGCCCCTGGCGGCGTCCCGGCGGGCTGCCGCTGATGGCCGCCGTGAACTCCTTCGGCCACAGCGGGACCAACGCGCACGTCGTCGTCGAGCAGTACGTGCCCGTGGCCGCGCGTGCCGCGACCCCGCAGGGCGCGGGCCCGTGGGTCGTGCCGCTCTCGGCGCGTACGCCCGAGCGGCTGCGCGCGTACGCGGGGAACCTCGCGGACCACCTCGCGGATGACGGGGCGGACACCTCGCCCGCCGCCCCGGAGCCGGTGGCGCCCGCGCGGGTGTGCGCCGTGGTGGCCGGCGTGCTGGGCGTCGACGCCGCTGAGATCGACCCGGAGGAGCCCCTCGGCTCCTACGGGGTGCGGCCCGAGCAGTTCGGCCGCATCGGCGAGGCACTGGAGGCCGGGTTCGGCGGTCGCGTCGACGGCGACGCCCTGCACGAGGGGAGCACGGCGGCCGAGATCGCCCGCCTCGTGGACGCGTCCCCGCGCACCGCCGGAGACGTCCGTACCGGGGACGACGCGCGTACGGAGAGCACGTCGCCGTCGCTCGACGACGTGGCGCGCACGTTGCAGCTCGGGCGGGCCGCACTGGCGTCGCGCGCGGCCCTCGTCGTACGGGACCTCGACGAACTCGTCGCCGGGCTCCGCGCGCTGGCCGAGGGCACCGAGCTGCCCGACGGCTGCTGGGTGGGCGAGGGCGACGGGCGCTCCGACGTCGCCCGGCTGTTCGCCGCCGACGACGAGCTGCGCGAGGCCGTGGGCAAGTGGCTCGAACGCGGCAAGCTGACCCGGGCCGCGGAGCTGTGGGTACGGGGCGGCCCGGTGGACTGGGCCGTACTGCACAGGAACGGCACGCCGACGCGCGTCCCCCTGCCCGGCTACCCCTTCGCCGCGACCCGCCACGGCATCCCCATGACCACGGCGGCTCCCGCCGCCCCCGCTGCTCCCGTTCCGGTGGCCGAGCCGGTCTCCGCCGAGCCGGTGGAGCAGCGGCCCGAGCGGCTCGCGGAGGCGGTGGAGCGGCGGATCGCCCTGATGGCCACGGAGCTGCTCGGCGGCACCGAGGGCGACGACGCGGTCGACCCGGGGGAACAGCTCGACCGCTACGGCATCGACTCCATCACCCGCACCCGCCTGAACCAACTCCTGAGCGAGGCGTTCCCGGCCGCGTCCCGCACCCTGTTCTTCGAGTTCGCCAAGGTCGAGGGCGTGGCCGGGCACCTCGTCGAGAGGTTCCCCGACGCCTGCCGGGCGTTCCTGGGGCGGGGCGCCGCGCCCGCGGAGCCCGCGCCGGCGGTGGACGAGACCCGGCGGCCCGCGCCGGCGGCGGACGAGACCCCGCGGCCCGCGCGGCCCGCGCCGGCCGCCGAGCCCGTGGACACGGGGCTCGACGACTTCGACGGCGCCATCGCCGTGATCGGCATGAGTGGCACCTTCCCCGACGCCCCCGACCAGGACAGCTTCTGGCGGCTGCTCATGGAGGGGCGGAGCGCTGTCACGGAGATACCCGGGCGCCGCTGGGACTGGCGCGAGCACTACGATCCGCGGCCCGAGGGCGCCGACGTGGTGCGCAAGAGCCACTCCAAGTGGGGCGCGTTCCTCGACGGGTTCGACGCGTTCGACCCCGCGCTCTTCGGCTTCACCGAGCAGGAGGCCCGCAACACCGACCCGCAGGTACGCCTCTTCCTCCAGGAGTGCTGGAGGGCCCTGGAGGACGCGGGCCTCGCCCCGTCGAAGCTGCCCTCCGGCGTCCGCGGCCGCATCGGCGTCTTCGCGGGCGGCGCCAAGCACGGGTTCACGCAGCTCGGCGCCGAGGGGCGCCTGGAGATGCCGCGCACGTCGTTCGGCGACATGGTCAACCGGGTCTCGTTCCAGTTCGACCTCGGAGGCCCGAGCAAGGCCGTGGACACCGCCTGCTCCTCGGCCCACGTGGCACTGCACGAGGCGGTCGAGAGCCTGCGCTCCGGCCACTGCGACCTGGCGCTCGTCGGGGCGGTGAACCTCTACCTGCACCCGTCCACGTACGTCGAACTGGCCACGGTCGGGCTGCTGTCCGACCGGGACGACTGCGCGTCCTTCGGCGCGGAGGCCGCCGGGATCGTGCCCGGCGAGGGCGTCGGCGCGGTGCTGCTCAAGCCCCTGCGGCAGGCGCGCCGCGACGGCGACCCGGTGCACGCGGTGATCCGCGGCAGTGCCGTCAACCACAACGGCCGCACCATCGGCTTCACCAGCCCCAGCGCGCAGCGCCAGGCCGAGGTGATCCGCGAGGCGCTGCGCGACGCCCGCGTGGACCCGCGGACCGTCGGCTACGTGGAGGCCACGGCGAACGGCTCCGAGATCGGCGACGCCGTCGAGATGACGTCCCTCACCCAGGTCTTCGAGGACCGGCGGGACGCGCACGGGCCGTACCGCATCGGCTCCCTGAAGCCCAACATCGGCCACGGCGAGGCGGCAGCCGGCATGGCGCAACTCCTCAAGGTCGTCCTCGCGCTCCGGCACCGCACGCTGCCGCCGACCCGGCTGCCCGAGGAGTACAACCCGGCCATCGACGTCGACCGGCTCCCCTTCGAGCTGTCCGGTACCCCCGTGGCCTGGGACCGGGTCACGGTCGACGGGGTCCCCGCGCCGCGCCGCGCCGGGATCACCGGCCTCGGCGGGGGCGGCACCAACGCGCACGTCGTCCTGGAAGAGGCTCCCGAGCCGGCCCCCCGCCCCCGGCCTGCCGAGCGCGGGCCCGTGCTCTTCGTCCTCTCCGCGCACACACCGGAACGCCTCGACGCGTACGCCGGCCTCTGGCTCGACTTCCTCGGGCAGCGGCCCGCGGCCGCCATGGCGGACATCGCGTACACCGTGCAGGTCGGCCGTACGGACCTGACGCACCGTCTCGCCGTCATCGCCTCGGGGGCCGAGGAGCTGCGCGGCCATCTGACGCGGTGGCGCAGGGGCCGCCCCTCCGACGCGGTGTTCTCGGCCACGGCCGCCCGGGTGGACGCGTCGGGGCTCGACGTCGCCCTGCGCGAGCGGGACCTCGCCCGGGTCGCGGACCTGTGGGTGCGCGGCGCGGCCGTCGACTGGAGCGCCCTCCACGCGGACGGTGACGGCGACCGCGGCGCGGGTGGACGGCCCGTGCGGGTGCCGGGGCTGCCGACGTATCCGTTCGAGCGCAGGATTTGCTGGGTCGACGAGCCCGCCCCGGCGCCGGCCCGCGAGCACGGCCCCGCCCCCGCCACGGGGCACCCCTTCGTGACCTCCCAGGTGCCCCTGGCCGACGGCGGCACCGTGTTCAGCGGCGAGGTGTCACTCGCCACGCACCCGTGGATCGCGGACCACGCGGTGTCCGGCACCGTGCTCTTCCCCGGCACGGGCTTCGTCGAGATGGCGCTGCACGCCGGGCGGACGCTGGGCTGCGGGCGCCTCGAAGAACTCACCCTGGAGGCCCCGCTCACCCTCACGGAGCAGGCACCGGGCGGCGTCCGGCTCCAGCTCGCCGTGGGCGCGCCCGACGCCACGGGCAGCCGCCCCGTGGAGGTGCACTCGCGGCCCCTCGCCGACGACGAGGCGGCGCGGCGGCCCGCCGAGGCGCCCTGGACACGGCACGCCACCGGGCTGCTCGCCGCCGACGAAGCCGAAGCCGAAGCCGAAGCCGACACCGATGCCGATGCCGGCGCCGGGTTCGAGGGTTGGGCGGTGTGGCCCCCGGCCGGCGCCGTATCCGTACCGGTGGACGACTACTACCAGGTGATGGCCGACGCCGGGTACGCCTACGGCCCCGCGTTCCGCGGGCTGCGCGCGGTCTGGCGGCGCGGCGACGAGGTCTTCGCCGAGGCCGCGCTCGACGACGTCCCCGACGCGGCACGCTACGGCCTGCACCCCGCGCTGCTCGACTCGGCACTGCACGCGATGGGCTTCGGCGGCTTCGTCCGGGACGGCGGCGGTCTGCTGCCGTTCTCCTGGACCGGGATGCGGCTGTTCGCGGGCGGCGCGGCCTCCGTGCGGGTGCGGCTCACCGGCGCCGGTACCGACGCGGTCTCGGCCGAGGTCGCCGACGCCGACGGCAGGCCCCTCGCCGTACTCGCATCCCTGGTGCTGCGCCCGGTCACCGGCACGGCACCGAAGTCCGCCCGTCCCGCGGCCCTGCCGGACGAACTGCTCCGCCTGGAGTGGACGCCCCTCGCGCCGGCCGACGCCCCCGTCGGAACCTGGGCCGTGGCGGGCCCGGACGACCTCGGCCTCGCCGCCGACCTGCGCGGCGCGGGCCTCGACATGACGGACGGGGCGGAGACCTCGCTGCTCTCCCTGGGCGCGGGCCCCGCGGCCGACCTCGCCGCGGAGATCAGGGCCGCCACCGCGCGCGCCCTCGACCTGGTGCGGGCGTGGCTGAACGACGAGGGCCAGGCCGCCGGGCGCCTCGTCGTCGCGACCCGCAACGCCGTCTCCACCCGCGTCGGCGAGGACGTCGGCGACCTGGTCCACGCCCCCGTGTGGGGCCTGCTGCGGGCCGCCCAGGCGGAGAACCCCGAGCGGCTGCTCCTGGTCGACGTGGACGGCGACGAGGCGTCCGCCGCCGCGCTGCCCGCGGCGGTCGCGTCCGCCGTCGCCGCAGGGGAGTCACAGCTCGCCCTGCGCGCGGGACAGGCTTTGGCGCCCCGCCTCGCCCCGCTCGCCTCGGACAGCGCGCTCGTGCCCCCGGGCGACGGCACCGCATGGCGCCTGGACACCAGCGGCGCGGGCACCCTGGAGAACCTCGCCCTGCTGCCGTGGCCCGCGGCCGACGCGCCGCTCGGCCCCGGCCAGGTGCGGATCGAGGTGCGCGCGGCGGGCCTCAACTTCCGTGACGTGCTCGGCGCGCTGGGCATGTACCCCGGCGAGCTGACGCTCGGCGCCGAGGGGGCGGGAACCGTCCTCGACGTGGGCGCCGACGTGACCCACCTCGCCGTCGGCGACCGCGTGATGGGCCTCTTCCCCAGCGGCCTCGGGCCCGTCTGCGTCGCCGACGCGCACACCGTCGTGGCGATGCCCGCCGACTGGTCCTACGAACAGGCGGCGGCCGTCCCCGTGGCGTTCGCCACCGCGTACTACGGCCTGGTCGACATGGGCGGCCTCCGCTCCGGCGAGTCGGTCCTCGTGCACGCGGCGGCGGGCGGGGTCGGCATGGCCGCCGTACAGCTCGCCCGGCATCTGGGCGCGGAGGTCTTCGCCACCGCGAGCGAGGGCAAGTGGGACGCCGTACGTGCCCTCGGCGTACCCGACGACCACCTCGCCTCCTCGCGGGACCTCGGCTTCGAGGAGCACTTCCGCACCGTCACCGAAGGGCGGGGCGTGGACGTCGTCCTCGACTCGCTCGCCCGCGAGTTCGTCGACGCCTCGCTGCGGCTGCTGCCGCGCGGCGGGCGGTTCGTGGAGATGGGCAAGACCGACATCCGTGACGCGGCCCAGGTCGCGACCGAGCACTTCGCCGTGCGCTACCGGGCGTTCGACATCGTCGACGCCGGGCCGCGCCGCATCGGGGAGATCCTCGCCGAGATCGTCGGCCTCTTCGAGCGGGGCGTCCTGACCCATCTGCCGCGCCGCGCCTGGGATCTCCGGCGGGCGCCCGAGGCATTCCGGTTCATGAGCCAGGCCCGGCACGTCGGCAAGATCGTGCTGACCGTGCCGCGCCGGCCCGACCCCGGCCGCACCGTCCTCATCACCGGCGGCACCGGCACCCTGGGCGGCATGCTCGCCCGGCACCTGGTGACCGAGCGCGGCGCCCGGCACCTGCTGCTGCTCGGCCGGCGCGGGCCCGACGCGCCAGGAGCGGCCGAGCTGACCGCCGAACTCCGGTCGGCGGGCGCCGAGGTGTCCGTCGTGGCCTGCGACGTCGCCGACCGGCGGCGGCTCGCGGAAGTGCTCGCCGCCATCCCCGCCGAGCACCCGCTCGGCACCGTCGTGCACACCGCGGGCGACCTCGACGACGGGGTCTTCGACGCGCTGACCCCCGAACGGCTCGCCCGGGTCCTGCGGCCCAAGGCCGAGGGCGCCTGGAACCTCCACGAGCTGACCCGGGGGGCCGACCTGGCCGAGTTCGTGCTGTTCTCCGGCGCGGCCGGGGTCCTCGGCAACCCCGGGCAGTCCAACTACGCCGCGGCCAGCTCGTTCCTCGACGCCCTCGCCCAGCACCGCAGGGCGCTCGGGCTGCCGGGCACCTCACTGGCCTGGGGGTACTGGGAGCAGGCCACGGGCCTCACGAAGCACCTGAGCGAGGGCGACACCGGCAGGATGGCCCGCGGCGGGCTGCTGCCGCTGCCTTCGGCGGACGGCCTCGCCCTCTTCGACCTGGCCCGGGGCGCGGACGAACCGCTACAGGTCCCGATGCGCCTCGACCTCGCGGCGCTGCGCACGCAGGCGGACGCGGGGGAGGGCCACCCGCTCCACCGCGCCCTGCTGCGGAGCGCGCCGCGGGCGGCCGCGGCCTCCGCCGACCGGGCGGGCAAGGGCCTCGACGCCCTCGCCGGTCTCTCCCCGGACGAACAGCTCGCGCTCGTCCTCGACCTGGTGTGCGAGACGGTCGGCTCGGTCCTGGTGACCGACCCCGCCACCATCGGCCCGGACACCGGCTTCGTCGAACTGGGCCTCGACTCCCTGACCGCCGTGGAACTCCGCAACCGCCTCAACCGCGCGACGGGCCTGCGCCTGCCGGTGACCCTGGTCTTCGACCACCCGGCACCGGGACCGCTCGCCGCGTACCTGCGGCGGCGCCTGACGAGCGGGGGCAAGGCCGGTACGCGGCCCACGACCACCCAGGGGGCGGCACCGGCGACCACTCCCGCCACCACGCCGTCACAGCCCACCGCCACGCCACGGCCACCGCAGCCCGCCCGGCACACGCCCCCGGCGGATCAGCCCACGGTCACGCCGTCCCCGGCGCGGACCCCGCAGGAGCGTTCGCCGCAGGCCGCCCGGCAGGCGCCCCTGGCGGATCAGCCGACGGTCACGCCGTCCCCGGCGCGGACCCCGCAGGAGCGTTCGCCGCAGGCCGCCCGGCAGGCGCCCCCGGCGGAACATCCCACGGTTACGCCGGCCCCGGCGGATCAGCCGACAGTCACGCCACCCCCGGCGCGGACCCCGCTGGCACCGTCACCGCAGCCTCCGTCCACGCCGTCGTCCGCACTACCCGCGGCCGAGCCGCCCCCCGTCACGCCCCAGACCCTCCTCGCCGGCGCGGGCCTGGAGCACCTCGGTGCGGTTCTCGACTTCGGCTGCCGCGGCGTCGCGTCGCTCATCGGTCTCGCCGACGCGCACCCCGCGCTCATCGCGCACGGCGTGACCTCCGACAAGGAGCTTGCCGACCGCGCCCAGCGGGAGACCGGCGGACGGCCCGGTCTCGACGGGCGGGTCGTGCTGTTCCACCGGAGCGGTCCGCTCGACCCCTTCCCCGGCCAGTACGACCTGGCGTACGGCATCGACGCCACCTACCGGGTGGAGGACAAGCAGGCACTCTTCGCCCGGCTCGACGCGGCCCTCGTGGACGGCGGGCAACTCCTCGTCGCCGACCACCTGTGCACGCTCAGCGGCGACCTGGTGGACGCCCGCGCCGGGATCAGCGTCCCCACCCCCCGCACCTGGGCCGAGCTCTTCGCGCGCCACCGCTTCGTGGTCGAGGAGGCGGGCGTCGACCACGGAACCGCCGAGCACCCCGACCCCGACCTGGCGGAGCCACTGCGGCGGGGCTGGATCGAACGCCGCCTCTTCCGCCTGCGCAAGGCGGCCTCCGGCACCGAGGAGGACCGCCTGCGGACCAACCGGGCACACCTGGCCGAGACCACCGCGCAGCCGCGCGCCCCGCGGAGCTGAAGGAGATACAGAGTCAATGTCGCCCCACGTCAAGCAGGCGCTGTCGGAACTCGCGGCCCGTGTCCTCGACGTCACCCCCGAGCGGGTCTCCCGTACGCCCTTCGATGAGCTGGGTCTCGACCTCGCCGCAGCCGTGGCGCTCACCGAGGAGATCAACTCCCGGTTCGGCACCACCCTCCCGACCGACGCGGTCGGCGGGGCAGGCGACCTCGACGGGCTCACCGCGCGCGTGGCGGGCCGACTGGGGCGCGACGCGCCGCCGGAGGCCGTCGCGGTGATCGGCATGCACTGCCGCGCCGCGGGCGCGGGCGACCCCGACGAGCTCTGGCAGGTGATCAGCTCGGGCGAGGACCGCACCACCGAGGTCGACGACCCGGTGGCGCTCTCCCTGCTCAAGGAGCACTTCCCGGACGCGGCGCCGCCGCGCTACGGACGCATGGCCGACAGCGACCGCTTCGACCCGGCGTTCTTCCGCATCGCGCCGCGCGAGGCCGCCGCCATGGACGCCGCCCAGCGCGTGCTGCTCGAATCCTGCTACCACGCCCTGGAGGACGCCGCGCAGGACGCGTCCGCGCTGCGCGGACGCGCGGTCGCCACCGTCGTCGGCAGCACCGGGCTCGCACCCCAGGCGGAGTACTCCGCGCACGCCCTCATGGGCGCCGACACCAGCATCATGGCGGCCCGCCTCGCCTACCAGCTCGACCTCAGCGGCCCCGCGATGACGGTCGACACCGCCTGCTCGTCCTCGCTCGTCGCCGTCGACATCGCCCGCAGGCTGCTCCTCGACGGCGAGTCCGACCTCGCGCTCGCCGCGGGCGTGTACGTGGCCAACCACCCCGGAACCTTCGTCACCATGGAGGCCCTGGGCACCGTCTCGCCCGGCCGCGCCTGCCGCCCCTTCGACGTCGACGCGGACGGCATGCTCGTCGGTGAGGGCGTCGGCGTACTCGTCCTCAAGCGCCTCTCCGACGCGGTGCGCGACAACGACCGGGTCCTCGGCGTCATCCGGGGCAGCGCCACCAACCAGGACGGCCGCACCTCCGGGATCACCTCGCCCAGCTCCGCCGCGCAGAGCGCGCTGCTGCGCGACGTCTACCGCCGCGGCGGCGTCGACATGGGCCGCCTGCGCTACGTGGAGGCGCACGGCACCGGCACCAGCCTCGGCGACCCGATCGAGGTGCACGGACTCACGGAGGCGTTCGCGGAGTTCACTGACCGCAGGCAGTTCTGCGCCGTCGGCTCGGTGAAGGCCAACATCGGGCACACCATGGGCGCCGCCGGCGTCCTCGGCGCCATCAAGGTGCTGCTGTGCATGCGGCACGGCAAACTGCCCCCGGCGGCGAACTTCCGTACCGAGAACAAGCACGCCGACTTCGAGGACAGCCCCGTCTACGTCAGCCGCGAACTGGCCGACTGGGACCGCGAGGGCGAGGCGCCCCGCGTCGCAGGCGTCAGCTCCTTCGGGTACAGCGGCACCAACGCCCACGTCATCATCGAGGAGTACGTGGCCGACCGCCCCGCGGCCCCGGCCCCATCCGGACGCCGGATGGTCGTACCGCTCTCGGCGAAGAGCGAGGAGCAGCTGCGCGAGAAGGCCGCCGCGCTCGCCGCCCACCTGCGCGCGGCAGGGGACCTCGCAATCCAGGACGTGGCGTACACCCTGCAGGTGGGACGTGAGGCCTTCGCCGAGCGCCTCGCCGTCACCGCCACGTCGACCGGTGAACTGCTCGGCCGCCTCGACGCGTTCGCCGGCGGCGCCGCCGCGGTGCCCGGCACCTACAGCGGCCGGGCCGCCGAGCGCCGCCCCGCGGCCGGTCCCGCGGGCCGCGACGTCGACGAGTTCGCGGCGGCCTGGGTCACCGGAGCCGCGGTGGACTGGCCGCGCCTGCACACCGGTACGGCACCCCGCCGCATCGCCCTGCCGGGGCACCCCTTCGTACGCGAGGTGTTCCCGCACGTCTGGGCGGACGGCACCGCCCAGGGACCCGCGGGGCAGGCCGGCACGGATGCGGGGTGCGCGGCGAACGCCGTCCCCTCCGTCCTCGCCGACCTCGACGAGGCCGCCGCCGAACACCTGCGCTCCGACCCGGCCGCCTCGGACCTCGAAGCCGCGCTGCGCTCCGACGTGATGGTGCGCGAACTGACCGCCGTCTGCCGCAGGATGCTCTTCGCCTCGCTGCGCCGCATGGACGTCTTCGCGGCGGCCGGCGAGCGGTACACGGAGGCCGAGCTGGTGGCCGGACTCGGCGTCGTGGACGAGCACCGCCCGCTCTTCCACGGGCTCCTCGGCGTCCTCACCGAAGGCGGCTACCTGCGCGCCGAGGGGGAGGAGCTGCTCACCACCGACCTGGTGGCCGAGCCCGGCCGGCTGACGTGGGACGAGGGCGAACTGGCGGCCCTCAGGCGCGAGGTGACCGCCGAGTACGCCGAGATGGACGGGTACTTCCACCTCCTGACGCTCTGCCTGGAGGAGATGCCCGACGTCCTCACCGGCCGCAAGAAGGCGCACGAAGTGCTCTTCCCCGGCGGCTCGTTCGACGCCGTGGAGGCCGTCTACCACAGCGACGGCGACACCAACGGCCTGGTCGCGGGGCTCGTCGCCCGCTATGTCCGCGCCCGGCGCGAACGCGACCCCGGGGCCGCCGTCTCCGTCCTGGAGATCGGCGCGGGCACCGGTGGCACCACCGCCAAGGTGCTGCCCGCCCTCGACGGCACGGACGGCGGGCTCAGCTACGTCTACACCGACATCTCGCGCGGCTTCACCCAGTACGGACGCAACCAATACGGCAAGGACCACCCCTATGTCACCTTCGCGCCGCTCGACATCGAGTCGCCGCCCGTGGAGCAGGGCTTCGAGCCGGGCAGCCAGGACCTCGTCCTCGCCTGCAACGTGCTGCACGCCACCCGCGGCATCGACGACACCCTGGCCCACGCCCGGCAGCTCCTGCGCCCGGGCGGCGTGCTGATCCTCCTGGAGACCACGCGGGCGCAGGACTTCTTCACCCTCACCTTCGGCCTGATGGGCGGCTGGTGGGCCTACGAGGACGACTGCCGCCTGCCGGGTTCCCCGCTGCTCAGCGTCTCCCTGTGGCGCCAGGCCCTGGAGCGCGGCGGGTTCCGCGCGGTCCGCAGCCTCTCGCCGGCCCCCGTGCGCGAGGACCAGGCGTACCAGGCGGTCGTCCTCGCGGAGAAGGAGGGCGCGCGCGGCTCCGGTGAGCCCGTGGCGGTGCTGCCCGACGGTCCGGCCCCGGGCGTCGTCACCCCCGTCCCGGAACCGGAGGCCCCGGCGGGCGAGGAGTCGGGCGCGCAGGAGTCGGGCGGCCCGCTCCAGGAGCTGGTGGCCGACGCGTGGCGCGACGTGCTCGGCGTCACCACGGTCCGCCCGGACGACGACTTCCAGGAGGTGGGAGGCGACTCGATCCTGGCGACCCAGATCATCTCCCGCCTCAAGAGCGGCTTCCCCTTCGAGCTCGACCTCGGGGAGCTGTTCCAGGCCCGCACCCTGGCCGACATGGTCGAGATGCTGGAGGCCGAGCTGATCGAGCGCATCGACGAGCTGCCCGAGGAGACCGTCGCCACCCTGCTCGCGTGAACCGGACCGTACGCCCGCCGCTCGCGTGAACCGGCGAGGGCCAGGACGCCGCCGACACCACCAAGGAGTTCCCCCGCATGTCCCGCGAAGATCTCGCCACCTCGCGCAAGGCGCGGCTGTCCCCGCAGAAGCGGGCCCTGCTGGAGAAGCTGAGCGGCAAGGCCCGCACCTCGGGGACCACCCGCATCCCGCGCCGCCCCGCCGACGACCGCCCGCCGCTCTCCTTCGCCCAGCGCCGCCTGTGGTTCCTCGACCAGATGGTGCCCGACAGCCCCGCGTACAACGTCCCGATGAGCTTCCGCGTCCGCGGGCCGCTGCGCCGCGAGGTCCTGGAGCGGGCCGCCGAGGAGGTGGTGCGCAGGCACGAGTCGCTGCGCACCCGGCTGCCCAGCGAGAACGGTGAGCCGTGGCAGGAGATCGTGGACGACGTCCGCGTCCCCGTGGAACTGGTCGACGTCACCGACGACCCGGCGCGGCTCGACACGCTGGTGTACGAGGCCGGCCGCCGCCCCTTCGACCTGGCGAGGGGCCCGCTCCTGCGCGTCACCCTGTACCGGCTCGCCCCCGAGCTGCACGTGGTGCTCCTCAACGCCCACCACGTGGTCGTCGACGGCTGGTCGCTCGGCCTGTTCTGGCAGGAGCTGTTCACGCTGTACGAGGCGTTCGCCGCGGACCGGCCCTCGCCGCTGCCCGAACTGGCCGTGCAGTACGCGGACTTCGCCGTCTGGCAGCGCGAGTACCTCTCCGGTGAGCGCCTGGAGGGCCAGCTCGACTACTGGCGCGGACAGCTGGGCGAGGGCACGGAGAACCTGGAGCTGCCCCTCGACCGGCCGCGGCCGCCCGTCCAGACCTTCGAGGGCGGCGACCTCAGGGACGTCTACCCCGCCGCCCTGCGCGACGAGCTCCAGGCGCTCTGCCGCCGCGAGGGCGTCAGCCTCTTCGTCGTGCTGCTCGGCGCCCTGAACGTCCTCCTGCACCGCTGCACGGGCCAGAGCGGCATCCCCGTCGGCTCCCCGGTGACCAACCGCACCCACGTCGACATCGAACCGCTGATCGGCATGTTCGTGAACACCCTCGTCTACCGGACGGACCTGGCGGGGGACCCCGACTTCCGCGAGGTGCTGCGGCGGGTGCAGGAGGTCGTCAACGGCGCCCAGCAGCACCAGGAGGTGCCGTTCGAGGTCCTGGTCGACGCGCTGCGGCCCGAGCGGTACCTGTCGCAGAACCCGCTGTTCCAGGTCTGCTTCAACTTCCTGCCCGCCAGGGAGATGAAGCCCGGCGACGAACTGGTCATCGAGGCGATCGAGGGCGTGCGGATCGGCACCTCCAAGTTCGACCTGTGGATCAGCGTCGTCGACCGCGCCGACGAACTCCTGGTGGAGGTGGAGTACAACCGCGACGTCTTCGAGCCCGGCACCGTACGCCGTCTCATGGACGCCTTCCGCGTCGTGGTGGAGGCCGCGGCGGCCGGGCCCGACCTCGCCGTCTCCCGGCTGCCCGTACTGCCCGACGCCGACCGCCGCCGCATCGTCGAGGAGTGGAACGACACCGCGAAGACCTTCGACGGCGCGGAGCGCTGCCTGCACGACCTGATCGCCGACCAGGCCGCGCGCACCCCTGACGCGCCCGCGGTCGTCTTCGGCGGCGAAGAGGTCACCTACGCGGACCTCGACCGCCGCGCCAACCGGCTCGCCCACTGGCTGCGCGGCCGCGGCGCGGGCCCCGAGCGCACCGTCGCCGTCTGCGCCGAGCGCTCGGTCGACCTGGTCGTCGCGCTGCTCGGCGTGCTCAAGTCGGGCGCCGCGTACGTCCCCGTCGACCCCGCCCACCCCGCGAGGCGCCGCGCCTTCATGCTCGACGACGCCGCACCGGCGATCGTGCTCACCCAGGAGCACCTGCGGGCCGCGCTGCCACCCACCGAGGCGCAGGTGCTCTCCCTCGACACCCGCTGGGCGGAGATCGCCGAGGAACCGGATGGGCCGGTCGCGCACGGGGCGGGCCCCGACACGCTCGCCTACATGATCTACACCTCGGGCTCCACCGGCGAGCCCAAGGGTGTCCTCAACACCCACCGCGGCATCGTCAACCGGCTGCTCTGGATGCAGGACCGCTACCGGCTCGACGCCACCGACCGGGTCCTCCAGAAGACGCCGTTCAGCTTCGACGTCTCGGTGTGGGAGTTCTTCTGGCCGCTGCTGACCGGCGCCACCCTCGTCGTCGCGGGGCCCGACGAGCACAAGGACCCGGCCCGGCTCGCCGAACTGATCGGCGCCGAGCGGATCACCACCGCCCACTTCGTGCCGTCGATGCTCCAGGTCTTCCTCGGCCAGGAAGAAGGCGAGGGCGGCCTCGCCGGGCGCTGCGCGGACCTGCGGCGCGTGGTGTGCAGCGGCGAGGCGCTGCCGTTCGCCCTCCAGGAGCGGTTCTTCGCCAAGCTGCCGGGCACCGAGCTGCACAACCTCTACGGGCCCACCGAGGCGGCCGTCGACGTCACCGCCTGGCAGTGCGTGCCCGGCGACGAGCGCGGCACCGTGCCCATCGGCCGCCCCATCGCCAACACCCGCGTCCTCGTCCTCGACGAACGGCTCGAACCGGTGCCGGTCGGCGTCGTCGGCGAGGTGCACATCGGCGGCGTCCAGGTGGCCCGCGGCTACCACAACCGGCCCGAACTGACCGAGGAGCGCTTCGTCCCCGACCCGTTCGGCGCGCCCGGCGAGCGGCTGTACAAGACCGGCGACCTGGCCAGGCTGCTGCCCGACGGCGCGATCGAGTACCGGGGCCGCGCCGACTTCCAGGTCAAGGTGCGCGGCATCCGCATCGAACCCGGCGAGGTCGAGGCCGCCCTGACCCGGCACCCCGACGTCGTGGAGGCCGCCGTCGTCACCCGCGACGACCCGCGCGAGGCCGGCCACAAGCAGCTTGTCGCCTACGTCGTGCCCGACACCGCGCCCGCCGCGCGCGCCGCCGGGGGCGACGACCCGATGGCCGAGCGGGTCGCCGAGTGGGCGGAGGTCTTCGACCAGGCCTACGCGCAGGGCGCGGGCGCGCGCGAGGCGGACTTCAACATCGTGAGCTGGAACAGCAGCTACACCGGTGAGCCGCTGCCCGCCGAGGAGATGCGGGAGTGGGTCGACGGCACCGTCGAACGCATCCTCGCCCTCAAGCCCCGCCGGGTCCTGGAGATCGGCTGCGGCACCGGCCTGCTGCTCTCCCGCATCGCCCCGCACTGCGAGAGCTACCACGGCACCGACATCTCCGCGGCGGCCCTGGACTTCGTCCGCACCCGGCTGATCGCCGAGCGCCCCGAACTCGCCGGGGTCACGCTCTCGCACCGCGCCGCCGACGAGAGCGCACGGGACGGCGACGAACCGTACGACGTGGTGATCCTCAACTCCGTCGCGCAGTACTTCCCCGACGGCGCCTACCTGCGCACGGTGCTCGGCCAGGCCCTGGACAGCCTCTCCGGGGACGGCGCCGTCTTCGTGGGCGACCTGCGCAACCTCACCCTGCTCGACACCTTCCACACCGACGTCGAGCTGAGCCGCGCGACGGCGAAGCTCCCCGCCGGGCGGCTGCGTGGTCGCATCGCCCGCAGGACGCGCCAGGAGCAGGAACTCCTCGTCCACCCCGCCTTCTTCACCGCCCTGCGCGCGGAACGGCCCGCCATCAGCGGCGTCGACGTACAGCTGCGCAGGGGCCGCCACGACAACGAGCTGACCCGCTACCGCTACGACGCCGTCCTGCACGTCACGGCGCGGGACACCGCCCCCGACACCGACGTCGTCACACTGGACTGGGCCGACGGCGGCAGCCTCGCCGAGGTCCGCGGGCGCCTCGACGAGGAGCGGCCCCAAGCGCTCGCGGTGCGCGGCGTGCCCAACGCCCGCCTCGCCGCGGTCAACGCCAAGCGGGACCTGCTGCGCGACAAGGACGCCGAGGAGATCGTCGGCGAACTCGTCCGCGACACCGGGACCGGCCCCGCCGGCTACGTGGACCCCGAGGAGTGGTGGCGCCTCGGCGCCGACACCGGCCTCACCGTCACCGTCTCCTGGATGCCGGACGCCACCGACGGCAGCTACGCGGTCCTGCTCAGCCGCACCGGCACCCACCGCCTCGACCTCACGGACACCCTGCCCGCCGGACCCCTCACCAACGACCCCGCCTTCGACCGCGCGGGCGCCGAACTCGTCCGCGACCTGCGCCGCTTCCTCAAGGACAGCGTGCCCGACTACATGGTGCCCGCCGCGTTCCTGCCGCTGCGGGCCCTGCCGGTCGGCGTCAACGGCAAACTCGACCGCGACGCGCTGCCGCCCGTCCCCGAACAGGGCGACGCCGACGGCGCCGCCGCCGAGCCCACCACCCCCACCGAACACGTCCTCGCCGAGCTGTGGGCGGAGGTGCTCGGCGTGGACGACGTGGGCGTGCACACCAACTTCTTCGAGCTCGGCGGCGACTCCATCCACACCATCCACGTCGTCGCCAAGGCCAGGCAGCGCGGCCTGGAGTTCGCCCCGCAGCTCGTCTTCCGGCACGGCACGATCGCCGCGCTCGCCGCGGCGCTCGACGAACAGCGCGCCGCCGCCGACACCCCGGCCCCCGAACGGCGGGCCGCCACCGGCCGGGACGCGGACACGGACACGGCGCTGCGCGACCTGTCCGAGGCGCCCGGCGTCCTCGACGTCTACCCGCTCTCGCCGTTCCAGCAGTGGGCACTCGGCGAGTGGCGCGCACACCCCGAACCCGGCCTCTTCCTGGTGCACCGCATGCAGCTCCTGACGGTCTCCGACTTCAGCGAGGACGTCTTCGTCGACTGCTTCCGGCAGCTCATCTCCGAGCACCCGCTGCTGCGCACCACCTTCGCCTGGGAAGGTCTCGCCGAACCCGTGCAGGTGGTGCACGAGGAGGCCGCTCCCGAGACGGCCTTCGCCGACTGGCGCGGCCTTGCGGGACCCGAGCAGGACGCCCGCCTGGAGACCTACCTCGCCGCCGACCGGAACCGCGGCGTGGACCTCGGCACCGCCTCAGGGCTGCGCTACCTGGTCGCCCTGCTCGACGCGGACACCGCGCTCGTCGTGGTGAGCCTGAACTACTTCTGCCTGGACGGCTGGAGCTTCGAGATCGTCACCGACCGGCTCCAGGAACTGCTCGACGCGGCGGCCACCGGGCGTTCACCGGAACCCGCGCCCGAGAGGCTGGCGTTCAAGAGGTTCGTCGAAGGCGTACGCGCCCTGCCCGCGGGGACCGCCGAGACCTACTGGCGGCGCGCCCTCGCCGGCCTCACCCGGCCGACCCCCCTGTCCGCGGGGGTGCGCGCCGCGCTGCCCGCACAGCCCGCCGAGGAAGGCTGCGCACGGCAGATCATCACCCTCGACCGGGACACCACCCTCGGCTTGCGCCGCCTCTCCCAGCGCGCCCACCTCCCGCTCAACGCCCTCTTCCAGGGCGCCTGGGCACTGGTCAACGCCGCGTACACCGCCGGCGACGACGTCACACACGGCGTGCTCCTCGCCGGTCGCTCCTCACCGGTCGCCGACCCCGACGCGCTCTCCACCATGGTCGGCCCCGCCTTCAACATCCTGCCGCTGCGCACCCGCGTCGACCGCGACGGCGACGCGGGCGCGTTCCTCAAGGACGTCCTCGACGCCCTCGTGGAGATGGGCGGCCACGAGACGACTCCCCTGGACACCGTCATCGGCTGGAGCGACCTGCCGCAGGGCACCCTGCCCTGCGAGAGCTACATCGTGTTCCAGAACGTCGGCGTGGACACCATGGAGCGCGCGGGCACGGCGTTCTTCGTCTCCAAGATGGGCTTCCCGATCCGCCTCGACGTCTTCCCCACCAACGTCGTCACCGTGCACCTGTCCTACCACCGCGACCAGGTCACCGACGCCGCCGCGACCCGGCTCCTGCTCGGGCTCCAGGGCGTGCTCGAAGCCATGCTCGACGGCCTCGACAGGACCGTGGGCGAACTCGCCGACGCCGCCCTGGAGGAGCGCGCCGCCCCGCCCGGCCTCGGCGTCTTCCACGAGGGCGGGTTCCGCGTCGCCGACATACGCGCACAGCAGGGCGGTGACCCCGCTTGAACCGCCCCGTCGTCTTCCAGTTCTCCGGCCAGGGCTCGCAGTACAGCGGCATGGGAGCGGCCCTGTACGAGACGGAACCGGTCTTCCGCCGCGTCATGGACCGCCTCGACGCGGCGGCGGCCGACGAGCTCGGCGAATCCGTGCTCGCCGCCCTCTACGCGCCGGGCCGTGGGCGCGCCGCGCCGTTCGACGACATCGCCTTCACCCACCCGGCGATCGTCATGGTCGAACTCGCCGCCGCCGAGACCCTCATGGCGTACGGCATCGAACCCGGTCTGCTGCTCGGCGCGAGCCTCGGCGAGTTCACCGCCGCCGTGCTCGCGGGCGTCCTGGACGCCGAGGAGTGCCTGCGGCTCCTCGTCCGCCAGGCCACCGCGCTGCGCGCCGCGCCGCGCGGCGGCATGCTCGCCGTACTGGACGACGTGGCGCTGCACGCACGCGTGCCGCTGCTGCGGGAGCGCACCGAGGTCGCCGCCCGCAACTACCCCGGGCATTTCGTCCTCTCGGGCGCCCACGAGGACCTGACGGCCGCCGAGGAGGAGCTGCGGGCCCGCAAGGTGGTGTGCCACCGCGTCCCCGTCCCGTACGCCTTCCACTCCCGCCGGATGGACTCCGGCGAGCCGCTGTTCCGCTCCGTCATGGCGGAGGCCGAGCTGCGCCCGCCGCGCCTCCCCGTCGTCTCCTGCGCCACCGGTGGCGAGGTGGACCGCGTCACGGTCGACCACCTGTGGCGGGCGGCCCGGCTGCCCATCGAGTACGCGGAGACGCTGGCCGCGATGGAGCGGCGCGGCCCCTTCCAGTACCTGGACCTCGGCCCCTCGGGCACCCTGCACAACTTCGCCCGCAACGGCCTGCCCGCGTCGTCGCGCTCCCGGTCGCTGCCGCTGCTGAGCCCGCTGGGCGACGACGTCCGCTCCCTCGCCGCCGTGCGCGCCGCCGTGCCGGCCGCCGAACCCCGTCGTCAGACCCCCGTGACCAAGGACGGCTCCATGAAGGTGTACGGATTTCCCGGCCAGGGCAGCCAGGCCAAGGGCATGGGCAAGGACCTCTTCGACGAGTTCCCCGAGCAGACCGCGCTCGCCGACTCGGTGCTCGGCTACTCGATCCGCGAACTGTGCGTCGACGACCCCCGCCGCGAGCTGAAGCTCACCCGGTTCACCCAGCCCGCCCTCTACGTCGTCAGCGCGCTCAGCTGGCTGCGCGAGCAGCGCGCGGACCCCGGACCGCCCGCCTGCTTCGTCGGGCACAGCCTCGGCGAGTACGTGGCGCTGTTCGCCGCCGGGTCCTTCGACTTCGAGACGGGCCTCCGCCTGGTCGCGCGCCGCGGCGAGCTGATGAGCCGCGCCGCCGACGGACGCATGGCGGCCGTCCTCAAGTGCGACCTCGAAACCGTCGAGCGCGCCCTCGCCGAGAACGGCCTGACCGGCCTGGACATCGCGAACCACAACGCGCCGGGACAGTTCGTCCTCGCCGGGCCCGCCGAGCTGATCACCGCGGCCAAGCCGGTGTTCGAAGGGCTCGGCGCGCACTACGTGCAGCTCAACGTCAGCGCGCCCTTCCACTCCCGCTACCTGCGGGACACCGCCGAGGAGTTCGGCCGCTTCCTCGACGGGTTCACCCTGCGCGACCCGGCCGTGCCCGTCATCGCCAACGTGGACGCCCGGCCCTACCGCCCCGGCGAGGTGGCGCGACAGCTCGCGCGCCAGATCGCCTCGCCCGTGCGGTGGACCGACACGATCCGCTACCTCATGGGCCAGGGCGACTTCACGTTCGTGGAACTGGGCCCCGGCCGGGTCCTCGACAAGCTCGTCACGAAGATCAGAGCGGAGGCGGAGCCGCTGACGGCGGAACCTCTGGTGGCCGGCGCGGAACCCCAGGTGGCGGAAGCTCCGGTGCCCGGCGCGGAGCCCGTGGTGGCGGAACCTCCGACGGCTGAACCGGAGCCCGTGGCGGCGCGGACCGGCGGTGGCCCCGCCTCCCTCGGCGCCGCCGCGTTCCGCGAGCGCCACGGCCTGCGCTACGCCTACCTCGCGGGCTCCATGTACGGCGGAGTGTCCGGCGCGGACCTCCTGGTGCGGCTCGCCAAGGCGGGCGGCATGGGCTTCTTCGGCACCGGAGGGCTCTCCCTGGACGAGGTCGCCTCGGGGCTCGACGCGGTGCGCGCCGGCCTCGGCGCCGACGGGCCCTACGGCGCCAACCTCCTGCACCAGCACGCCGACCCGCACCGCGAGTCCGCCCTCGTCGACCTCTTCCTGCGCAAGGGCGTCCGCACCGTCGAGGCCTCCGGCTTCCTGCGGATCACCCCGGCCCTGGTCAGGTACCGCCTCAGCGGCGGGCGGGTGCTCGCCAAGGTGTCGAGCACCGACATGGCCGCCGCCTTCCTGGCACCCGCCCCGCCCGCGACCGTCCGGGAACTCGTCGCGTCGGGGCAGGTCTCCGCGGACGACGCCGCGCGGTACGCGGACCTGCCGCTCGCCGACGACCTGTGCGTGGAGACCGGCTCCGGCTGGTACGACGCCGTGGGCGGCCTCACCACCCTGCTGCCCGCCGTGCTCCGCCTGCGCGACGCGGCGGCCGGTCCAGGGCCGCGCGTGCACGTCGGCGCCGCGGGCGGCATCGGCACCCCGGAGGCGGCCGCCGCCGCGTTCCTGCTCGGCGCGGACTTCCTGCTCACCGGGTCCATCAACCAGTGCACACCCGAGGCGGACACCAGCACGGCCGTCAAGGACCTGCTCCAGTCGCTCGACGTCCACGACGTGGCCCTCGCGCCCGCCGCCGAGATGTTCGAACTCGGCGTACGCGCCCAGGTCGTCAAGCGCGGCGTGTTCCTGCCGGCGCGCGCCGGAAAGCTGCACGACCTGTGGCGCCGCCACGACTCCCTCGACGCCGTCGACCCGGCGATCCGACGGCAGATCGAGGAGAAGTTCCTGCGCGGCCCGCTCCCGTCCGCCGACGCGGGCGGCGACCCCAAGCGGCGGATGGCCGACGCCTTCAAGACCTACCTCGACCGCGGCTTCGACCTCGCACGACGCGGCGAACCCGGCAGGACCGTCGACTACCTGATCTACTGCGGGCCCGCGATGGGCGCCTTCAACTCCTGGGCCCGCGGCACCGTCCTGGAGTCCTGGCAGTCGCGCCACGTCGACGCGATCGCCGAGCAGCTGATGACCGAGACGGCGGCATTGCTGCGCGACCGCGCGGCGGCGTTCGCCGCGCTCTGAGCCGAACCGGCGCACGCACACCGGGCCACCGAGCGGCAGCCGCACTCCGAGCCGAGCAGCAAGGGAAGAGGGAACGACCGTGAGTTCGCACGACGCCACCGAGGTGTCAGGGAACGACATCGCCATCGTCGGCATGGCCGGGCGCTTCCCCGGCGCCGACAGCGTGGGGGAATTCTGGGAGCTGCTGCGCGCGGGCCGCGAGGGCATCACCCGGTTCAGCGACGAGGAGCTGGCCGCCGCCGGGGTTCCCGAGGCGCTGCGCGCCGACCCCGCCTACGTACGGGCCCACGGCATCCTGCCGGACGTCGACCTGTTCGACACCGGCTTCTTCGAGTTCACCCCGGCCGAGGCCGAGGTCATCGACCCCCAGCAGCGCCTCTTCCTGCAGAGCTGCCACACGGCCCTGGAGGACGCCGGCTACGACCCGCGCCGCTACGACGGGCTGATCAGCGTCTACGGCGGCGCAGCCATCAACACCTACCTCCAGCGGTACGTCCTGCCGAGCATCGACCAGACCGCCACCTCGGACCACTTCCGGGTCATGGTCGGCAACGACAAGGACTTCCTCGCCACCCGCGTCAGCTACAAGCTCGACCTGCGCGGACCGAGCTACAGCGTCCAGACGGCCTGCTCCACCTCGCTCGTGGCCATCCACCTCGCCTGCCAGGGGCTCATCAACGGCGAGTGCGACATGGCGCTCGCGGGCGGCGTGACGGTCAAGCTGCCGCAGGCGCGCGGCTACCTGTACGAGGAGGGCGCGATCCTCTCGCCCGACGGGCGGGTCCGCACCTTCGACGCGGACGCCGGCGGCACCGTCCTCGGCAACGGCGTCGGCATCGTCGTCCTCAAGCTCCTCGAAGACGCCCTCGACGCGGGCGACACGGTCCACGCCGTGATCAAGGGCACCGCCACCAACAACGACGGCTCCCTGAAGGTCAGCTACGCCGCCCCCGGCAAGGAGGGCCAGGCCGCCGTCATCACCGAGGCACACGCCGTCTCGGGCACCGACCCCGGCAGCGTCTCGTACGTCGAGGCGCACGGCACCGCGACGCGCCTCGGCGACCCCGTGGAGGTCTCCGCGCTCACCGACGCGTTCCGCCGCTCCACGCCCGGCACGGGCTTCTGCGCCATCGGCTCCCTGAAGTCCAACGTCGGCCACCTGGACGCCGCGGCGGGCGTCGCCGGAGTCATCAAGACGGCGCTGATGCTGCGCCACCGCTCCCTCGTGCCCACCCTCCACTACGAACGGCCCAACCCGGCCATCGACTTCGCCGCCACCCCGTTCTACGTCAACACCGAGACCAAACCCTGGACGGGCGAGGGACCGCTGCGGGCCGGCGTCAGCTCCTTCGGCATCGGCGGGACCAACGCGCACGCGATCCTCCAGGAGGCCCCCGCGCAGGGCCCGGGCGAGCCCTCCCCGCGCGAGGAGCAGCTCCTGGTGCTCTCCGCCAGGACGCCCACCGCCCTCGACACCCTCACCGACGCCCTCGCCGACCACTTCGACGCCGCCCCCGGCACCGACATCGCGGACGCCGCGTACACCCTCGCCATGGGCCGCCGGGCCCACCGCTACCGGCGCGCCGTGATCTGCGCCGACCCCGCCGGAGCCGTACGCGCCCTGCGTGCGGCGCGCGCCGAACCCGGCCGCCCGGCCGGTGAGGCCCCGGCCGCCGACGGGCAGCGGCCGTTCACGCCGGACCCGCAGCTCACGGACCGCGCGCTCCTGGACGCCGTGCGCACCGCGTGGCTCGACGGCGCGGAGGTGGACTGGGCGGAGTTCTACGCCGGCGAGCGGCGCCGCCGCGTCCCGCTGCCGACGTACCCCTTCGAGGGCCGCAGGGTGTGGCTCGAACCGCCCCCGGAGACCGCGGTTGCCACCGCCGATGGCCCGCATCCGCTCATCGGCGCCAACGTCTCGACGCTGGCCGAGCACCGCTACGCCACCACCCTGACCGGCGACGAGTTCTACATCGCCGACCACCGCGTCGAGGGCAGGGCCATCATGCCCGCCGTCGCCTACCTGGAGATGGCGCGCGCCGCGGGCGCCCTGTCCCTGCCCCCGGGCGCGCGGACCCTGGCCCGGGTCTCCTTCGAGCGGCCGCTGTCCTTCGGGCACGGACCGCGTACGGTGCACGTCGAGCTGACCCCGCACGGGGACGCCGCACGGTTCGCGATCACCGACCGCACCGCGACGGCCTCGGGTGAGCCGGAGGTCTTCGCCCGCGGCGAACTGTCCGCCACGGACCCCGCCGACGCCCCGGCCCCCGCGGACCCGGCCGCCATCGCGGAACGCTGCCCCGACCTCCTCGCCGCCGCCGGCCTCTACGACCTGCTGCGGGCCCGCGGCCTCGACTACGGCCCCGCCATGCGCTCCCTGCGCGAGCTGCGACGCGGCGGTGACGAGGCCCTGGCCGTCCTCGAACTGCCCGACGGACCCTTCCCCGCGGGGGACCGGACCGCCGACGCCTTCGTCCTGCACCCGTCGCTGCTCGACGCCGCCCTGCACGCGGTGGTGGGCCTGCTCGCCGCCCGCGAGGACGACGGCACCACGTACCTGCCGCTGGCCCTCGGCGCCCTCGACGTGCTCCACCCGCTGCCCCGGCACTGCCTCGCACACGTCACGCTGCCCGCCCACGGCGCCGGGGAGAAGCAGACCAAGGCCGACATCGACCTCCTGGACACCGGGGGACGGCTCCTTGCCCGCCTGCGCGACCTGTCCGTACGGACCCTGAGGCCCGGCCACGAGCAGCCCGGGACCGCCCTCTTCGCCGCGGCCTGGGAGACCAGCGCCGCCGAGGCCCCGGCCGCACCGCCCGCGGGCCCGCGGCTCCTCCTCGCGCACGACCCCGCCCTGCGCGACGCGCTCCGGGGCGCCGGTGACGCGGGCCCCGCGGTGGTCGTCGCCACGCCCGGCGAGGAGTTCACGCAGGTGGACGGCGACCACTACACCGTTGACCCCTACCGCCAGGAGGACTTCGCCGCGCTCCTCGACCGGCTCGCCGAGACCGGCCGCACCCCTGCCGCGGTGCTGCACACCTGGCGCGCGACCGAGGAGGGCCACGGCCACGACGGCGCGCGCTCGGTCCTCGCCCTGACCAAGGCGCTGCTCGCGCGCCGCGGCGGCGACCGCACCGCGCTGCTCGTCGCCCACCGGACCGACACGCACGGCGCCGACCCCGCCGACGCCGCCCTCGCCGGACTCGCGCGCAGCGTCACCCTGGAGAACCCGCGCCTCACCCACCGCCTGGTCGGCCTGGACGCCGCGACGCCGCTCGTGCCCGCGCTCGCCGGCGAACTCGCCCGCCTGGACGACGGGGAGACCGAGACCCGGCACCGGGGCGGCGTCCGGCAGGTGCGGCGCCACCGGCGGCTGACCGAAGCCGCGCCCACCGCCGCCGGGACCGGGGAGGCGGGCACACCGCCCCGGGGCGGCGCGTGCCTGGTCACCGGAGGTACCGGCAGCCTCGGTCTGACCCTGGCCGAACACCTCGCCGCGCGCACCGGGGGCCCGCTCGTCCTGCTCGGCAGGTCGACGCCCGCCCCGGCCGCCGCGCGTCGCGTCGAAGCCCTGCGGGCCGCGGGCCACGACGTCACCTTCCGCCGCGCGGACGTCACCGACGAGGCGGCCCTGCGCGACGCCGTCGCGTCCGTCCGCGCCGAGCACGGGACGATACGCGGGGTCGTGCACGCGGCGGGCACGCTGAACGACGCCTATCTGCTGCACAAGGACTGGGAGGAGTTCACCGGGGTCGTCGGCCCCAAGGCGCTCGGCGCCGAGCACCTCGACCGGCTCACCGCCGACGACCCGCTGGACTTCTTCGTCTGCTTCTCCTCCGTCGCCGCCGCGTTCGGCAACGCGGGCCAGAGCGACTACGCGTACGCCAACGCCTACCTCGACGCCTTCGCCGAGCGCCGCCGCGCCCGGGTGGCCGCGGGCAGCCGCTCCGGCCGTACGCTCTCGCTCGGCTGGCCGCTCTGGACGGCGGGCGGCATGCGCCAGGACGAGGACGCCGTGCGGGCACTGCGGCACCGTACGGGCCTGTCACCGATGCCCACGGACGCCGGTCTCGCCGCCTTCGACGCGGCGCTGCGGCAGGACGGCGGCGCGCTGCTCGTCGGCCACGGGGACCTGGCCCGGGTCGCGGCGGCGCTCGAACCCGCCCCCGTGCGCAAGGCCGTCGCGGCCGGGGGAGCGACGGGCGCGGGGCCTTCCGGCACCGGCCTGGCCGAGTGGGCCACGGGCTTCCTGCGGCGGCTGCTCGCCGAACGGACGAAGCTGGACGTGCGGGAGATCGACCCGCGGGTGCCGTTCGACCGCTACGGCATCGACTCGCTGGTCATCACCCGGCTCAACGCGGAGCTGGAGCGGCACTTCGACGACCTGCCGAAGACGCTGTTCTTCGAGTACGCCACGCTGGAGGAGCTGGCGGAGTACTTCGCCGCCGACTACGCCGAACGGCTCGGGGAACTGGCGGCGACGGACGAGGGACCGGCGGGCGAGGGACCGGCGGGCGGGACCGCACCGGCGGACGCCGCCGCCGACCGCCCCGCGACCCGGCCGGCGCTCAAGGAGCGGGCCCCGGAACCGGCCCCACACCCGGCCGGTTCCCCCGACGACGCCCACGCCGTAGCCGTCATCGGCCTCTCCGGCCGCTACCCCATGGCCGACGACGTCGACGAGTTCTGGGACAACCTCGCCGCGGGACGGGACTGCGTCACCGAGATCCCCGCCGACCGCTGGGACCACGACCGCTACTTCGACGCCGACCCTTCGGCCACCGGCCGCGCCTTCTCCAAGTGGGGCGGCTTCCTGCGCGACGTGGACCGCTTCGACCCGCTGTTCTTCGGCATCTCGCCGCGCGAGGCGGAGCTGATGGACCCGCAGGAGCGCCTGTTCCTGCAGAACGCCTGGCACGTGTTCGAGGACGCCGGCTACCGCAGGGACGAACTCTCCGGCCGCCCGGTCGGGGTCTTCGTCGGTGTGATGTACGGCGAGTACCAGCTCTACGGCGCGGCGGACGCCGAGCGCGGCGGCATCAGGGTCACCGGTTCGTCGTTCGCCTCCATCGCCAACCGCGTCTCGTACACCCTGGGCCTCAACGGGCCCAGCATCGCGCTCGACACCATGTGCTCGTCCTCGCTGACCGCCATCCACCTGGCCTGCGAGAGCCTGCGCGGCGGCGAGAGCGAGGTGGCGGTCGCGGGCGGGGTGAACCTCTCCCTCCACCCCTACAAGTACGTCTTCCTCAGCCAGGGCCGCTTCGTCTCCGCCGACGGCAGGTGCCGTGCCTTCGGCGCCGGGGGCACGGGCTACGTGCCCGGCGAGGGTGTCGGGGTGGTGCTGCTCAAGCCGCTGGCCGCCGCCGAGCGCGACGGCGACCACATCTACGGGGTGATCAGGGGACACGCCGTCAACCACGGCGGCAGGACCAACGGATACACCGTGCCGAGCCCGCACGCGCAGGCCGACTCCGTGCGCCGCGCGCTGGGCGTGGCCGGTCTCGAACCGGCCGACATCGGATACGTCGAGGCCCACGGCACCGGCACGTCCCTCGGCGACCCGATCGAGATCGCCGGGCTCACCAAGGTCTTCGGCGCGCCGAAGGCGGACGCCACCGGCCGCGGCCGGCCCGAGCCGCGGTGGCCCATCGGCTCGGTGAAGTCCAACATCGGCCACCTCGAATCGGCGGCCGGGATCGCCGGACTCACCAAGGTGCTGCTCCAGTTCAAGCACCGGCGTCTGGTGCCCTCGCTCCACGCCGACGAGCCGAACCCCAACATCGACTTCGGGCGCTCCCCGTTCCGCGTGCAGCGCGAGGCCGCCGACTGGCCGGCGCCCGCCGGGGAACACGGCCCCGCCCCGCGCCGCGCCGGGCTCAGTTCGTTCGGCGCGGGCGGCTCCAACGCGCACCTCGTCGTCGAGGAGTACCGCGACGGCCCCGAGCGCCCCGAACTGCCGGTCGCCGGGCAGCGCTTCGCGCGGCCCCTGGTCTTCCCGCTCTCCGCACGCGACACCGAACGGCTCGGCGTCTACGCGGGCCGGCTCGCCGACTTCGCCGAACGCGAGGCGGTACGCGCCGAAGACCTCGCCCACACGCTCCAGCACGGCCGCGAGGTCATGGACGAACGCCTCGCCGTGGTCGCCGACGACGGCGCGGCCCTCATCAGGGCGCTCCGCGCCTTCCAGCAGGGCTCTCCGTGCCCCGGGCTCGTGACCAGCGCTTCCCTCGGGTCCGAGCCGCCGGGGGAGCACGGCCAGGCTCTCCGTGTCGCCGCCCGCTGGACCCGTGACGGCTCGGCCGACTGGAGCGCCGTCGCCCCCGGCGGCCCGAAGCCCCGCCGTGTCCCCGCGCCGCGCTACCCCTTCGCCCGCGAGCGCTACTGGGTGCCCGCCGCCGACCGGGGCGAGGGCGGTGCTCCCGCCCGCCTCCACCCGCTGCTCGACGCCAACGAGTCCACCCTCGACGAGATCCGCTTCCGCCGCACCTTCCGGGCCGGCGAACCCCTCGTACGCGACCACGTCATCGAGGGACGGGCCCTGCTCGCCGGGGCCGTCTGCCTGGAGATGGCGCGCGCGGCGGCCGGTCTCGCCGGTCCCGGCGACGCACTCGGCCTGCGCGACGTGCTGTGGGGACGGCCGGTGGTGATCGAGGACGGACACCCCGTCGACGTGTACGTCGGCCTGACCCGCACCGACGGCGGACAGGACCGGGCGGGCCGCGAACCGGCCTTCACCGTCTGGACGGAACAGGGCGGCGAGCGCACGGTCCACGTGCGCGGCACGGTGGACACGCACCCCGCGGACCCTGCCGGGCCCGCGGGCCCCACCGACCTCGCCGCCCTGCGCGCGAGCTGCCCCGAGGTCCGCGACCGCACGGCGGTCCTGGCCGCCTACGACGGCGCGCGCTTCGCCTACGGGCCCGCGTTCGACGTCATCGAGGAGGCCAGGTTCGGCGACGGCGGCGCGCTCCTCACCCTCACGCTGCCCGAGGCGGACGGCGACTGCCTGCTGCCTCCCGCGCTGCTCGACGGCGCGCTGCGGGCCTGCCACTGGGCCGACCGCCCCTCGCCGGAGGAGAGCGGGAGCCTGGCGGTGCCGTTCCACCTCGGCGCGCTGGAGATCCGCGCTCCGCGGGGGCTGCCGCGCAGGTGCCACGCGCACGCCGTGCCCGCCCGTCACACGGGGGACGACTCCGGACCGCGCCGGTTCGACGTGCGGATACTCGACGACGCCGGGGCCGAGCTGGTCCGCATCGACCACTTCGGCGGACGCCGTCTGACGCGGGAGGACACCCCGTTCTTCTACGAGCAGACCTGGCAGGACCAGGACCTCGTGCCGGGCACCGCTCCCGCCGCCGACGCCGTGCTCGTCCTCGGGGACGACGACGAGGTGGCCCGTAGCCATGCGGGGCGGGCCGGCGCGCGGCGCGTCATCGACGTACGCGTGGCGCCGGAGTACGCGAGGACGGGGCCCGACCGGTACGGCGTCGACCCCACGCGGCCCGGTGACTTCGAGCGCCTCCTCACCGACCTGGCACGGGACGGCGTCCGCTCGCTCGACGTCGTCCACCTGTGGGGTCTGGCGGCCGAGCCCGTCGACTACGGGCGGGCGGGCGCCACCACCGAGGCGGAGGCCGCGCTCGACGGCGCCTTCGCGCGCGGACTGGGCTCCCTGCGCTCCCTCGCCCTCGCCCTGGACGCCGTCCGCCTCCCCGGCCGGGTGCGCTGTGCCTACGTACTCGACGGCACGGAGCACGGCCCGCGCCCCGAACAGGAGGCCGTGGCGGGCTTCGCGCTCTCCCTCGCCGGCGTGCTGCCGCGCTTCGAGCTCTTCACCGTGGCCCGCTCCGGCGGGCCGGAGCTGCCCGCTCTGCTGGACGCCGAGCTGGCGCGCGGCGGACGCCTCACGGGGGCGGAGATCCGCCACTCGGCGGCGGGCCGCCAGGTCCGCGTCCTGCGCAGGGCCGAGACGACGGGCGCCGGGGCCGCCGTCCCGCTCAAGCGGGGCGGGACCTACCTCATCACCGGTGGCACCGGCGGCATCGGCCTTGAGCTGGCCCGCCACCTGGCGTCCACGTACCGGGCGCGGCTCGTGCTCGTCAGCCGCTCCGCCGACCGGCCGTCGGCGCGCGAGGCCGCCGACGGGCTCGCCGCGCTCGGCGGCGAGGTGCTGCTCGCGGCGGCCGACACCGCCGACGCGGCGGGCATGCGGGACGCGGTGGCGCGCGCCAAGGAGCGCTTCGGGCACCTCGACGGCGTCTTCCACCTCGCGGGCGCCGCCGACCAGTGCTCGCTGCTCGAAGCGGACGCCGCGCGCTTCACCGGACTGCTCTCCGTGAAGGCGCACGGGGTCCGGCTGCTCGACGCGCTCACCGCCGACGAACCGCTCGACCTGTTCGTGGTCTTCTCCTCCATCGCCTCGGTCGTCGGCGACTTCGGGGCCTGCGCGTACGCGGCGGCGAACCGCTTCCTCGACTCCTACGCGGAGCTGCGCGACCTGAGGGTCCGCGAGGGCCGCGCCTCGGGCCGCACCCTGTCCCTCGCCTGGCCGCTCTGGCGGATCGGCGGCGTGGACGCCCTGATGGGCGAGCAGGAGCGCGCCGGGTACCGCCACCGCACCGGCATGCGGGAGTTCACCGGGGAGGAGGGCATGCGCGCCCTCGAACTGGCCTGGCGCACGGGCCGTGTCCGGCTCGTGCCCGCGGTCGGCGACCCCGTGGCCGTGGACTCGGCGCTCACGCCCCGCGCGGATGCCGTACCGGCCGCCGCGCCCCAGGCGGCCCCGCCGCCCGCCACACCCGCCTCCGCCCTGCCCGCCCCCGCCCTGCTCGACCGCATGCGGGACCACGTACGGGGCCTGCTCGGCCAGGTGCTCGGCCTCGCGGCGGAGCGCATCGACGACCACACCGCCCTGGACGCCTACGGCCTCGACTCCGTGCTGGTCATGGAGACCAACGAGCACCTGGACAGGGACTTCCCCGGCGCCCGCGGCACCCTGCTCTTCGAGTACCGCACGGTGCACGACCTCGCCGCCCACCTCCTGGACGAACACCCCGACGCGGCCCGGCGGCTGTTCCCCGGCCAGGCCGCGCCCCGCACGCTCCCGGTCACCGCCGAGGAGCGGCCCGCCGCCCCCGCCGCCCCCGCCCCGCCCCGGCGGGAACCCGCGGGCGACGACGACATCGCCGTCATCGGCATCGGCGGGCGCTACCCGCACGCCCGCGACCTGGCGGAGTTCTGGGAGAACCTGCGCCGGGGCCACGACGCCGTCACCGAGGTGCCCCGCGACCGCTGGGACGCCGACGCGCACTTCGCCGACGACCACGCCGCCCCCGGCGCGAGCTACGGCAAGTGGGGCGGCTTCCTGGCGGACGTCGACGCCTTCGACTCGCTGTTCTTCCGCATCCCGCCCTCGCAGGCCAAGCTGATGGACCCGCAGGAACGCCTGTTCCTTGAAGCCGCCTGGTCGGCCCTGGAGAACGCCGGCTACCCGCCCTCGCGCCTGCCCCGTCCCCGCTTCGGGGGCCAGGGCCGCGACGTGGGCGTCTTCGCCGGCGTGATGTGGGGCGACTACGCCCAGCTCGCCGCCGAGGAGTCCGCGCGGGGCAACCACCACACGGTCCTCGCCAACCGCTCGGCCATCGCCAACCAGGTCTCCTACTTCGGCGACTTCCGCGGCCCCAGCGTCGTCGTGGACACCGCCTGCTCGGCCTCGCTCGTCGCCCTGCACCAGGCCTGCGAGAGCGTCCGCAGGGGGGAGTGCCGCTACGCCCTCGCGGGCGGCGTCAACGTCTCCGCGCACCCGTCGAAGTACGTCCACCTGAGCCGGATGCGGATGCTCTCCACCGACGGCCGCTGCCGCTCCTTCGGCGCGGGAGGCGACGGCTACGTGCCGGGCGAGGGCGTGGGCGCGGTGCTGCTCAAGCGGCTCTCGGAGGCCGTCGCCGACGGCGACCACATCCACGCGGTCATCAAGGCGACGGCGGTCAACCACGGCGGCCGCACCGGCGGCTACACCGTGCCCAACCCCCAGGCGCAGCAGGCCCTCGTCGAAGAGGCCCTGCACCGCGCGGGCATCGACCCGCGCACCATCGGCTACGTCGAGGCACACGGCACGGGCACCGCCCTCGGCGACCCCATCGAGCACACGGCCCTCCAGCAGGCATTCGCCGGGGCCGCGCGGGAGCCGGGCGCCATCGCCCTCGGCTCCGTGAAGTCGAACATCGGCCATCTGGAGGGCGCCGCGGGCATCGCGGGCGTCACCAAGGCCGTGCTCCAGCTCACCCACGGCCAGTTGGTGCCCTCGCTGCACTCCGAGGAGACCAACCCGATCATCGACTTCACCCGGTCGCCGTTCCGCGTGCAGCGCACCCTCACCGACTGGGCGCGGCCCGTCACCGAGGTGGCCGGGGTGCCGGTGGAGCAGCCGCGCAGGGCGAGCGTCAGCTCGTTCGGCGCGGGCGGCACCAACGCGCACGTGATCCTGGAGGAGTACCGCGCCCCCGACGAGCGGCCCGCCGCCCCGTCCGGCGGTCCCGAACTGCTCGTGCTCTCCGCGCGCGGCCCGGAGCGGCTGCGCGCCTACGCCGCCGAGATGGCCGCCCATCTGCGCGCGGAGCGCCCCTCCCTCGCCGACACCGGCCACACCCTGCGCGTCGGCCGCGAGGCGCTGCCCGAACGCCTGGCCTTCACCGCGGCCGACATCGACGACGCCGCCGACACGTTCGCCGCCTTCGCCGACGGGGCGAGCGTCCCCTCGGTCATCACCGGCAACGCCGACCGGCAGACCGCGCTGGCCGACGTGTTCACCGACGGCGCGGGCCCGGACTTCCTGCGGACGCTCGCCGCCGCCGGCGACCACACCCGCCTGGCCAGGCTCTGGGTCTCCGGCGCCTTCGCGGAGTGGACGGCCCTGGAGGAGTTCACCGCGGCCGGGTGCCGCACGCTGCCGCTGCCGGGCTACCCGTTCGAGCGCCGGCGCCACTGGCTGCCCGTCACCCGTACGGAACAGCCGGAGGTGCCGCCCCCGCCCTCACCGACGGCGGCACGGCCCGCGCGGCCCGAGCCGGTGAGCAGCACCCTGACGCTCGCGCCCACCGACCCGGTCGTCCGCGACCACGTGGTCGGCGGCCGTGCCGTGCTGCCCGGCGTCGGCCACCTGGACCTGGTGGCCCGCACCCTGGGCGCGGACGCGGCGCGCGTCTTCCGCGACGTGCGCTGGCTCGCCCCGCTCACGGTGCCGGACACCGGTACCGAAGTCGCCCTGACGACCGAGCCGGACGCCGCCCCGGCGCTCGGTTACCGCCTGAGCGCGGCCCCGGCCGGTGACGGCGCGACCGGCGAAGGCGGCCCCGTGTTCTCGCTCGGCCAGGTCCTCGCCTCCGCGCCCGACCGCCCCGCACCCCTTCCCATCGACCTGATCAAGGCGGACTGCCCGCGCGAGGTCGGCCACGAGGAGCTGTACGAGGGCCTGCGCGGGCGAGGTCTGCCCTACGGCCCCCACTTCCGGCGCGTGACGCGGGCGTGGACCGGCGAGGGGACCGCCCTCGCCCGGCTGAGCCGACCGCGCGGGCACTCCGGCGCGGCCCCCGGCCCGCTGGCCCCCGGCCCGCTGGACCCCGGCACGTTCGACGCCGCGCTGCACCCGCTGGCCCTGCTGCTCGCCGACAGCGGCGCGAGCGCCCGGCCGCTGCTGCCGTTCGCCGCGGACCGGGTGGAGATCCACGCCGCCCTGCCCGACGAAGGCTGGTCCCACGTCCGCGACCTGGGCGCGCGGCGGTTCGACGTCACCGTCACCGACACCGGGGGCCACGTGTGCGTACGCGTCGTCGGCCTCGCCCTGCGGGAGCTGAGGCCGGAGCCGTCCATCGACTACCGGCCCCGCTGGGCGGTGGCGCCCCCGGTCACCGCGGGCACCGCGGCGCCCCGGGCCGTCCTGACCGTCACGGGCGAGGACGGGGCGGCGCGGGCGGACGCCCTGCGCGCGGCCCACCCGGACGCCGAACACGTCCGGCTGACCATCGGCGAAGGCGGCCTGGACGAGCGCGCGACGGACGGACTCCTGGCCCGCGTCCCCCACCTCGACCTGGTGTACTTCCTGGGCACCGGCGGCACGGACGGACCCGTGGAGGACCGGGCGGGGCTGCACGCGGCGCAGGACCGCGGCACCGTCTCGCTGCACCGGCTGATCCGCGCCCTCGACCGCGCGGGCACGCTCGACAGGCCCCTGGCCCTCAAGGTGCTCACCGCCGACGGCCTGCCGCTCGGCGACGACGACGCGGTGCGCCCCACGGCCGCCGGGCTCATCGGCTACTGCGAGGTCGCGGCGAAGGAGTTCCCGCGGCTCTCCGCCGCCTGCCTCGACGTGCGCGGCGACGAACTCGACGCCGGTGTCGCCGCCCTGGTCCACGAGCCGGCGCTCGCCAAGGTCCGTGCCGTGTCGCTGCGCGGCGGCGTACGGCGCGTCCGCCGCCTCGAAGCGGTGGAGCCGGCCGCTGCCCCGACCCGCTTCCGCACGGGCGGCGTCTACCTCGTCATCGGCGGCCTCGGGGTGCTCGGGCGTGACACCGCCCGGCACCTGGCCCGCACCTACCGCGCCCGCCTGGTCCTCGTCGGCCGCGGGGCACCGGACGAGCGGCGCCGCGCCGACCTCGCGGCGCTGGAGGAGCTGGGCGCCGAGGTGTCGTACGTACCGTGTGACGCCGCTGACCCGGTGGCCCTCCGCCAGGTGATCGACGGGGCCAAGGACCGCTTCGGCGCGCTCCACGGCGTCATCCACTCCGCGATGGTGCTCGTCGACAAGCCCATCAGGGACCTCTCCGAGGCCGAGCTGCGCACCGCCCTGGACGCCAAGGCGGACACGGTGTGGAGCATGTTCCACGCCCTGCGCGGCGAGCGGCCCGACTTCGTGCTCCTGTACTCCTCGGCGGTCACCCTGGAGGGCAACCACGGCCAGGCCGGATACGCGGCGGGCTGCCACGTCGCCGACGCGTGGGCGCACGCCGAGGCCCGCACCGCGCCCTACCCCGTCCGCACCGTCAACTGGGGCTACTGGCACGCCGCGGGCGACGCCCACAGGGAACGCGTCCTGGGCCGCTTCGCCGCAGCGGGCATCCGGCCCATCGGCGCCGAGGAGGGCATGGCGGCCGTGGAGCGGGTGCTCTCGGGCGGGCTGCCGCGGGTACTCGTCGTCAAGGCCGACCCCAAGATCCTCGCCGGTCTCGGCGTCGACGCGGACACGGTGCTGCGGGCGCAGCCGGAGCGTCCCGCGCCGTCCGCCCTGCTGGCCCCCGGCCGGGAACCGCTGGCCGGGCCCGCGCCCGGCGGCCCGGCGGCCACGGAGACCGAGGTCTTCGCCCGGCGGCTGCTCGTCGGCGCCCTGCGGAGCTCGGGCGTCCTGCGCGGCCCCGGTGAGCGGCACACCCGCGACGGGCTCCGCGCCCGCCTCGGCGTCGTCCCGGCACAGGAACGGCTCCTCGGCCTGCTCCTCGACGTCCTGCAGCGCGGCGGCCACCTCCGTGCCGAGGGCGCCGAGCTGGTGACCACCGCCCTGGTCGACGACCCGGAACTCCTCCGCCGCGCCGTACACCCGCGGGAGGCGGCGGCCGAACTGACGGCACGTCACCCCGAGGCGGGCCCCGTGGCCGCCCTGCTGCTGCGCTGCGTCGAGGCGCTGCCCGACGTACTGGCCGGACGGCGCGGACACATGGACGTGCTCTTCCCCGGCGGCTCCTTCGACCTGGTCGAGGCCGTCTACGCGGGCGACCCCGTCACCGACCGGTGCAACGGACAGGTCGCCGACACGGTGGTGCGGTACGTGCGGGAGCGCCTGCGCGGCCGGCCCGGCGACCGGGTCAAGGTGCTCGAAGTCGGCGCGGGCACCGGCGGCACCAGCGCCCGCGTCCTGCGCGCGATCGCGGAGGCCGGGCTCGGCGACCACGTCGAGTACCTCTACACCGACGTGTCAGAGGGCTTCGTGCGGCACGGCCGCAAGCGCTTCGGCGCCGACCATCCCTTCGCCGGCTTCCGTGCGCTCGACATCGAGCGCGACCCGGGGGAGCAGGGCATCGAGAGCGGCGGATACGACCTGGTGCTCGGCACCAACGTCTTCCACGCGACCCGCAGCATCGACCGCACCCTCGCGCACACCAAGCGCCTCCTCGCCACCCACGGTGTGCTGGTGCTCAACGAGGGCGTCGAGCAGCGCGACCAGATGGCGCTGATCTTCGGCCTGACCGCCGGCTGGTGGCTGTTCGAGGACGCGGAGTACCGGCTGCCGCACTCCCCGCTCCTGTCCGCCACCGCCTGGCGCGACGTCCTCGCCCACAACGGGTTCCGCCGGATCACCGAGGGACCGCGCCCCGCCGGAGCCACCCACCAGTGCGTCCTGGCGGCCGAGAGCGACGGCTTCGTCCCCGTCTCCGCACCGGGGACGCCCGCCCCCGAGGTGCCTCACCCCGTGGTCACGGCTCCCGAGGCGCGGCCCGCCGACGCCGACCGGGTGAGTGCCGCGGAGCGCCGGGTCACGGCGGTCTTCGCGCGCGTCCTGGAGATGCCCGAGGACCTCCTCGACCCCCGGGCCACCTTCGAGAACTACGGCGTCGACTCACTGGTGGTGCTCAGCCTCACCAAGGAGCTGGAGCAGGAGTACGGGCCGCTGCCGTCCACCCTGCTCTTCGAGCACATCACCATCGAGCGCCTCGCCCGCCACCTGGCCGCCACGGCGGCGGGCGAGACGCCCCGGCCGGAGCCCATGGGGGAGCCCGAAGCGGAGCCGGTCCCGGAGCCGGGCCCGGAGCCGGACCCCGGTGTCGAGCAGATCGTCGACAGCCTCTCGGACGCGGAGGTGGACCGCCTGCTGCGCCAGTTGAGCAGTGTTCTCCAGGACCAGGAGGAGCAGCGATGACCACGCCCTTCAGTGCCGTCCTGATCGGTGAGGAACCCCTCCTCGCCGAGTGCGGCGAGCATCTGCTGACGCGGGGCCACCACGTGGCCGCCGTGGTCGCCGAGGACCCGGGGCTGCGCCGCTGGGCCGCCGGGCACGGGCTGACCGTCGTCGATCCCGGCCGGGGTCTCGCGGAGCGGCTGCGCCCGCTGCGGTTCGCGTACCTGTTCAGCGTCACCAACCTGCGGATGCTGCCCGACGACGTCCTCGCGCTGCCCGAGCGGATGGCCGTCAACTTCCACGACGCGCTGCTGCCCCGGCACGCCGGCCTGCACGCCACCAGCTGGGCCGTGCTGGAGGGCGCCACCGAGCACGGCGTCACCTGGCACGTCATGGAGCGCGAGGCCGACACGGGCGACGTGCTCAAGCAGCGGGCGGTGCCGGTCGGCCCCGACGACACCGCGTACACCCTCAACCTCGCCTGCTACGAGGCCGCCGCCGCGAGTTTCGGCGAGCTCGTCGAGGAACTGGCCGCGGGCACCGGGACCCGCACCCCGCAGGACCTCACCCTGCGCACCTACCACGGCCTCCACGACGGCCCGCCCGACGGCGGCCTGTTCTCCTGGCGCGGGTCCGCCGCCGGCCTGGGCGCCCTGGTGCGCGCCACCGACCTCGGACCGCACCGCAACACGTTCGGCCTCGCGCTCCTCGCCCTGGGGGAGCGCCTGTTCGCCGTAGGGAAGGCGGAGGTCACCGACCGCCCCTCGACCAGCCCGCCCGGCACCGTGGTCGCCGTGGAAGGACCGGCCGCCACGGTCGCCACCACCGACTTCGACGTGCGCCTCACGGACCTGTCCGACCTGGACGGCGGCCCGTCGGCCACGGCGGCGGGCCTGCGCCCCGGCGACCGGTTCGCGGAGCCGGACGACGCGGCCCGGCAGCGGTGGGCGGCCACGGCCCGCGCCGCGCGCCGCCACGAGCGGCACTGGCTGCCCCTGCTCACCGACCGGGCGCCCCTCGAAGTCCCGTGGCCCGCGGCCCCGGAGCCCGCCGAGCCGTCCGGCGCCCGCACCCTCGCCCGCGCCGCTGTGCCGCCCGGCGTCCCGGCCGCGGACCCCGAGGAGGCGAGGGCCTGGCTGGTCGCCGCGCTCCTGCGGTTCCTCGGCCGGATGGCGGGGGAGGACGCCGGAGGGTTCGACGTGGCGCTCCGTCTGACCGGGCCGCCGGCCGGGCCCCTGATGTCCGACGCGCCCTTCCGCGTCCCCGCGGCGGCCCGCTCCGTGGCCGACCTCGCGGCAGCGGTCTCCCGGCGGCTCGCCGAACCGGCCGAGCGGAGCGCCCCACTGCGGGGAGCGCACCTGCGCGTGTCCGGTCCCGGCGAACGAGCGGCGCTCGCGGGGACCCCGCTGCCTGTCACCGTGGACCTGAGCGAGGGCCGCGGCACCGCTCACCGCGCTGCGGGGTCCGCCCTGACCGTACGGATCGGCGGGCCGGGCGAGGTGCCCCGCACTGTCGCCTTCCTTCCGGCGGAGGAGAGCGGGGCGGCCGCCGCCCACCACCTGGCGGCCCGCTTCGAGGGATTCCTGCGCTCGGCCGCCGAACGGCCCGACGAGGACGCCGCACTCCTCCCGCTGCTGTCCGGCGACGAGAGCCGCCTGGTCCTCGACACCTGGAACGACACGGCCGCCGACTACCCCGCCGACCGGTGCGTGCACCAGCTCTTCGCCGAGTGGGCGGCCAGGCAGCCGCAGGCGCCCGCCGTCAGGTCCGGCGACACCGTCCTCGGCTACGGCGAACTCGACCGCGCGGTCAACCGCCTCGCGCACCGCCTCGCCCGCCTCGGCGCAGGTCCCGGCACGCTCGTCGGGGTCTTCCTCGACCGCTCGGCCGACCTGCTCACGGGGCTGCTCGCGGTGCTGCGGACGGGCGCCGCGTACGTGCCGCTCGACCCGGTCTACCCGCCCGAGCGCATCCGGCACATGCTCGACGACTCCGGCGCGCTCCTGGTGCTCACCGAACCGGCGCTCTCCTCCGCGCTGCCCGCGGACTGCCCCGCGCGGACGGTGGAGATCGGCCCCGCAGGCGGGCACGGGGACGGGGACGGAGAGGGCGGCGAGGCGGATGCCGATGACGACTTCCCCGACCGGGCCTCCGCCAAGGACCTCGCCTACGTCATCTACACCTCCGGCTCCACCGGCCTGCCCAAGGGCGTGCGCGTCGGCCACCGCGCGCTGACCAACTTCCTCTGCTCCATGGCGCGGGAGCCCGGCTTCGGCCCGGACGACTCCCTGCTCGCGGTCACCACGGCCTGCTTCGACATCGCGGGTCTTGAGCTGTATTTGCCGCTCGTCACGGGCGGCGAGGTGCGCGTGGCGTCCGCGGAGACGGCCGCCGACGGCTTCGCGCTGCGCGAGCTGGTCGAGGCGTACCGGCCGACCGTCATGCAGGCGACACCCGTCACCTGGCGCATGCTGATCGGCGCGGGCTGGCGGGGTGGGCCCGGGCTGACGGTCCTGTGCGGCGGCGAGGCGCTGCCCGAGGACCTGGCCGCCGAGCTCGTGCGGCGGGCCGACCGGGTCTGGAACATGTACGGGCCGACCGAGACCACCATCTGGTCCTCGCTCGACCGGGTCGAGGAGGGACACCCCGTCACCATCGGCCGCCCGCTCGCCAACACGCGGATGTACGTGCTCGACGAGCGGCTGCGGCCCGTGCCGCCCGGCAGCCCGGGGGAGCTGTACATCGGCGGTGACGGAGTGGCCGACGGCTACCACCGACGCCCGGAACTCACCGCCGCCAGGTTCCTCGACGACCCCTTCGCGCCCGGCCGCGTCTACCGCACGGGCGACGTGGTACGGCACCTGCCCGACGGCCGCGTCGAGTATCTGCGCCGGGTGGACGGCCAGGTGAAACTGAACGGCTACCGCATCGAGCCGGGCGAGATCGAGACCGTCCTGCGCGACCACCCCGCCGTCGCCCAGGCAGCGGTGGTGGTACGCGACGAGGAGCCCGGCGGCGGCAGGCTCGTCGCCTACGCCGTGCCCGAGGGGGCGGGTCCGCTCCCGGCCGCCGCCGAGCTGCGCGCGCACGTACGGGAGCGGCTGCCCGCCTACATGGTCCCGTCGGCCGTCGTCCCGCTGCCCGCGCTGCCGCTGACACCGAACGGCAAGCTCGACCGCCGTGCCCTGCCCGCCCCGCACGGTACGGCGGCCCCCACGGGGCGGCCGGACGAGGCCGGGCCGCGCGGCGCGCTCGAACAGCGGATCTCCGCGATCTGGCGGAGCGCGCTCGGTCTGCCGGACATCGGGGCCGACGTCAACTTCTTCGACGCGGGAGGCGACTCCCTGCGGCTGACCCACGTGGTGGCGCGGCTCAGGGCCGAGCTGCGCCCCTCGCTGAGCCGGCTCGACATGTTCCGCCACCCGACGATCCGGACGATGGCCCGCCATCTCGCCGAGGACGGCACCCCGTCCGGGGCGCCGGTGCGCGGGCGGCAGCAGGGCGGCCGGGACAGGTCCCTGCTCGGAGCGCGCCGCCGGAGGTCAGGCGCCGAACGCTGAGCCCGCCGGAGGCCGGACGGCCGGCCGACACATCTCTCCAGGAGGCATCGTGGAACCCACCATCGTCCGCTGCAAGATCTGCTCCATCAAGGACGGGCATCCGGGGATCGTCCTCGACGACCAGCAGGTGTGCAGTCTCTGCAACCTCGACTTCGCGGGCGACCTGATCGTCAACTACAAGTACACCAACGAGGTGTTCGCCGAGTTCCAGGCGGCCCCGCCCAATCCGCGCGGTGAGTTCGACTGCCTCTTCATGTACAGCGGCGGCAAGGACAGCACGTACATGCTGGACAAGTTCGTCAACGAGTACGGCAAGCGGACCCTCGCGTACACCTTCGACGTGCCCTTCGAGAGCACGCATGCCGCGCAGAACATCAAACTGGCGCAGGAGAAGCTGCCCGCGACGTTCATGGTGGACGCGGACGACGACAACATCAAGAAGATGATGCGGGACGTCTTCAACCGGCCGCGCCCGAAGAAGCCGGGGCAGTACCTCGACGAGAAGCTGCCCTGTGTCTCCTGCCGTACGTTCTTCGTGATCCGCGCCATCCTGCACGCCTACCGCGAGCACATCCCCTACATCGCGCTCTGCGCCGACCCGCAGCAGATCCTCACCATGGAGTCGAACGTCAGGGAAGTGGTGCGCGGCTTCTACAAGTCCTTCGGACCCGAGCTGGCGAGCGAACTCTTCGACGGCGAGATCGAGGAGATCCTCTTCGCCGAGGACGACGAACTCCCCAAGATCGTCTTTCCGTTCATCGCCATGCGGCACGACTACGACCCCGACCGCATGGTGGCGGAGCTGAAGGAGAAGGGCCTCTACGCCTCCTCGCCGATGGAGACGCACTGCACGCTGTTCCCCCTCCTGAACTACTACTCGTTCAAGAACTGGGACTGCATGTTCTACAAGCTCAACGCGTCCAGCTACACGCGCGCGGTGAGCCGCAACAAGGACTACGACCGTTCCACCTTCAGCATCAAGTTCCCGCGCTCCCTGGACCTGCCCGAGGTCGAGGAGAAGCTGAAGAAGGTGGTTCTGGAGATAGCCGCGGGCGAGGGGGACCGCGAGCAGCACCGGGCCGCGCTGGTGGAGCTGTTCAAGCAGATGGACACCACCGACGACGGAGCGCGGTTCATCGCGGAGACGTTCCTGGACATGCGCGCCGTCGCGGCGGACCTCGGTATCAAGGTGGGTTGAGGAGAAGACATGAACGACCAGCGGACAGAGCGGCAGGACCACGAGGTCCGGGACTCCGACATCGCCGTCATCGGGCTCGCCTGCCGGTTCCCCGGCGCCGACACCCCCGACAAGTTCTGGCAGGTGCTCAGCGAGGGGAGGGAGACCCTCACCTACTTCTCCGACGAGGAGCTGCGCGCGGCCGGGGTCGGCGAGCACCTGCTGAGCGACGACCGGTATGTGAAGGCGGGCCAGATCCTGCCGGACGCCGACACGTTCGACGCGGGGCTCTTCGGCATCACCCGGGACGAGGCGGAGCTGATCGACCCGCAGCAGCGCCAGTTCCTTGAGTGCGCGCACGAGGCGCTGGAGGGCGCGGGCTACGACCCGCGGCGCGGCGAGCAGCAGATCGGCGTCTACGCCGGAGTGGGCCTGAACACCTATCTGCTGCACAACCTCGGCGAGCGCTACCGCACCGCGTCGTCCGTGGACCGCTACCGCATGATGATCACCAACGACAAGGACTTCGTCGCCACCCGCACCTCCTACAAGCTGAGCCTGAACGGCCCCAGCGTCAGCACCAACACCGCCTGCTCGACCTCCCTCGTGGCCGTGCACCTGGCCTGCCTCAGCCTGCTCTCCGGGGACTGCACCATGGCGATCGCGGGCGCCGCCCACATCCAGGCCGACCAGGGCGAGGGCTACCTCCACCACGAGGGGATGATCTTCTCGCCGGACGGCCACTGCCGGGCCTTCGACGCCAAGGCGCAGGGCACCGTCATCGGCAACGGCGTGGGCGCCGTGGTCCTCAAGCGGCTGAGCGACGCGCTGGCCGACGGCGACACCGTCCACGCCGTCATCAAGGGCACCGCGGTCAACAACGACGGCTCCGACAAGACCGGTTACACCGCGCCGAGCGTCCAGGGCCAGGCCGCCGTGATCGCCGAGGCCCAGCAGATCGCCGACGTCGGGCCGGAGACCATCTCGTACGTGGAGGCCCACGGCACGGCGACCCCGCTCGGCGACCCGGTCGAGGTCGCCGCGCTCAGCCAGGCATTCGGCCGCGAGGGCGGCACGCTGCCCCCGGAGTCCTGCGCGATCGGCTCCGTCAAGACCAACGTCGGTCACCTCGACACGGCCGCGGGCATGGCCGGGCTGATCAAGACGGTCCTGATGCTGCGCCACCGCACCCTCGTCCCCAGCCTCCACTTCGAGGCCCCCAACCCGGAGATCGACTTCGCGGCGGGACCCTTCTACGTCGGCACCGAGACCAGGCAGTGGCCCGAGGGGCCGACCCCGCGCCGGGCCGGCGTCAGCTCCTTCGGCATCGGCGGCACCAACGCCCACGTCATCGTGGAGGAGCCGCCCGCCGTCGCCGCCCCCGACGCCGAGGACGCCGGCCCCCGCCTCCTGGTGCTCTCCGCCAACACCCCGGCCGCCCTCGACACGGCCACCGCCGACCTGGCCCGCGCGCTCCGCAAGGACCGCGGCCTCGACCTGCCCGCCGTGGCCCAGACTCTGGCGCTCGGCCGCCGCGCGCACCCCTACCGGCGCGCGCTGGTCGCCACCGGTGTACGGGACGCCGCGCTCGCCCTGGCGCTCGGCGACGCCGGCCGGGTCCTGACCGCCGACCCCGCCGACGAGCGGCCCGTCCTCGACCTGGCACCCGGCACCGGCGTGCCCGGCCACGCCGCGGCCCTGTACGCGGACGCCGCGGCCTTCCGCGAGCACTACGACCGGTGCGCCGCCGAACTGGGGGCCCCCGCCGCCGAACTGCTGGCCGCGCGGGGCCCGGCGGCGGACTTCGCCGTCCAGTACGCCACCGCGCGGACCCTGGCCGGCTGGGGCGTCACCGCCCCCGTGGTCGCCGCCGACCGCACCGCGCTGCCCGACGCGGCACTCCGTCTGCTGGAAGGGATCGGCGCGCAGCACACCGCAGGAGCCGGGCGGCCCGGCATCGCCCTGCTGCCGCGGGCGGCGGACTCCACCGGCGTGCCGTTCCTGCTCGGTCTCGTCGGGCGGCTGTGGACCGCGGGCGAGGACGTCGACTGGGCGGCGTTCCACCAGGGCGAGCGGATACGGCGGGTGCCGCTGCCCACCTACCCCTTCGAGCGCGTACGGCACTGGATCGAGCCGCACGGCAGCGCGGCACCGGCCGCCGGTCCGGCGGCGCGGACGCTGCGGGACCGCTTCGACGGCGCCCCGGACGCCGAGAAGAGCGCCCTGCTCACCGGGTTCATCCGGCAGGAGATCGCCGCGGTCCTCGGCGCACCCGACCCGCGCACGGTGGACCTCGACACCAACCTGTTCGACATGGGTCTCGACTCGCTGATCCTCATCGAGGTCATCGCCAAGCTCAGCGAGGAGCTGTCCCACCCGGTGCGCTCGTCGGCGTTCGTGGAGTACCCGACCGTGCGCTCCTTCGTCGCCGACCTCGGTGGTGAACTGGGCATCGCCCCGGAGGCGGCGGCCCCGGCCCCCGCCGCCTCCGAGGGCCGCGTCTCCCGCAGGGCACAGCGGGCGGCGGCGCGCCGCCCCGGCGCGTAGTCCCGGCGTTCCTGGGCGGCCGAGCCGGCGGGCTCAGCCGCCCAGGTGGTCCGCGACGCGCACCATGAGCCCGTAGTCCAGCTCGGCCCCGTCGACGAGCAGGGCCTCCACGGCCCGGCTCACGGGGTCGATGTCGGCCTCCATGCCGTCACCGGTGTAGCGGGGGTAGCCGGAGGCGCCGGTCTCCCCGGTGGCCCGCACCACCGCGGAGCGCAGGGTGCCCCGGGTGTCGGCGGTCTCCGTGCCGTCCTCGTCGGTGAACTCGGGCACGATCAGCAGCTCGAACGTCTGCGGATCGGGCAGGTCGGGCTCGGTCCTTCGCGGTTCAGTCGCCATGCGGGCGACGCTAGACAGGAGCGGCGCCCGCCGCGTGTATTCGCCGCCGGGCGGCGGGGTGTGTCGCCGCACACGCCCGCGGGCCGTCACCAGCGCAGGGCGGTGAAGTCCACCGGGCGGGGCCGCAGCGTGGCCGCCCTGGCGGTCAACGCCCGCATGCGCAGCGCCATCTCGTCGGCGGGCAGGCGCCTGCGGTCGCCGTGGCCGGGCAGGAGCCAACTGAAGCGGAGCCGTTCGGCCGTGCGGGCCAACGAGGCGGCCAGTTCCTCGATGGAGTACCACGTCACGCTCTCGGCGACCTCGATGTCGCCCGTCGACCGCGACCAGTAGAAGCTGTCCCCGCTGAAGCAGTACTCCTCGTCGGCGACGTACAGCACGCTGCCCCTGGTGTGGCCGGGCAGCGGGTGGGCGGTGACGCCGTCGGCGACCTCGGCGGCGTCCGTGCCGCGCAGGACGCGGTCGGCGTCGGGCGAGGCGTCCAGGTCGCCCTCGTGAATCCACAGTCGGGCCCCGAAGCGGTCGGCGTACCTGCGGCCGTGCGCCGCGTGGTCCCGGTGGGTGAGGAGCACGTCGGTGACGGGCCCGATCGCCTCGTACCGCGCGGCCAGCGCCTCGCTCCAGCGGGGTGTGTCCACCATCAGCAGGTTCCCCGCGGGGCGGCGCAGCAGATAGGCGTTGGCGCCCGCGGTGTGCGGGGAGTTGTGCCCGCAGAACAGGACGGTGTCGTCCACGGGCAGGGGGTAGGGGTCGCGCGCCTCGTCCAGGCGCCCGGAGGCGGGGCGGACGGAGCGGGTGTGGCAGGCGAACGCGGCGGCGTACAGCAGGCGTTCCTCGGCGGCGTCGCGGGGCTGGCGCACGACCTCCGAGCGCCGCCCGACCTCGTGGACCAGGTCGGGCGCGAGCTGCCGGGCGACGTCGCAATTGGTGCAGCGGTCGTCCACGGACCAGCCGGTGGTCAGGGGCAGGGGGATGGGGTCCTTCACGTCGGGTCTCGCCTTCTGCGGGGGCTCTCTTCTCCCCTCAGGGGTAACCCGGGGCCGGACGGAAGAGGAAGGGGGGTCGGCTCTTGTTTCTGCGGGGCGAGGGGTCTCTGACGGGCACATACACGCATGGCGTGGACATGTCATATAGGGCGGTGCCTCACTGGTCCAACGCCTCCGCCGCCGTGCCCACCACCGCGTCCGCGAGCGCCGCGAGCGCGGGCGAGTCGAGCTTCCACTGCTGCCAGAACAGCGGTACGTCCACGACCCGTTCGGCGTCGAGCAGCCGCAGGGCGCCGGTGCGCAGCAGCGGCTCCGCCTGGGCGCGCGGCACCACGCCCCAGCCGAGCCCCGCCTCGATCGCCTCGGTGAAGCCGCGCGACGAGGGGACGTAGTGGCGCAGGGCGCCCGCCCCCCGGCCGCCCGTCACCTCGCGCGCGAACTGGTCCTGCAAAGTGTCGCGCCGGTCGAAGAGCAGCACGGGGGCGTCCGCGATGACCTGCCCCAGCGGCACCCGGGGCCACTCGCCCAGCCACCGCCCGACGAACTCCGGCGAGGCCACCGGCAGATAGCGCACCCGGCCGAGACGGCGCACCGTGCAGCCCGACACGGCGTCGGGCGACGAGGTCACGGCGGCCATCACCGCGCCCTCGCGCAGCAGCGACGTCGTGTGCACCTCGTCCTCGCGGCGCAGCTCGAAGCAGACCCGCAGCTCGGCGGGGACCCGCGCCAGCGCGGTCAGGAACCAGGTCGCGAGGGAGTCGGCGTTCACCGCCACCGGCAGCAGCGCGCCCCGCCCCGATTCACCGATGCCCAGCTCGGCGCGCGCGTCCCGCTCCAGGCGCGCGAGCTGCCGCGCGAACCGCACGACGACCTGCCCCGACTCCGTGGGCCGCACCGGCTTGGTCCGCGTCAAAAGGACCCGGCCCGTCCTGCGCTCAAGCGCCTTCACGCGCTGGCTGACGGCGGGCGGCGTGACATGCAGGGCCGCCGCCGCCGCGTCGAAGGTGCCCTCGTCGACGACGGCGAGCAGCGTCCGCACCTGTTCGAGGGGCAGCTCCGAGAGGCTGCCGTGCCGGGACATCACGATTGCTTAAGCTACCTGAGAATCATTACCTGTACTTAAGTGGCCGGTGATCCATAACGTCGACGGCATGGGATCAGCACTGACCGCCGCAGCAGCCGGACTCGGCACCGGACTCTCGCTCATCGTCGCCATCGGCGCGCAGAACGCCTTCGTCCTGCGCCAGGGCATCCGCCGGCAGGCCGTGCTCACCGTGGTGGCCGTCTGCGCGGTCTCCGACGCCGTACTCATCGCGGCGGGCGTCGCGGGGGTCGGCGCGGCGGTCACGGCCTGGCCGCCGGCGCTGACCCTCGTCGGGCTGATCGGCGGCGCGTTCCTCCTCTCGTACGCCGTACTCGCCGCGCGCCGCGCCCTGCGCCCCGAGGCGATGTCGGCCGCGGGTGCCACGGCGGGCAGCAGGCGCGGCGCTCTGCTCGCCTGCCTCGCCATGACCTGGCTCAATCCGCACGTCTACCTCGACACGGTCCTGCTGCTCGGCTCGGTCGCCGCGGGCCACGGCGGGCTGCGGTGGGCCTTCGGGCTCGGCGCGATGCTCGGCAGCGTCGTCTGGTTCACCGCGCTCGGCTACGGCGCCCGCCTGCTCAGCGGCTTCTTCGCGCGCCCGGGCGCCTGGCGGTTCCTCGACGCCCTGATCGCCGTCATGATGGCGGCGATGGGCCTCACCCTGGTCATCGGCGCGCTCTGAGCCGCACCTCGGTCACCCCTCCCACAGCCCGGCCCGGCACTCCGCGGCCAACGCGCCCTAGGGGCGACCGCCGCGCCGTGTGGTGCGGCGCCAGCCGAAGGGGCCCGGCAGGTCCATCGACGTGGTGCGCCGGCCCGTGCTGCTGTGCGTGCGGCGCGGGCCGTGGCGGCCGCCGGTGGTGAGGGACCAGGAGCGCTTGTTGATGTTCAGCCGCACCCCGGGAAGTATCCGGAAGCTCTTGCGGAACGTGAGTGGCATGGATTCCTCCTGACGTCCCCTGCCGGGTACCCCGTTCCGCCCCTGTGAAAGACATCACAAGGGGCCGTCGCATGATCGGGGTCGGGTGCCGCCGGGGCATGCGGTTCGCGTAAGGTCGCGGGTCGGTCGCCCCACGGGGGTGATCCGATCCGACTGTCCCCGAAGAAGGAGCCGCAGTTCATGCCGGCCAATGACGTCACCCAGGCGCCGATCTACCACTCCCTCGTGCAGGAGCACGGCGACGTGCTCGCCACGGCGCGCAAGGCCGCCGAGGAGACCCGGCAGACGGCCCAGGACGTCCTGGACTTCAGCACCCCGCCGCGCCTGGACGTGCCCGCGGAGGCCGTGTCCTAGGGCGTGTGGCGAAAGTCCCGTCTGTCCGGCGACGCCTGGCACGCACACTTGCGGCGTTGTCGGGATCGCCCCGATACCACCAGTATCGGGGCGACCCTCCGCCTTGCGATCGCACGCACCGGACGCCGCCGGACCCGCCCTCCGGGCGGACGACGCCACTTTCGCCACACGCCCTGGCGGCGGCGCCCTCCGGCGGCAGGGGCGTCGCGGCCACGGCCGCCGCGTCGCCGGCTCACGTCCGGGCCGTCAGCCGCGCCGTCGCCGCGTCGTGGCGGGCCTTGAGCCCCGCGTCCGGGGAGACCCGGAGCAGGGCGCCCAGGGCGCGGACCGCTCCGTCGTCGTAGCCGCAGGCCTCCGCCTCGCGGGCCGCCGCCTCCAGGTGGCTGATGCCGCCGGTCTCGTCGGCCATGGCCACCAGCGCCTCGCCGAGCGCGGTGCGCAGCAGAATCCTGGTCGCGGCCGGGGTCTCCTCGGGGGTGTCCAGGGCGAGCGCGGCGCGGGCCGTGTCGTGGGCGTCCCGCCACTGCCCCGCCTCCAGGTGGTGCCGGGCGAGATGGCTGAGGGCGAGACGCTCGGTGTTCCTGTCGCCGACGCCGTGCGCGAGCGCGGCTGCCCGCGCGCAGCCTTCGGCGGCCTCCTCCGGGCTGCCGAGCGCCGCCTGCGCGAGGGACAGGTTGATCAGCGCGGTCGCCTCGCCGTGCGGATCGCCCGCCCGCGCGGCGAGCGGGGGCGCGGCCTCCAGGTGGACCAGGGCCTCGCTCAGCCTGCCCTCCTCGGTCAGCACCCATCCGAGCAGCGCGAGGACCCGTGCCTCGGCACGGGCGTCGCCGTCGGCGCGCGCGGCGTCGAGCGCCGCGGTGAGCGGCGGGGTCCAGCCGTCGCGCACCCGCCAGACGATCTGCGGCCACATCCCCAGGACGATCCGCCACGTCCTGCCGTGCAGCCCCGCGGCTGCCGCCGCCGTCGCCGCGAGCGTCAGGTCGTCGCGCTCGGCCGCGTACCAGTCCATGGCCTGTTCGCGGCCGGTGAACGTCCGCGTCGCCGCGGGCGCCCGGAAGTCCGCGGGCAGCGGGAAGCAGGGCTCGTCGCCGGGCTCGGCGGCGTGTGCCGCCGCCAGGACGGTGAGGACGGTGTGGTCGAGCACCCGCACCAGCGTGTCGCTCCCGGCGTCGAGGCCGCGCGCGTACAGCCGTACGAGATCGTGCAGGGTCCAGCGGTCGGGCGCGGTCCGCACCACGAGATGCGCGGCGGCCAGGGTGTCGAGGGCGGCCTCGGCTCCTGCCGGGTCGGTGCCCGCGAGGGCCGCCGCCATGTACCGGTCGACGTACCTGCCCGGATGGCGGCCGAGGTGCGCGAACTGGTGCGCGGCGCTCGCGGGCAGCCGGCGCACGGTCAGCCGCAGCGCGGCCCGTACGCCCGTGTCCTCCACGTCGAGCAGGCTCAGCCTGCGCGACTCGTCGGCCAGTTCCTCGCCCATCGCGCCGAGCGACGAGTCCGGCTGGTCCGCGAGCCGGGCCGCGGCCACCCGCAGCGCGAGCGGCAGTCCGCCGCACAGTTCCGCCAGGCGCCGGGCCGCCACCTCCTCGGCGAACACCCGCTCCGTGCCGAGCACGGCGGCCAGCAGAGCGGCGCTGTCCTCGGGCTCCAGCACGTCCACCGGTACGGGGCGCGCGGCGTCGGAGGCGATCAGGCCGCGCAGCCGGTAGCGGCTCGTGACGACGGTGACGCAGCGGGCCCCGCCCGGCAGCAGCTCCCGCACCTGCTCGGAGGCGCGCGCGTTGTCGAGGACGACCAGGAGCTGGCGGTCGGCGCAGAGGGACCTGAACAGCGCGGACGCGGCGCTCGCCGACTCCGGTATCCGGCGCGGCGCGACCCCGAGGCCGAGCAGGAACTCGCGCAGCACCTCAAGGAGCGCCGGCTCCCCGGTGTCGCTGAAGCCGCGCAGGTCGGCGTAGAGCAGCCCGCCGGGGAACTGGTCGCGGTGGCGGTGCGCCCAGTGCGTCACGAGGGCCGTCTTGCCCACCCCCGCGGGCCCGGTGACCAGGCAGACGGGCGCCTCGCCCGCCGCGGCGCGGGACAGGGCGGTGAGTTCGGCGGCCCGCCCGTGGAAGCCGCGCGGCATGCGCGGCAGCAGGTCGATCGCGGCGGGGAGCTGCGCCGGGACGGTGAGGGGCGCGGCGACGGCCGCCGTGGCCGGGGGAGGGGCGACCGCGGCGGCGCCCCGCCCGGACATCCGCACCGGGCCGCCTCCCTGCCCGGCCGCACGGCCGGCGCCGAACTCCTCCTCTTCGCTCTCGTCGGCTCCGCGCAGCGCGATGGCGTAGGCGTCGGCCAGTTCCCTGCCGGGGTCGACCCCCAGCTCGTCGGCGAGGAGCCGCCGGGTGCGGTGGAACCAGTCCAGGGCCTCGGTACGTCGGCCCGCCCGCTGGAGCGCCCGCATCAGCGCCGCCGACAGCGATTCGCGCAGGGGGTGCGCCCCGGCCTCGGCGCGCAGCACCGCGGCGGCCCTGGCGTGCTCGCCCATCCGCGACCAGGCACCGGCCAGTGACTCCACGGAGGCCAGGCGCAGCTCTTCGAGTGCCTGGGCCGCGGCCAGCAGCGGCTGACTCGGATAGGCGCCGGTCAGCGCGGGGCCCTGCCACAGAGCGAGGGCCTCCTGATACATCGCCACGGCGTCGGCGGGCGCCCGCTGGCCGCGCGCCAGGGTCACCAGTTCCTCGAAGCGGTGGGCGTCCAGCAGCGACTCCGGCATCCGCAGCACGTACGCCGTGCCCTGGGTGACCAGTTCGACGCCGAACATCTCCGCGTCGGCGCCGCCGAGCAGGACCCGCAGCCGCGACACATGCCCCTGGATGACGCCGCGGGAGCGCAGGGGCGGCTCGTGGTCCCACAGTGCCGCCGTCAGCCGGTCGACCGGAACGGGGTGGTTGGGCCGCAGCAGCAGAGCGGCGAGAAGACTCCGCCGCTTGGCGGGGCCCAGCGGCAGCACCCCGACTTCTGTGGCGACGGAAACCGCTCCGAGCAGCCGAAACTCCACCGGTGTTACTCCTCCTGCGGTAAAAGATCCAGATTAGCCGAGCCGTACGCGTGTTCCTGCCGAGGTGACGCTTCCCCGGCCGGTCCCCGCCGCCGCCCGCCGCCGGCCGCCCGGGTTCAGCGAGTCGGCTCGGGGCACCCGGTGACCGTGATCGACGATCACCGCCCGACCGGTCCGAGCGCGGGACGGTGACATGCACGGGTCTCCTGGTTCCCGCAGGATTCTGAGAGGTGCCACCGCCCGGCCGCCCGTGCACGTACCGGCCCGCGTACGTCCCACCCAGGAGGACCTCATGCTGGACAACACGGTTCCGCTGCTCGCGCGGGGCTACGCGTGGCTCCCCGACCTGAGCCGCCGCACGGGTCCCGGCGCGGTCCGCACCCGTCTGATGGGCAGGCCCGCCATCGCGCTGCGCGGCCCGGCGGCCGTCGGGTTCTTCTACGACGAGGACCACGTGCGGCGCCGCACGGCCCTGCCCGAGCCCATCCTGAGCACCCTCTTCGGCAAGGGCGCGGTGCACACCCTGGACGGGGCGGAGCACCGCAAACGCAAGGACCTGTTCATCAAGGTGCTCAAGGACGCCTCCGGCGTCACCGCATTGGCGGAGCGGGTCGCCGACGAGTGGGAACGGTCGGTCAAGGAGTGGTCGGACCGGCCGCGGGTGACGCTCTTCGACGAGGTGAGCGTCCTGATCACGCGTGCCGTCTGCGCCTGGGCCGGCGTCCCGCTCGGCGAAGGACCCGACGGCGACGCGCGCCGGACGGCGGGGGACCTGATCGCCATGGTCGACGGCTTCGCGACGGCGGGCCCGCGGCACTGGCGGGCCCGCCGCGCCCGGCGGCGCCAGGAGGAGCGGCTCGCCCGGCTCGTCGAGGACATCAGGTCGGCCAGTGGCAAGACCACCGGGCAGGGCGGCCCCCCGGCCAGCGCCGTGGAGGCCGTGGCCGTCCACCGGGACGCCGACGGCGAACTCCTCGACCCCCGCACGGCCGCCGTGGAGATCCTCAACATCATCCGGCCCACGGTGGCCGTCACCTGGTACACGGTGTTCGGCGCCCACGCCCTGCACAGGAACCCCGCGCTGCGGCAGCGCCTGGCCACGGGCGGCGAGGGCCATGCCCGCGCGTTCGCCCACGAGGTGCGGCGCTTCTACCCGTTCGCGCCGTTCGTCGCGGGCCTCGCACCGCGCGACGTCGAGTGGCACGGCGAGCACATCGCCGAGGGCACCATGGTCCTCCTCGACCTGTACGGGCAGAACCACGACCCCGCCCTGTGGGACTCGCCGTACACCTTCGACCCCGAGCGGTTCGCGGGCCGGGAGCCGGGGCGCGACGAACTCGTGCCGCAGGGCGGCGGCGAGGCCTCGCAGGGGCACCGCTGCCCGGGCGAGGACGTCACGCTCGCGGTCCTGAGCACCCTGCTGCCGCGCCTCGCACGGCTCGACTACCGCGTTCCGGACCAGGACCTGCGCATCCCCTTGAACCGAATGCCCACCAAGCCGCGCAGCGGTTTCGTCATCGCGGAAACGCACTGAAGCGCGAACGGAGCGCGAACGCGCGCCGCACCACTATTCCGGAATTCAAGAAAGGACGGACTTCATGAACGACAAGCGGAACCACGACAGCAGGAATGGCCACCACGCCGAAACAGCCGCCGAAGAGGTATTCGACGAAGTCGAGTCCGCGGAAACACGCCTTCCCGGCGACCGGCGCGCCCCCGACGGCGACGGGGACGACGGCGAGGCGGGCGACACCCTGACGCCCAGCCCCTCGGCGCAGGAGGACATCCACCGGGACAACGACCGCGGAAAGGACTGAACCATGGCGCGTGCGGCGCTCTTCGACGTCGACGGAACCCTCACCGACACCAATCACCTGCACGTGGTCGCCTGGTGGGAGGCGTTCCGGCAGGCGGGCCACACGGTGGCGACGCGCGACATCCACCACGCCATCGGCCTCGGCTCGGCCGACCTCGTCGAGCACTGCCTCGGGGAGGACCGCGACAGTGACGGCGACGAGGACATCAGCGCCGCGCACAGCGCCCTGTACGGCACGTACTTCAACCGGCTCGCGGCGCTGAACGGCGCACGCGACCTGCTGTACGCCCTGCACGAGCGCGGCCACCGCATCGTCCTCGCCACCTCGGCGGGCGGATTCGAGCTGGACGCGCTGCGCCGGGCCATCGACGCCGACGACGTCATCGCGGGCGTGGCGAGCTCCGACGACGTGGAGTCGGGCAAGCCCGCCCCCGACCCGGTCCGGCACGCCCTGGACATCGCGCGATGTGCCCCTGAGGACGCCCTGTTCGTCGGCGACTCCGTCTGGGACATGCAGGCGGCCACGCGGGCGGGCGTACGCGCCGTCGCGCTGCTCTCCGGCGGCATCCCCCGCGGCGACCTGGAGGCGGCGGGAGCCACCGCGGTGTACACCGACCCCGCCGACATGCTGGACCACCTGGACAGCGAGGTCCTCGCGGGCCAGGAGTGACACGGCCCGGGGGCCGGTGGGGCAGACCGGCCGGCCGCACCCCAATGCGGCCGGCCGGATGAGGAGGGCGTCCGAAGGCCGTTCTGACGCGCTCGCATCCCGGGGCGCGTGTGCCCCCTCCGCGCCGACCCATGCGACGCGTCCCCCGAACGGACCACGCGGCGAACACCCGGCCGTCATTCGACGGCTCGTCGGTACGCGTTCGGGCCTTTCGTGAAGGCAGCTGTTTGGTTCCGGAATCGAAGGGCAGGCGAATCACGTGCTTCGGACCGGAGGCGCGTTCGCGGGGAGCGGTGTGTTCAGCTCCTGGTGGATGCCTGCTGCTGGGGCGCCCCGTTTCTCGCGGTCACTTGTTTGACGGCACCGTTGAGAGGCGTTTTTCCTCATGCTGACTGATCTCACCGAATACTCCGAACGTCGCCGCGCGGCGAACCGGCACTCCCACAGCGACGCTCCCGACACGACGGTGGAATTCGCCCGTCTGGCCTCTCTCGGGAGCGGCCCCGAACGCGAGGTGCTCTGCGCGGAGATCGTCGAGGCGTGGCTGCCCATGGCGCACCGCATCGCCGGGCGCTTCCGCAACAAGGGCGAGAGCCTCGAAGACCTCCAGCAGGTCGCCGCGATGGGCCTGGTGAAGGCCGTCAACCGGTACGAGCCGGGCCGCGGCGCGTTCGAGAGCTACGCGGTGCCCACCATCACCGGTGAACTCCGGCGCCACTTCCGCGACCGCATGTGGGACGTACGCGTCCCCCGGCGCGTCCAGGAACTGCGGAACAAGGTCCGCGCCGCCCGGCGTGAACTCCTCGACCGGCCGGGCGGCAGCGGCCACGAGCCCACCATCGCGGAGATCGGCGCGCAGGCGGGACTGACCGAGGCCGAGGTCCGCGACGGCATGGAGGCCATGGAGGGCTACAGCGCCCTGTCGCTCGACGCCGAGGTCTCCTCCGCCGAGCCCGACGGGTTCAGCCTCGCCGACACCCTCGGGGGGCCCGACCCCGCGTACGACCACGTCAACGACCGCGAGGCGGCCAAGGCGGGCCTGCGGCGGCTCCCCGAGCGCGAGCGCACCATCCTGTACCTGCGCTACTTCGAGGACATGACGCAGAGCCGGATCGCCGAGGAACTCGGCATCTCCCAGATGCACGTCTCGCGCCTCATCAGCCGGAGCTGCGCCCGCGTGCGCGCCGAGGCCGACCCCGACCGGGAGGACGCCGACCGGGCGCAGGCGGCCTGACCTCCTCCCGTTGTGTCGCGACGGCGACGGCGGGTACCTGCGCCCTCAGACGGCACACAGCACACGTACGAACGGAGAACACCATGGTCGAGCGGAACCCCGCATCCCCCGGCGAGGACGGTCAGCCCATCCCCAGGGACCTGCCGGACCAGCAGTACACGGGTGAGAGCGACCCCCTGGACATAGACGTGGCGGCGGCCGACGCGGACGGCGCGGAGCGCTCGGGCAAGGACGTCCCCCAGACGGACGAGGGCGGCACCGGCAGGCGCGGCACCACCGAATCCGGGAGCACGGGCGTCGAGGAGGACCCCGACGCCCAGGAGCCCACCGGCTGACGCCGCACGGGGCGCCCGGCTCGCAGTGCCGCGCTCCGTCGGCGAAGCTGTGAGGACGCGTACGCCGCCGGAGTCACCGGCGGGCCGGAGGTGCCCATGGAGCCCGTGGAGGCGTTGGAGCGGATCGCCTTTCTCCTGGAGCGCGGTCGCGCCCCGACCTACCGCGTACGGGCCTTCCGCACCGCGGCCGCCGTGATCGCGGGCCTGGCCGAGGGCGAGGCCGAGCGGCGGGCCGGGGACGGCAGCCTGGAGAAGCTCAAGGGAGTCGGGCCCAAGACCGCGGCCGTGGTCCGCGAGGCGCTCGCCGGCGGTGTCCCCGGCTACCTGGAGCGGCTCGAAGGCGAGGCGGACGACCCGCTCGTGGAGGGCGGGAGCGGGCTGCGGTCGCTGCTGCGCGGCGACTGCCACCTGCACTCCGACTGGTCCGACGGCGGCAGCCCGATCGAGGAGATGGGCCTCGCGGCCCGCGCGATCGGCCATGAGTGGGCCGTCCTCACCGACCACTCCCCGCGCCTGACCATCGCCCGCGGCCTGTCTCCCGAGCGGCTGCGCGAGCAGTTGGACGTGGTCGCCGCGCTCAACGAGACCTGGGCGCCCTTCCGGCTCCTCACCGGCATCGAGTGCGACATCCTCGACGACGGCTCCCTCGACCAGGAGCCCGAGCTGCTCGACCGCCTCGACGTGGTCGTCGTGTCGGTGCACTCCAAACTGCGCATGGACGCCGCCGCGATGACCCGCCGCATGGTCAGGGCCGTCGGCGACCCGCGCGCCGACGTGCTCGGGCACTGCACGGGACGGCTCGTCACCGGACGCGGCAGGCCGGAGTCGCAGTTCGACGCGGACGCCGTCTTCGCCGCCTGCGCCGACGCGGGGACGGCAGTGGAGATCAACAGCAGGCCCGAGCGGCTCGACCCGCCGCGCCGGCTGCTGCGACGTGCCGTGGAAGCGGGCACCCTGTTCTCGGTCGACACCGACGCGCACGCCCCCGGCCAGCTCGACTGGCAGATCATCGGGTGCGCCCGGGCCGAGGAGTGCGGGGTGCCCGCCGAGCGGGTGGTCACCACGTGGACGGCGGACGAGGTGGTGGCCTGGACCCGCGAGAGCCGGGCCGGGGCCACCACCTGAATCCGGCCCGCCGGAGCCACCACCCGCATCCCGGCGCCCTCACCGGCCCCCCTGCCCGGGCCCCGGTCAGAGACCGGTCACGAGCTTGTCCGGTGTGATCGGCAGCTCCCGCAGCCGGACCCCCGTTGCGTGGTGCACGGCGTTGCCGATCGCCGCGGCCGTGCCCACGATGCCGATCTCGCCGATCCCCTTGCTGCCCATGGGGTTGAGGTGCGGGTCGTCCTCATCGATCCAGTGCGCCTCGATCGCGGGCACGTCGGCGTTGACCGGTACGTGGTACGAGGCGAGGTCGCTCTCCGCGAAGTCACCGAAGGCCCTGTCCATGGTGCTGTGCTCGGTCAGCGCCATGCCCAGGCCCATGACCATGGCCCCCATGAACTGCGAACGCGCCGTACGGGCGTTGAGGATGTGCCCCGCCGCGAAGACGCCGAGCAGCCTGCGGACGCGGACCTCGCCGGACACGGAGTCGACACCCACCTCGGCGAAGTGCGCGCCGAAGGCGTGCCGGGCGTAGTCGCTCTCCGCGTAGTTGGTGTCGGGGGTGCCCTCCGTGTCGGCCGAGGCGCCGACCCCCTCCGGCGGAAGCGGCTGCCCCCGCCGGCCCGCGAGGAGCCCGGCGAGCCGCGTACAGGCCTCGTGGACCGCCCAGCCCCAGGACGCCGTGCCCGAGGAGCCGCCCGCGAGCGGCGCCGCCGGCAGGTCGGTGCTGCCGACCTCGGTGCGCACGCGGTCCACCGGCACGCCGAGCGCGTCGGCGGCGACCTGGGCGAGCACGGTGCGCGCGCCCGTGCCGATGTCGGTGGCGTTGACCCGGACCACGTAGCCGCCGTCCGGGTAGGCGTGGGCGCTCGCCCGGGAGGGGGAGACCAGCACCGGGTACGTCGCGGCGGCCACTCCCGTGCCGATCAGGAGGGGGCCGTCGGTGCGCGAGCGGGGCCGCGGGTCGCGCTCGGCCCAGCCGAAGCGGCGGGCGCCCTCGCGCAGGCACTCGGCGAGGTGACGGCTGCTGAACGGCTTTCCCGTGTCGGGTTCGGTACGGGTGTCGTTGCGCAGCCGCAGCTCGACCGGGTCGATGCCGAGCGCCTCCGCGAGCTCGTCCATGGCGGACTCCAGGGCGTACATGCCGGGCGCCTCGCCGGGGGCCCGCATCCAGGAGGGGCTCGGCACGTCGAGCGGCAGCACCCGGTTGACGGTCCGGGCGTGCGCCGAGGGGTACATGACGCGGGACACGGCGGCGCCGGTCTCGGCGAACTCCTTGATCCGCGAGGTGTGCGAGGTGACCTCGTGGATCAAGGACGTCAGCGTGCCGTCCGCCTCCGCCCCGAGCCGCATCCGCTGCACGGTCGGCGAGCGGTGGCCCACCACGGCCGGCAGGTGGCGCCGGGGAAGGGCCAGTTTGACGGGCCTTCCCGTCTCGCGCGCCGCCATCGCGGCGAGCACCACGTGCGGGCGGGGCGTGCCCTTGGAGCCGAAGCCGCCGCCGACGTGTTCGGAGACGACGGTGATCTGCTCCTCGGGCAGCTTGAACAGGCTCGCCAGGGTCTGGCGGACCGTGGTGGTGCCCTGGCTGGAGTCGTGGGCGGTCAGGTGTCCGTCCGCCCAGTGGGCGGTGGTGGCGTGCGGCTCCATGGGGTGGTTGTGCAGGGGCGGCACCTCGTACGTCACGTCCACCCGGACGGGTGCGGCGGCGAAGGCCTCTTCGGGGTCACCGCGGGTGTGCTCGTCCGGGTTGCCGTCGGGGTCCTCGGGCACGCGCACGGCGGGATGGGCGGGGTCCAGGGTGACGTCGTGCGGTTCCTCGGCGTAGCTGACCGCGACGGCGGCGGCACCTTCACGGGCCGCTTCGAGCGTGTCGGCGACGACGAGGGCGACGTACCAGCCGCGGTGCGGGACCCGGGCGTCCTGGAGCACGGCGAGCGTCGCGTCGTCCGCCTCGCCCAGGCGCGGCGCGTTCAGGTGGGTGAGGACGCCGACGACACCGGGCACCGCGCGGGCCGCCGTGTCGTCGACGGCGGTGACCTCGCCGCGCGCGATCGTGGCGGGCACGGGCCAGGCGTACGCGAGCCCGTCGGGCAGGTGCTCGGCGGCGTAGCGGGCGGCCCCGGTCACCTTGGCGGGGCCCTCCCTGCGCTCGGTGGGCGCCCCGAGCGCGCTGGTGGTGTCCGGCATGGGTTTCGTCTCCCTCGGTGGCGGAAATCGGGCGGCGGCTTCGGGTCAGGCGGCGGTGGGCGCCGTGCTCAGGCGCCGCAGCACGTCGCAGGCGATGTTGCGGGCGAGGGGCACCTTGAACGCGTTGTCGGGCAGCGGTTCGGCGGCGGCGAGTTCGGCGTCGACGGCCTCGCGGAACGCCTCCTCGGTCACCGGGCCGCCCACCAGGGCCCGCTCGGCGCGCAGCGCGCGCCACGGCCGGTGGGCGAGGCCGCCGAACGCGATCCGCACATCGCGTACGAGGGAGCCGTCGACGTCGAGCACCACGGCCACGGAGGCGAGCGCGAAGGCGTACGAGGCGCGGTCGCGGGCCTTGCGGTAGGCGGAGGGCAGGCCGGCCGTGGCGGCGGGGAGCCGGACGCCGGTGACGAGTTCACCGGGCGCGATCTCGGTGTCCAGGTCGGGGCGGTCACCGGGCAGCCGGTGGAACTCGGCGGCGGGCACGGTCCGCCGGCCGTGCGCCCCGTGCAGCTCCACCTGGGCGTCGAGCGCGGCCAGTGCGACCGCCATGTCGGAGGGGTGCGTGGCGATGCACTGCGCCGAGTGCCCGAGCACCGCGTGGTCGCGGTGGACGCCCTCGCGCGCGCCGCAGCCGGTGCCGGGCTCCCGCTTGTTGCAGGGCTTGCCGAGGTCCTGGAAGTAGGGGCAGCGGGTGCGCTGGAGCAGGTTGCCGCCGGTCGTCGCCGCGTTGCGGAGCTGCCCCGACGCACCGGAGAGCAGGGCCTGGGAGAGGACGGGGTAGCGCCCGCGCACCAGCGGATGGGCGGCGAGGTCGCTGTTGCGCACCGCCGCCCCGGCGCGCACCGAACCGTCGGGCAGCTCCTCGACCGCGTCCAGCGGCAGCCCGCTGACGTCGATCAGCGTCCGGGGCCGCTCCACGCCCATCTTCATCAGGTCGACGAGGTTGGTGCCGCCGCCGAGGTAGCGGGAGCCGGGGCGTCCCGCGTGCGCGGCGGTCGCCTCTTCGACGCTGTGGGCGCGCAGGTACCTGAAGGACTTCATCGCGTCACGTCCTCGACGGCCTCGACGATGTGCGGGTAGGCGCCGCAACGGCAGATGTTGCCGCTGAGCCGCTCCCGGATCTCGTCCCTGGTCAGCTCCACGGACCCGCCCACGCCCGCGGCCGGGTCCGTCACGTGGGAGGGGTGGCCCGCGCCGGCCTCCGCGATGGCGCCGACGGCGGAGCAGAGCTGGCCCGGGGTGCAGTAGCCGCACTGGAAGGCGTCCCGGTCGACGAAGGCCCGCTGCAGCGGGTGCAGCTCGCCGCCGGCGGGCGACAGCCCCTCGATGGTGGTGACCTCGCACCCCTCCAGGGAGACCGCGAGCAGCAGGCAGCTGTTGACGCGGCGCCCGTCCACGAGGACGGTGCAGGCACCGCACTGGCCGTGGTCGCAGCCCTTCTTGGCGCCGGTCAGGCCGAGCTGCTCGCGCAGGACGTCCAGCAGCGTCGAACGGTGGTCGACGGTGGGCCGGCGGGCTTCGCCGTTCACCGTCAGGGGCACTTCCGAGTGGAACGCATCGGCTCCCATGACTCTCTGCTCCCTCGTCGGGCGTTTTCGGTGCGGTGACCGCGTATCCAGCCTGAGCCAGGACACACGTTCCGGCATGCCGACGACGCGCGGGTCCGCGCTCGCCGGGCCCTTCACCCGGGACGACTACGCCATCAGCGGGAACGCCGGGGTCACTCGGGCCCGGCGAGGATCTCGTGGGCGAGCGCGACCAGGTCCGGGACGGCGGGGTGCCCCCGCCCCTCGCGCCAGGCGATGACGAGGGGGACCGGCGGCGCGTCGGCGAGCGGGCGGTAGACCAGCGAGGGGTGGGCGTGACTGCTCGGCGTGGCCGACGTGGAGACCCCGAGGGCGCGCCCCGCGGCGATGGTCATGAGCCATTCGTCGGTGGTGGAGACGTGGACGGTCCTGCGGGGACGGGCGGAGGGCGGCCACAGCTCCGGTGTCGTGGTGCCCGAGACGCCGTTCAGCGCGATCGGGTGGGCGGCGAGATCCGCGAGGGTGACCCGGGGGAGGGCCGCCAGGGGACTGTCGGTGGGCATGACCGCGACCCGCGCCTCGTGCCGCAGCGGCTCCGTGCGGAGCCCGGCGGCGGTCACCGTGCCGCGCAGCAGGGCCACGTCGACCTCGCCCCGGGTCAGCCCCGCCGTGCGGTCGTCGACGCGGAGCAGTTCGAGCGGGACGCCGGGCCTGGTCTCGTCCCAGCGGCGCAGCAGCGGAACGGTGTGGTCGCCGAGCGCCGCCCAGGTGTGCCCGAGCCGCAGCGGCCAGCCGCCGAGGCCGCCGGGGTCGAGGGCGGTCTCCGCGGCGGCGAGGGCGACGGCGGCCTTGTCGCGGAAGACGCGGCCCCGCGCGGTGAGTTCGAGGTGGTGGGTGGAGCGGTCGACGAGCCGGGCGTCCAGATGGTCCTCCAACTGCCGCAGGGTCCGCGAGAGCGCGGGCTGGCTCAGCCGGAGCCGCGCGGCGGCACGGGTCACGTTGCCCTCGTCGGCGATGGCGAGGAACGCCCGCAGGTGCCGCAGCTCGATGGTCATGCCTCCCGAGCATAACCGTGCGTCACGGCGGCGGGGCGGCCGGGCAGGAGGCCCGGTGCGGGCCGCGCGGGCGGGTGGAGCGCGGCTTGGTTATGGTGACCCGACCCCCGTCGACTGGAGTTGCCATGAGTACGCCGCCGTCCGCAGCCGCCGAGTACGTCGGCAGGGAGCAGACCGGCGCGGCCGGCCGGGGCCCGATCAGCGTGACGTGGTCGCTCACCGGCCCCGCACGGGACCTCGACGCCAACGTCGTGCGTCTCGCGCCCGACGCGTACATCTCCGAGCACACCGAGACCGTCCTCGGCGTCCTCGTCACCGTCCTGGCCGGTTCGGGCGAGGTGCGCACGCCGGACGCGACGTTCGCTCTCGAACCCGGCGTCCTCGCCTGGCTGCCCGCCGGCACGACCCGCTCCGTCCACGCGGGCCCCGAAGGGCTCACGTACACGACCGCCCACCGCCGCAGGCCGCCGATGAGCATCGGCTCGTCCCGGCCCTCCGGTGAGGGCGAGGCGGCCTGCCTGCTCGACCGCGTCTGCCCCGAGTGCGGCCGCCTCGCCACCGAACGCGACGCCCGCTTCTGCGCACGCTGCGGGACGCCGCTCGCCGAGCGCTGAGACCTCGGCCCGCGTCCGGAATATCCGGGCGGGGCGGCCGAGTTGAGGTTCAGGACAGACCCGAGAGCGCCGTACCGTCGGAGGAGAAACCCATGTCCCTCAGTGTCGAAGAGCGGGAGCAGTTCCTGGCCGAGCCCCACATCGGCGCGCTCGCCGTGGCGGCGGGCGACGGGCGGGCACCGCTCACCCTGCCGATCTGGTACCAGTACGCGCCCGGCGGCGAGCTGTGGGTGATGACCGGACGCCACTCCAAGAAGGGGCGCCTGATCGAGGAGGCGGGCCGCTTCTCACTGATGGTCGACCGCCTGGAGCCGACCGTCAGGTACGTCTCCGTGGAGGGCCCGGTGGTGCGCTCGGAGGACGCGACCACCGAGCAACTGCGGGAGATCACCGCGCGCTACCTGCCGGCCGAGAAGGTGGACGGCTACATCGAGTCCGCCGCCAAGGAACACGGCGAGCAGGCCGTCTACTACCTGCGCCCCGAGCGCTGGTACTCCGCGGACCTCGGCACGGTCTGACACCGCGCGGGCACCTCTCCGCCCGCTACGGCTGCGAGCCCTTCACTGTCTTCGGCAGCGGCGGAACACCGGTCTGCGGGGTGGTCCCCTTCCCCTCCAGGCCCGACTTGGCGGCGGTGAGGACGATCTTGGTGGCGTCGAAGACGCTCCCGACGGTGCCGGACGGGTCGGCCAGCGTCCTGCTGACGGCCCGGCCGATGTCGTTCCCGTTGTTCTTGCCGTCCGCCGCGGGGGCGGCGGCGTGGGCGGTCCCGGTCAGGGCGAGCATGGCGGCGGCGAGGCCGACGGAGGCGATCACGCGGTTCTGGTTGTTCATGCCCTCCCCAACGTCCGAGGCGGGCCGAGGATGCGTCCGCCCCACTGATCAGGGGACCTGTTCGGCCATCCGGGGGGTGGAACGCCGGGGGCGCGGGGGCGCGCCGCTCACAGGAAGCGGCGGATCGGCAGGACCGCGTACTCCTTGGACCGCTGCACGAGTGAGCGGTTCTTCCAGCGCCCCCGCTCCACCAGCTTGCTGACGGCGAGGTCCTCGTCGAAGTGCCCGTCGAGCGTGGCGGTGAAGCCCGGGTCGAGGACGGCGAGCATGACCTCTTCGTCGTGGTCGAGGGAGCGCCGGTTGAAGTTGGTCGAGCCGACCAGCGAGGCGACCCGGTCCACCGTGATGATCTTCGCGTGCATCATCGTCGGCTGGTACTGGTGAATCCGTACGCCGCAGGCGGTCAGGTCCTCGTAGAAGTTCTGGCCCGCCAGCAGGCAGACCCGCTTGTCCGTGTGCGGGCCCGGCAGCAGGATCTCCACCTCGACGCCGCGGCGCGCGGCGGCGCAGAGCAGCTCGGCGAAGTAGGGGTCCGGCGCGAAGTAGGCGGTGGCCAGCCGGAAGCGCTCCTCCGCCGACTCCAGCATGACCCGCATCAGCGTCTGCATGTCCTGCCAGCCGAAGCTCGCGGACCCGCGCACGACCTGGACCACCGCGTCGCCCTGCGGGGGCAGGTCGATGAACCGGTCCCGCTCGTCGAACAGCTCCTCGTGGCACTCGGCCCAGTTCTGCGCGAACGCGGCGGCGATGCCGTCGACCGCGGGGCCGCGCACCGAGACATGCGTGTCACGCCACTCGTTCTCGTCGCGGGCGTCGCCGCACCACTCCTGCGCGATGCCGACACCGCCGGTGAACGCCACGGACTCGTCGACGACGAGGACCTTGCGGTGGCAGCGGTGGTTCTGCTTGAACGGCGAGAGCGACAGCGGCTTGCGGAACCACGTCACGTGCACTCCGGCCCGCTCCATCAGCTCCAGCTGGTCCTTCTCGATGAGACGGCTGCCGAAACCGTCGAGGAGCAGCCGCACGCGCACTCCCCGGCGCGCACGGCCGGCGAGCGCCTCGGCGAACCGGTGGGCGATGTCGCCCTTCCAGTAGACGAACGTCATCATGTCCACGGTGTGTTCGGCGCCGTCGATGGCGTCGAGCATCGCGGTGAAGATCTCGTTCCCGTTGCGCAGGGCGACCAGGGAGTTGCCCTCGGTCGCCGCGATGCCTATCAGCCGCTCCAGGCGGCGGCGTATGCGGGCGGTCCGGTACTCGAAGAGCTCGGCATCGGATCTCCGCACGGCGTCGGGGCCCGCTTCCGGCCGGTCCTGTGGAGAAGTCATGGCGTCACCTGGCCGGCACACGAGGGGACGAGGGGCCGCCGCCACCCGGTCCGGCTCAGGCGGCGCGGCGAGCAGACTTTACGCCACCGGGAACTGTTTCCGTGCGAAGGGGTGTAGGCGCCGGTGCGCGGGGCAGTCGGCAAGTACAGGGGTGACAACCTGTGAGGCACTGCTGTGAATGGTCAGTGGGCGGTGCCGGGTGTGAACGGAGCGGCCGCGTCCTCGTGGGACAGAGACGCGGCCGCTCACGCATGCCCACCGGTCCTCTCCCGCATGCCGACCGGTCACCCGTGCTTCGGCGATTCCTCCCGCGAAGCCCCCTCCCGCGCCAGTGCCCACAGCCCCAGGTACGCCCGCTGGATGAACGCGCCGGTCGGGGCCGGCTGCGTGTTGGCCAGCGCGGCCACGGCGACGCGGTGCCGGGGGTCGAAGCCCGCGAAGGCGGTGAAGCCCCGGGTGCCTCCGGAGTGGTGGTAGAGGTCGTACCCCGGGCGCGGGCGGATGTTCCACACCAGGGCGATGCGCCGGCCGGTGCGCGGCAGCGCGACGCGCGGCCCGGTGACGTCGGCCAGCGCGGCCCGGAGCGGGCCCGGGGTGTCCGGGGGCGCCGACGCGGGGTCCATCAGGAAGTCGAGGACCGCGAGGAGGTCGCGCGGGCTCGACCGCCCCGCCCCGGCACCCGGCAGGGCGGGAATCCGCCAGGCGGGCCGCGCCCGGCCGTGCCAGTAGCCGGTGGCCTGCGGCTGCCCGGTGTCGCAGCTCGTACGGGTCAGGCCGAGCGGCCGCAGGACGCGCTCGTCGAGCAGTGGGGCGTAGGCACCGCCGGGGCCGTGCGCGGCGCGCGCCAGCAGCTCGCCGAGCAGCCCGACCCCGAGGTTGGAGTAGCGCACCCGGGTGCCGGGGGCGGCGTGCGGCCGGGTGCGCGCGAGGGCCCGCCACAGGTCGGCGCGGGAGCGGTGGGCGTAGGGGTTGCTGAAGTAGCCGGACGCGCCGCCGAGCAGGAAGCCGCGCGGCAGCCGCGGCAGCCCCGACGTGTGCGTGGCCAGATGGCCGAGCGTGATGGGGGAGCCGCGCGGCAGCGGGGCGGCGCCGCCCGGCAGGTAGCGGTCGATCGGATCGTCGTACGCGACCTCGCCGCGCGCCACCATCTCGGCGAGCAGCAGCGCGGTGAACGTCTTGGTGAGCGAGCCGATCTCGAACCGGGTGTCGGGCCCGGCCGCGCTCCCGCCACGTGTCATGGTCCGACCGGTGGCCAGCAGCGCCCTCTCCGGCCCGCGCCGCACGGCGAGCGCCACCGCACTGGCTCCGGGGGCGGCGTCGCGGAGTCCGGCGAGGAGGGCGGTGGCCCAGGCGGGGTCCGGCGGCGCGTCGCGGCCGGGGGCGTCCGGTGACGCCCGGCCGGGCTCGACGTGCGGTGGCCGCGCGCCGTCCCCCGCCGATGGCGGGCCGCCGCGGCTCACGTGGCCGCCGTTCCGCCGCCCAGCGCCCGGGAGACCGCGAGGGTGCCGGCGACGGCGGCGACCACGGCGGTGTGCTGGTGGTCGGTGAACCGTCGCACGGGGTCGTCGGAGACGGGGTCGCCGTCGCGCGGGACGAGTCCGTCCGCGTGCTGGGCGCCGGCCAGCCGCTCCCAGTCGGCGGCCTCGCAGTAGGGCTCCTCCAGGCAGCACCCGACCAGCATCAGCTCGCCGACCAGGTCCCACTGCTCGATCTCCGCCCAGATGTCGATCCACACGGGCAGCCACGCGGTCACGTACGCGGTGAGGTCGGCCGGCAGACCCGCGGGCCGTCCGCCCCAGTCGGTGAGGTGGAAGACGGTGTGGGTGGCGCAGTAGGCGGACATCCAGTCCACGAGCCACGGCTCGGGCAGATTGCCGAGCCAGGTGGCGCGGGCCAGGGTCGGCCAGTCGTACGCGTCCCGCCCGCCGAGGCCGACGACGCGGGCGGCGTTGGCGACGGCGAGCCGCCGGTTGGGCATGATCTCCACGGCGCGCACGGACCGCAGCCCGCCGGTGTGGGCGAGCAGCCGCTCCAGGGGCTCGTGGCGGAGACCGCTGCGGGCGAAGGGCGCGTACGTCTCCAGCGGGTCGCTCATCATCGAGTACCGCAGCAGCCGCTCGTACAGCATGTCGCCCGCGCGGAGCTGCTGCCAGCAGAAGTCGAGGAGTTCGCGGGCCATGCGCAGCTGGGTGCTTCCGGCCGCCTCTTCGCGCAGCACGAGGGAGGCGGCGAGAGCGGTCTCGCCGAGCGGTTTGTAGACGCTGTCCGGGTCGCCGAGGTCGGCGGTGGTGTCGTCGGGCAGTGCGCCGAGCCGGTGGTGCGCGTGCAGCCAGGCCATGGCGCGGGTGCTCACCTGGTGGGCGGTCTGCGTCGCGGTCGCCGTCATGGGATCTCCGTACGGGGTCAGGCGTGGCCGCGGCGGGCCGGCGCCAGCAGCCGCCCGGCGATCGCCGCGTCGAGGGCGAGCCGCGGTCCGCCGCCGAGCAGGCGCAGGTGCTCGACCAGGGGAGCGGGGTCGATGGGCGGGCGCGCGCCTTCCGCGGCGAGCAGGGCGAGCCAGCGCGTGATCCGCATGGCCGTGGGGAAGTCGCGGCGCAGCACCGCACGGCAGGCGCCGCGTGCGAGGGCGAGCGGTGCGTTCCGCGCGGCGGTGTGCACGGGCCCGTCCAGGCCCGGGAGCGCGAGCGGCGAGAGCTGGCCCATGCGGACGGACCAGCGCTGCCAGTCGGGCTCCTCGGCGACGGGAGCTCCCAGGGGCTCGGGCACCAGTGCCTCACCGCCGGAGAAGCGGGCGAGCAGCGTGGCGGTGGCCCGGTCCCGCCAGGCGGCGATCCAGGGCTCCGCGGGTCCCGCGGGCGGCGCAGGCGGGACGGTCACCGGGGGCGGGAAGACGGTGAAGGACTGCACGACGGCCATCGCGTCCTCGGGGAGGAGGACCGCGTCGGCGAGCAGGTGCGGGGCGAAGAGGTCGGCGCCCACGACGCGGATCGCGGCCAGCGCCGCCTTGGGGTCCGCCGCTTCCTCGACGTGCCGGGCGACCAGCGCCGCGTCCTCGGTGCCACGCAGGGCATCGAGGACGCGAACAGCCAGGTCAGCCGCCGACGCGGCATATGCGGTCTGCGACTGATCGGGGCTCACTTCTCCTTCGGCTCCTTCGGCTCCTTCGGCGAGAGCAGGGCCAGCAGCAGGAGGACCCCTACGGCCTGCGGCGCGTACACCGGGGCGTCACTGAGAGCGGCCTCCGGTTCCACCATGGCCGTGCCGAGCGCCGCGGTGTCCGTCGAGCTGATGAGAAGTGGCGTTTCCTGAGCAAGCATCATTGCCTCCTCAAATAAAGTCGTCGTCACCGTTCCGATGACGCCCACCCTCGGACTAGTTTAAGGCAATTGGCCTATATTGTCCGTTCAGTTCCCGCGGCGTCCTGAACCCTCAGCAGGGCGGAACCGGGCGAGTACTCAGGGTGGCCGCGGCGCGCACCGGGTGGCGTGCGAGCGCGGACGCTGATCGTGCGGGCGATGGGCGCGCCCGCCCCGGCGGCCTCGCCCTCAACGCCGCGTCAGCCCACGGTGGTTGCGGAGTAACCCCCGCGCGTCCGGAAAGCGCGCCGGACGCGCGGGGGTGGGCGCTGTCGGATGAGGGGGCGGGCGGGGCGCCGGGCCTGTCAGGATGCGGTCTCATGACCGACCACGACGATCCGGCCGCGCAGGCGCTGCGCCTGGTCTCCGCCCGTTTCCCCCAGGCACTCGGTGCCGTACTGGGTGGCTCGGCCGCCCAGGGCCGTGCTACTCCGGCCGGCGACCTGGACGTGGCCGTGCTCCTGCCGGACACCGGGAGGAGCCGCCGCGAAGTCCTGCGCCACGAGGGCCGCCTGGCCGAGCTGTTCCTCAACACCCGAGCCGACATACCGGAGTTCTTCGCCTGGGACAGGGCCCGCCCCGCCACCGCTCACCCCCGCCGAGTGGTCCCGGGGCCGCTACAGCCTGACGTGTTACCTCGACGACCTCCTGGACACCCCGCGCTCCGCCCGCCACGAGCAGTTGTCCCTGGCCGACTTCACGCTGCGCGAGGCGAGTCACCTGCTCACCGCGTACCACCGTGCCTGGACAGGCATCGGCAGATGGCTGCCGCGCCGGCTGCTCGCCGCGGACGCGGTGCGGGGCGGGGCGTTGCTGGAGGGCCACCGGGCCGTGGCCGAGACCGCGGACCCCGCGCCCCTGGCCGCGGCGGTCCACCAGGTGCTCGGTCTCGTCGGCGGGCCGCTGCGGGAGGGGTATGCGCTCGACTGGCGTGGCGGCTCGGGCGGGTGAAGTGGATCACACGGGCCGGGTGGGGCTGGACCTCAAGTGGACTTGAGGGAGCACGGTATCGGTGTGCAGGGGGAGCGCCGAAGCGCTCCGCCTCACCGGCACCGGAGCGGGCCGAGCCGCGTCCCTTCGGCTCCACCGCCCCACCCCACCTCTCGACTCACGGAGAAACGCCATGGCCACGCTGCTGCACATCGACACCTCGCTCAACGGCGACAACTCCCACTCCCGCGCGGTGACCGCCGCGTTCCGCGCGACGTGGGAGCGCGAGCACCCGGAGGGCACGGTGATCTACCGTGACCTCGACGCCGATCCGCTGCCCCACCTGCGGGCCGACGCCTTCTACGCCGGGTTCACCGACCCTGCCGACCGCTCCGCCGAGGAACAGGCGGCCTTCGCGCTGCGGGGCGAGCTGATCGCGGAGGCCGAGGCGGCGGACGTCCTGCTGCTCGCCGCCCCGATGTACAACTTCTCCATCCCCTCGACGCTGAAGGCGTGGATCGACCACGTCTTCGCCATGGGCCGCACCGCGGGCGCGGGGGACCGCACGCTCGCGGGCAAGCGCGCCGTGGTCGTGACCAGCCGCGGCGGCTCCTACCGGGAGGGGACTCCGAACCACGGCAACGACTACGTGCAGGACTTCCTGCGGCAGACGCTCGGCGGCGCGCTCGGACTCGACGTCACCTTCATCGTCCCCGAGCTGACGATGGCCCCGACGGTCCCGGCGATGGCCGACCTCGTCCCGCTCTACGAGGCATCCCGCACCGAATCCCTGGCGGCCGCCGAGTCCCACGCGAAGGAACTGGCGCGACTGGCCGCGTAGGACATGGCCTCGGTCCGGCCCCCGGCGCGGCCCCGAGCGCCGCGCACCTCACTCCTCGCGCAGGCTCAGCACGAGGTCGCGCGGCAGGCCGTGCGTGTCGTGCAGGTAGTGCAGGTCCTCCTCGCCGAGCGGGCCACGGAAGCGGGGGCGGGCGAGGACCTGCCTGCCGCGTTCCAGGAGGCGGCGGAAGCGCTGCTCCTCCTCGCGCAGCACACCCCGTACGCCTTCCACGTCCGTCTCCTGGCGGAAGTGGTCGCCCGTGTGGCGGAACAACTCGTCCGGCAGGCTGCCGAGTTCGCGCGAGGGGTCGTCGCGCCACAGCGTGGTGAGCACGCGCCGCACCAGGCGGCGCAGCACGTACCCGCGACCGGTGCTGGACGGGCGCACGCCGTCGCCGATGACCACCATGGCGGACCGCAGGTGGTCGCAGACCAGCCGCAGCGAGGGTTCGTCCACGGTCCACAGCCCGGGCACGAGGCGCCGCCAGGGGTCGAAGACGTCGCACTCGAACACCGACGTCCTGCCCTGCAGCAGCGAGGCGAGCCGCTCCAGGCCGAGCCCCGTGTCGATGTTGCGCTGGGGGAGCGGTACGAGTGAACCGTCGTCGAGCCGGCGGTGACGCATCATCACGTGGTTCCACACCTCCACCCACCGGTCGTCCTGGGTGGGTGTCGAACGCGGTGGGGTGTCACCGGTCCAGAGGAAGATCTCGGAGTCGGGTCCGCAGGGACCGGTCGGCCCGTTGTCCCACCAGTTGTCCTCGACGGTCGGCTCCACCGGGACGCCGTGCCTCTGCCACACCTCCAGGGAGGACGTGTCCGGGCCGACCTGCCCGTCGCCGCCGAACACCGTGGCGTGCAGCAGCTTCGGGTCGACGCCGAAGCCCTCGGTGAGGAGGCCGTATCCCCAGTCCAGGCTCTGCGGCCCCTCGTAGTCGCCGAGCGACCAGGTGCCCAGCATCTCGAAGACCGTCAGATGGGTGGGGTCGCCGACCTCCTCCAGGTCGGTGGTGCGCAGGCAGCGCTGTACGTTGACCAGCCGCCTGCCGAGGGGGTGTGGCCGCCCCTCCAGGTAGGGGGTGAGCGGATGCATGCCCGAGGTGGTGAACAGCACCGGGTCGCCGGGCGGGGGCAGCAGCGTCGAACCCGTCGTCCGACGGTGGCCGCGCTCCTCGAAGTACTCGACGAACGTCCGGATGATCCGTTCGGTGCTCATGGTGGGCCGGTGGTTCATGGCGGTGGCTCCTTCGCTCACGGGCGGGGGAGGCGGCCGGACGACGGACCGCACGATCACCGGAGCCGGGGCGAGAGCCAGAGCCAGGAAGTCATCGGCGGGCCGTTTCCGGTCGCCGATGGAAGAAGGACGTCAGGCGGCGGCAACCGGCGAGCTGGTCGCTCGCGCGGTCGCGAAGGTGTCTCGTCCGATGACGTTCATGGGGCCGACGATAACGCCTCCGCCCCGCGAAGTCACTCGATTAACCGCCCGTCACAGGCCGTCGGCCGTCGAGCACCGACGCCACGAGGCGTCGCGCGTACGGCGTGCCCAGCTCCGTCGGCCGGAACAGGATGCGGTACATGACCGGCGCGACGACGCCGTCGATGACGGTCTCCACCTCCGGCACGGCCTCCCCGCGCTCCGCCGCCCGCGCGAGGATGACGTCGATCTGCTCGGCCGCGTAGGCGGAGCACTGGCCGGCGTTGCTGCCGTCCGGATCGCCGAGCAGCGCGTCACGGATGTACGCGCGCCCGGCGGGCGAGGACATCTCGTCGACGAACTGCTCCGCCCACGCGGCCATGTCCGCGGGCAGCGCACCGTGGTCGTCGGGCGCGGCCTCGGGCCGCAGGCGCTCCACCGCCACGTCCGAGAGCAGTTCCTGCAGATCGCCCCAGCGCCGGTACACGGTCGACGGGGTGACACCGGCCCGCGAGGCGACCATGGGCACGGTCAGGTTCTCGCGGCCCACCTCGGCGAGCAGTTCGCGCACGGCTCCGTGCACCGCCTCCTGGACCCGGGCGCTGCGCCCGCCCGGGCGCACCATCGGTTTGCGACTCATGGCACCACCTTAAAGCGAATCCATTGCTTCAGGCGGTCGTGGCGGTCAGCCCCCTGGCGGCGGGCCGCGAGCGCTCGTAGGCGTGTCCGGTGCGCAGGACCACGTCCTCGCCGAAGGGGCGGCCGAGCACCTGCATGCCGATCGGCAGGCCCGCCGAGTCCTGCCCCACCGGCAGGGTGAGGGCCGGGACGCCGGTGATGTCGGCGGGGGCGGAGAGGCGCACGTAGGCATCGGACACGCTCTCCACCGTGCCGTCGTCCCAGGTGACCGTCGACTGCCCGGCGGGAACCGCGGTCATGGGCACCGTCGGGGCGGCGATGACGTCGACGCCGTCGAGCAGGCCCGCCCACGCCTCGCGCATCAGCGTGCGCGCGCGTTGGGCGCGCAGATAGTCCCCGGCGCTCATCAGCTCGCCCGCTTCGAGCAGGGCGCGGACGTCGTCGGCGTACAGCTCGGGCGCGCTCCGCAGGCCGCGCTCGTGGTAGGCCGTGGCCTCGGGCACCATCAGCCCCCACTGGACGGCCCGGACGTACTCGGCCATGGGGATCTCGACCTCGACGAGGTCGGCGCCCAGCTCCGCGAGCCGCGCGATGGCACCGCGCACGGCGGCCTCGACCTCCGGGTCGACCCGCTCGAAGTAGTAGTTGCCCGGCACCCCGACGCGCAGCCCGGACAGGTCGGTGCCGCTCGGCGGCCGGTGGTCGCCGCCGGGGGCGGGCACGGACGCCGGGTCCCGCGGGTCGTACCCGGTCAGTTCGGCGAGTACGAGGGAGGCGTCCTCGACGGTCCTGGTGATCGGGCCCACATGGTCGAGGGACCAGGAGAGCGAGGTGACGCCGTGCCGGGACACCAGGCCGTAGGTGGGCTTGAGGCCCACGACGCCGTTGAGCGAGGCGGGCACGCGGATCGAGCCGCCGGTGTCGGTGCCGAGGGCGAAGGTGGCGGTGCCGGCCGCCACGGCGACCGCGGAGCCGCCGCTCGATCCGCCGGCCACCCGCTCCTGGTCCCAGGCGTTGTGCGTCTGCGGCGTCGTCAGACCGTAGGCGAACTCGTGCGTGTGGGTCTTGCCGATGAGCACCGCGCCCGCCGCCGACAGCCGTCCGGCCACCGCGCTGTCGGAGCCGGCCCGGTGGCCCGCGCGGGCCTTCGAGCCCGCGGTGGTCGCCATGCCGCCGACGTCGATGAGGTCCTTGAGGCCCATGGGGACGCCGTGCAGCGGACCGCGATACCGCCCCGCGGCCACCTCGCGCTCGGCCTCCCCGGCGGCGCGGCGGGCCCGGTCCGCCGTCACGGCCGCGTAGGCGTGCAGCCGGGGCTCCACCCGCTCGACGCGGTCGAGGACGGCTTCGACGAGCTCGACGGGGGAGTGGCGGCGCTCCCGTATCGCCTCCGAGGCCTCCGCGAGGGTGAGGTCAGCGAGCTCCATCGGTGTTCTCCTCCGGTGCGGCTCCGTGCCCGACGGCCAGGGCCCGGTAGGCGGAGGCGGGCGGGGTGTCGCCGAAGTCCAGCTCGCGCAGGGTGGAGACGACGGAGTGGATGTGGTTGGCCGTGGCCGCGACACCGGCGGTGCGCGCCTCGGCGAGCGGCAGCCCCGCACGAGCGGCGAGGCGGGCCGCCTCGGTGGGCGTGAGGTCGGACATGGGGGTCCCTTCCGGGGGGATGGGCGATTGGGTGGACGGACGGGTGGACGGGTGGATGGCAGGTTGGCTTGACGCAGCACGTAAACGCTAAACAGTTGCATTAAGGGACGCTACGGCCTACGGTCGCTTAAAGCAATCCCATTGCGTTAAGAGATTCCAGTGCTGACGAGTGCCGCGAGTGCCCGCAGGTGCTTCAGGTGCCGCAAGCGCTCAAGCGCTCAAGTGCTCACACGCACACGCGCTCCGGATCTGTCCCTCGAACGCGGAGAACCCCATGACCACGCTCACCGACACCTCCGACCCCGCCGACACCACCCCCGCCACCTCCCTCACCTCCGCCACCTCGCCCCTCCCCCCGCCCGCCTGGACCGTGGGCGGCATCACCGTGTACCGCGTGGAGGAGACCGCGCTGCCCCCGGAGACCGGCCGCTGGCTGCTGCCCGACGCGACCGAGGAGGTGGTCGGCCGGCAGGACTGGCTGCGCCCCGACTTCGCCGGAAGCGACGGCGTCCTGCGCGCCCACAGCCAGAGCTTCGCGGTCGAGGCCGAGGACGGCACGCGGCTGCTCGTCGACACCGGCATCGGCAACGGCAAGACACGGGCGAACCCGGCCTGGCACGGCCTCGACACGGGATATCTGGACGGCCTCGGCGCGGCGGGCTTCGCCCCGGACGACGTCGACCTGGTGCTCCTCACCCACCTGCACACCGACCACGTCGGCTGGAACACCCGCCGGGTCGACGGCGCGTGGGTGCCGACCTTCCGCGACGCCCGGTACCTCACCTCCCGCGTCGAGCGGGCGTTCTGGGCCGGGCACGAGATGGACGAGGCGCGTCGGCAGATGTTCGCCGACTCCGTGGCCCCGGTGGAGGAGGCCGGCCTGCTCGACCTCGTCGACGTCCCGGACGAAGGCGTGGAGGTCGCCGCGGGGGTGCGGCTGCTGCCCACGCCGGGGCACACCCCCGGCCACGTCGCCGTCGAGCTGTCGTCGCGGGGGCGGACCGCGCTGATCACGGGCGACTGCGTCCACCACCCCGTGCAGTTCGCCCACCCCGGCATCGGTTCGTGCGTCGACATCGACCCCGCGCGGTCCGAGGCCACCCGGCGCGGGCTCCTCGCCTCGCTCGCCGGCACCGACACGCTCGTCATCGGCACCCACTTCGCGCCCCCGACCGCGGGCCGCGTCGTCGCCGACGGCGCCGGCTACCGGATGGTGCCGGTCCACGCCACCCGCACGCCGGTCACTCGACCGCAGCCACCCCGACGCCGACGGCGATGAAGAGGCAGCCGCTGATCCGCTCCCAGCGGCGCCGCCGGGCGGGTCGGTCGAACGCCGCGCGCAGCCGGGCGGCGACCCGCACCAGGGCCAGCCAGTAGGCCACGCCGATGACGACGTCCACCGCGCCGAGCAGGAAGATCTGCTCGGGCAGGGAACCGCCCCGGTCCACGAACTGGGGCAGGACGCTCAGGAAGAACAGCGCGGCCTTCGGGTTGAGCACGTTGGTGAGGAATCCCTCGGCGAAGCTGTCCCGCCGCCGTAGGGCCGGGCCGGCCGCAGGGCCCGCCGGGTGCGGGTTTCCGGTGTGATCCGGTCCTGCCGGGCGGCGCCGCGCGTCGAGCAGGGCCCGTACGCCGAGGAGGATCAGGTAGGCGGCGCCCGCGAACTTGATGACGGTGAACGCGAGGGCCGACCGGGTGGCGATCGCCGACAGGCCCATCGCCGCCGCGCACATGTGCACGCAGAGACCGGCCTGCGCCCCCAGGGCCGCCGCCCGGCCGAGGGAGGCACGGCGCGCCGCGGCTCGTACGATCACCAGGAAGTCCGGGCCCGGCACCAGATAGGCCAGCACCACCACCCCGAGGAATCCGGCCAGATCGATCGACATGGTGCCGCTCCGTCCCGCGTCCGGCCGCCGGACGCGTCTCGGGTGGCCAGGTTCCACGGATCACGCCCCCTATGCCGCGGCCCGGGAGATCGCACCGTCGGCAAAAGGCCAACACTGCTGTGCAGAAACGGGAATTGGGGGTATCCGGCACATCCAGCGGCGGCTGATACCGAAGCCGCGCCGAGAAACGGAACGCGGTCGTGCGTTCCAGGGAGGGTGGCGTTCACAGTGCGTGGAAGCAGGATGCTGGCGGCGATGACGGTTGTCGGGATTTCAGGGGCGCTTCTCGCGGGATGTGGTGACGACGGAGACGGAAAGAGCGGCTCGGACAAGCCGTTCTCCGGACAGAGCGCGGACCAGATCGCGGAAAAGGCGGTAGCGGCCACGAAGAAGGCCGAATCCCTGCGCATGAAGGGCGACGCGCAGCAGTCCGGCGGAAAGGCGATGACCGTCGACCTCGCGGTGGACAAGAAGAAGAACTGCGACGGGACGATCCGCATGCAGAACGCGCGGGCGGACGTGCGGCAGGTCGGCCAGAATTTCTACATGCGCGGTGACGAGGCCTATTGGAAGACCGCGTTGAAGGGGCAGCCGGACGCCGGCAAGGCGGTGACGAAGCTCAAGGGCAAGTGGGCGAAGATGCCCGCGGGTCAGGACGCGGACGAGGGCCTGTGCGACAAGCAGAAGCTCATCGCGTCGATGGACGAGGACAAGTCCGAGCGCAAGGGCATGAAGAAGGGCGGGACCACCACGGTGGGCGGCCAGGAGGCCATCAAGCTCACCAAGAAGAAGGCGGGCGGCGAGACACTGACGCTCTACGTGGCCACTGAGGGCGAGCCGTACATCCTGCGCAGCACCGCCGAGGGCGGGCAGACGCCGAACACCGCCACGTTCAGCGACTACGGCAAGGCGGTCAGCCCGGAGAAGCCCGCGGCCGGCGAGACCGTCGACCTCGGCGAACTCGCCGGTGCCGAGTAGCGGGCCGGTCCCGTTCAGCCGCCCGTCCGACGCCGGGCGGGCGGCCCGGTCCTCCGTGTCCGTCCGCCCGGCACCCCGTGTCCGCCCGCGCCGCCCGCCCGCACCGCACCGCCGCGAGGGCACACCCGGGCGGATGCGAGGATGGGTGACATGGACATTCGCCGCAGGAACAACATCACGGCCATCGGCCCCGCGGACGCGCCCGTCGTGGTGCTCGCGCACGGGTTCGGCTGTGATCAGAACATGTGGCGGCTCGCCGTGCCCGTCCTCGCCGAGCGCTACCGGGTGGTGCTGTTCGACTACGTCGGCTCCGGGGGCTCGGAACTGTCCGCCTGGGACGAGGAGCGGTACTCCTCCCTCGACGGCTACGCGCAGGACGTGGTGGACGTCTGCGAGGAGCTGGATCTGCGGCAGGCCGTGTTCGTCGGCCACTCCGTCAGCGCCATGGTGGGCGTCCTCGCCGCGCGTTCGGCGCCGGAGCGGATCGGCGCCCTGGTGATGGTGGCCCCCTCGCCCCGCTACATCGACGACGACGGCTACCGCGGCGGTTTCAGCGCCGAGGACATCGACGAACTGCTCGTCTCCCTGGAGTCGAACTACCTGGGCTGGTCCTCCGCCATGGCCCCGGTGATCATGGGCAACCCCGAGCGGCCCGAGCTGGGCGAGGAGCTGACCAACAGCTTCTGCGCCACCGACCCCGACATCGCCCGCGTCTTCGCCCGCACCACCTTCCTGAGCGACAGCCGCGACGACCTCGGGAGCGTCACCGTGCCCACCCTGGTCATCGAGTGCTCCCAGGACGTCATCGCCCCCCGCGAGGTCGGCGCGTACGTACACGCCCGCATTCCCTCCTCGCGGCTCGTCACCCTGAACGCCACGGGTCACTGCCCCCAGCTCAGCGCGCCCGAGGCGACCGCGGAAGCGATGCTCGGCTTCCTGAAGGAACTGAGGTGATGAACTGCCAGAGCGGAGAGCCGTCCGAGGCGGGGGACGCGGCCGGTACGGACGCCGCGTTCTCGGCCCTGCTGGAGGACAGCCCCGAGGAACTGTACGAGTCGGCGCCCTGCGGGTACCTGTCGACGCTGATGGACGGCACCATCGCCAAAATCAACAGCACACTTTTGGGCTGGCTCGGTCTGGAGCGCGAAGCGGTCGTGGGCCGCAGGACCTTCGCCGACCTCCTGACGGTCGGCGGGAAGCTCTACCACGAGACGCACTTCGCCCCGCTCCTGCGCATGCAGGGGGAGCTGAGCGGCATCGCCCTGGAGATGAAGGCCGCCGACGGACGCCGCCTCCCCGTTCTCGTCTCCTCCGTGGTCAAGCACACCGACACGGGCGAGCCGCTGCTGATCCGCACCACCGTCTTCGACGCCTCCGACCGGCGCGCCTACGAGCAGGAGCTCCTGCGCCGCCAGGAGGAGGCGGAGCGGGCGCGCGCCGAGGCGGAGGAGGCACGCCGCCAGGCCGAGGCCGACCGGGCGAGGCTCGCGGACGCGCTCGCCGCCCTCCAGCAGTCACTCGTGCCCTCCTCGCTGCCGGAGGTGCCCGGCCTTGAGGCGGCCGTCTACTACCACACCGCCTCGCCCGACCTCCTGGGCGGCGACTTCTACGACCTCTTCCCGCTGGGTGAGGGCCGCTGGGCGTTCTTCCTCGGTGACGTGTGCGGCAAGGGGCCCCAGGCGGCCTCCCTCACCTCGCTCACCCGCTACACCCTGCGGGCCGCCGCGCTGCACGATCCCGAACCGGCCACCGCCCTTGCCACGCTCAACGCGGTGCTGCACGACCGCTACTCCGCCGGCGGCGACCCGCGCTACTGCACCGCCATCTTCGGTGTCATCGAGCCGGGCGCGGAGGAGGGCGGGACCACTGTGCGGCTCGCCTCGGGCGGCCACCCGCCGGCGCTCATCATGCGGGCCGACGGCCGGACGGAGTATCTGCGCACCCCGGGAGGGCTGCTCGTCGGCGCCCTGCCCGCCGTCCCCTTCACCACGGCGTCGACCGTTCTCGCCGCCGGAGATACGATTCTCCTCTACACCGACGGCCTCACCGAGGCCCGCATAGGCCAGACCAGGGAGAGCATGTTCGGCGACGAGGCGCTGCGCGCCTTCGCGGCCGAGCACACCTCCGCGACGGTCCACGAGGTGATCGGCGCGCTGTCCAAGCTCCTGGAGAGCTTCGGCGACGGCCTCGACGACGACACCGCCCTGCTCGCCCTCGGCGTTCCGGCCGTCGGCCCGACCGTTCCCTCGGTAGCGAAGCGACCACGATGAGCCAACTGAAGATCACCCGACGAGACGCGACAGCCGGACCGGTCCTCTCCGTGGCCGGCGCGCTCGACTACAAGTACGCAGGTGGCCTGCGGGAACAGGTCTCCGATCTCGTGCTCGATCCGGGCCGGCGCCTGGTCATCGACCTGTCCGGCCTGGAGTTCTGCGACTCCAGCGGCATCACCGCGCTCCTGGCGGCCCGGCAGCGCGCGCAGGCCGCGGAGGCGGGCCTGGTCCTGGTCGGCGTGCCGCCCAACACCATGCGCATCCTCGCCGTCGCGGGCCTGGACCAGATCTTCGTCATCCGCGACAGCGCGGACGACGTGCTCTGAGAGCCTCTGAGTCCGGCGCGGCCGGTCACGCGGAGCCCTGGGGAGGGACGGAAGGCCCGCTCCCCGCGGCGCGCGTCTTGTTGGCCTTGGCGACCGCGTTCGCGAGCTGCTTCCGCATGGCCGGGGGCAGCTCGTCGCCGTTGACGGTGTCGACCAGGTGCCCGGCCAGGCGGTGGAGCTTGGTGTTGGTGTTCTGCGACGCCGTGACGAGGACCTCCCACGCCGCCTCCGGGCTCAGCGTGAAGACGGACATCAGGATGCCGCGGGCCAGGTCGATGGTCGGCCGGGTCCGCATCGCCCGTTGCAGCTGGGACACGATGGTCCGCAGCTCCTGCTCGGTCGTGCCGCCTGCGGCGGGGCCGACCGCAGGTACGTCCTCGGACTCGTGGGGCTCGAACGGCTCGAACAGGGCGTGCGTGGCGGTCAGGTCCAGCATGCGTTCGACGGCGGGGCTCGTGGTGCGCAGAAGGACGGTCTTGCCGTACCTCAGTGCGAGGCGGCGCAGGGCGAGCAGGAGGTTGACGCCCGAGCAGTCGCAGAAGGCCACTTCGCGCAGGTAGAGGTCGAGGCCCTCCGCCGAGCGGCTCAGGGCGTGCAGCAGATCGGGCCGGAGGCGCTGGCAGGCGTCGAGGTCGAGTTCGCCGCGCACGATGACGCCCACCCGGGCACCGTCCGGCACGGTGTCGACCGTGGCCGGCAGAGGCATCGCGGGCGGCGAAGGGCGAGTGCCCCGGCCTTCCTCGGCACTGTCGGCGCCACCCCCGGTGAGGGGCCGCTCGGGGTGTGCAGGCTCAGGCATGGCCTCTCCCTCTCGTATCGCCTACCGCCGCTACCAGGCTGCCTGCCGCAGCCAAGCACGTCAACTAATGCACGAAAGATAGTACGTGTTTTTGAAATCGTGTAACCGGGGTCGCTAGAGTTGGGTCCATGGATGAAGTGCCCGAGCCTCACACCGGATGGACGTTCCTCACCAACCACGCGCGCGTGCTGGCGGCCATCGCCGACAACCACAACGCCCGCATCCGCGACATCGCCGCACACTGCAGACTCACCGAACGCGCCGTACAGAAGATCATCGTCGACCTGGAGCAGGATGGTTACCTCTCCCACACCCGCGAAGGGCGTACGAACACCTACCGCATCGATCCCGGCAAGGTCCTGCGCCATCCGGCCGAGTCCGGTCTGGCCGTAGCCTCGCTTCTCGCCCTGCTGGCCCACGACGAGGCCGACCGCACGTCGTCGGAGACCGGGCACGCGCCGTCCGACGCCGACGGCCGCCGCCACGCCAGCGCCTGACCCGGAGCCGTGGGCGGCGGTGTTGTCAGTGGCGGGTGCGAGGCTGCTCACCATGGACAGCAACGACGAGCAGCTGCTGCGAGGCCGCGTGTACGGCCAGGACCACGACGACCCCCGCCCCGGCCCGCGGCCGGGGCGTCGCTATGCCGAGCTGGTCGGCGGGCCGCTGGACGGCCTGCTGCTCGACATCACCGACATGACGCGGCGGGAGACGGGTGCCGGTGCCGCCCTGCGCACCGAACTCGGCCGGTACGGCGCGGAGGGACGGGCGACGTACGCCCCGCGCGCGGGCGACCCGCGCCGCTGGGACTGGACGGGGGACACGAGGTGACCGGGCCCCTCACGACGCACCGCTGCGGCGGACCGTAGGGTCCGCCGCAGCGGTGGGGCCGAGCGTGGTGGTGACCGCCTGTCGCGGTCTGGGCCGGCAGGTCCGGCCCGGTGGTCCGTGGTGGCGCGGCACGGGGGTCAGTGGTGGCCGTGGGCCGTGTCGGACGCGCCGCCGAAGAGCCGCGCGACCGCGCGGAACGGCAGCGTGACGACGGTGGCTATGGCGCCGCCGATGGCGCGGAAAACGTCGGCAATGGCCTTCAGCATGTCTGGACCTCCGTACAATCCTGGCTCGCTGCTGATGTGTTTCGGCCTACTGCCTTCATAGGCCCTCGCTCATCGGTTGCCCGGTGAATACCGGTGAAAACGTCGACGCCTTTTCCGCCCTGTCCGTGCGCCGTCCGCGCGTTTCGGGGAAGAAACCCGGCAGGGCTGCTCGCGGGGCGCAGCGCGCCCACCCGGAGTACGCTGCAAACAACTGCATCGAATCCGGCCCGCTCCGGTGAATATCCCTCACCGGAGCGGGCACAAGGGTGCAGCCAATGGTCGACAGCTCGAACCGGAGGCGGCGATACCGCGCCAACCAGCGATTCCTCGCATCAGACGGAAGGAGCACCCGTGCTCAGGCCTCACCCCACGTTCCTGCACAACCTGCTAGAGACCCATGCGGAGCTGCGAGATCTTCAGGCCCGCGAGGACTCGGCCGACGTCCGCCGGCGTCTTGAGGACGTGTCGTACACCCTGTGCGTGTCCACGGGTACCCGGACCCCCGAAGCGGCGCTCGCCGCGGCCAAGGCCCTGCTCGCCGGCGTGACGTCCCAGGACGATTCGCTCCTGGCCGCCTGACGGCCGCCTTCCGTCTCCGGCCCGGGTCCCGCCTCCTTCGGCGGGGCCCGGGCCTCAGTGTGCCAGCGACCGGAAGAAGGCCCTGATGTCGCCGGTCAGCAGCTCCGGCACCTCCATGGCGGGGAAGTGGCCGCCGCGGTCGTAGGACGTCCACCGCACGATGTTGTCGGTGCGCTCGACGATGTGCCGCAGCGGAATGAAGTTGTCCCGCGGGAAGTCCGCGAGCGCCGTCGGCGCGGTGCCCGGCTCCGGGGGTGCCCCCGCGTGGTCGGCGTGCGCGCGCTCGTAGTAGATGCGGGCGGAGGAGCCGGCCGTGCCCGTCAGCCAGTACAGCATCACGTTGGTCAGCATGTCGTCGCGGTCGACGGCCTCTCTGCGGCGGCCTCCGGAGCCGGGCCGCTCCGGGTCGTCCGAGTCGGACCACTCCACGAACTTCTCGCTGATCCAGGCCAGTTGCCCCACCGGTGAGTCGTGCAGGGCGTAGGCGAGGGTCTGCGGCCGGGTGGACTGGATGTCGGCGTAGCCCTGACGCTCCCGGGTCCAGGCGCGCATGCGCTCCCACGAGGCCAGCGTCCGCGCCCGCTCGGCGGGGCTCAGCCGCTCCAGCTCGCGCGCGGACGGCTCACGCGAGGCTCCCGCGCCGGGTATCAGGTTCAGGTGGACGCCGACGACGTGATCGGGGCGGATACGGCCGAGCTCCCGCGAGATCGCCGCGCCCCAGTCACCGCCCTGCACGCCGTAGCGCTCGTACCCCAGCCGTTCCATCAGTACGGAGAAGGCGCGCGCCACCCGCGTGAACTCCCAGCCCGTGTCCCCGGTCGGCCCGGAGAAGCCGAATCCCGGGATGCTCGGGAGCACCAGGTGGAAGGCGTCGGCCGGGTCGCCGCCGTGTGCGCGGGGGTCGGTGAGAGGGCCCGCGACCTTGGTGAACTCCACGAACGAGCCCGGCCAGCCGTGCGTCATGAGCAGGGGAGTGGCGCCGGGTTCGGGTGAGCGCAGGTGGGCGAAGTGGACGTTCGCCCCGTCGATCGTGGTGGTGAACTGCGGCCATGCGTTGAGCCTCGCCTCGGCGGCCCGCCAGTCGTACGTGTGCCGCCAGTGGCGGACCAGCTCCTCCAGGTAGGCGCGCGGGACGCCGTAGGCCCAGCCGACGCCGGGCAGTTCGTCCGGCCAGCGGGTCAGGTCGAGGCGGGTGCGCAGGTCGTCCAGGGCGCGCTGCGGGACGTCGATGCGGAAGGGGCGGATGCTGTCGTCGGTCGTCGTCATCGCCGGTGATGCTACGCGCGGCCCGGCGGAGCATCCCGCTGTTTGTCGTCCGCGGGGCAGGGCACCTGGACACGCGCGGCAAGTCGAAGGAAGTCGAAAGAAGTCGAAGGCAGCGCAGGGGTCGCGGTAACGCGCGGGTACGTGATCGAGGAGCAACTGATGAGCAATGACATGTGGAATTACGTTCCGACCGCCGGGCACGGCGCCGACGACGATCTGACGGGCTACAAGGTCGAGGCCCGCGACGGCGTCATCGGAAAGGTCGACAAGCACTCCAACGAAGTGGCCAATCAGTATCTGGTCGTCGACACCGGCGTATGGATCTTCGGTAAGCAGGTGCTGCTGCCGGCCAGTACGGTCACCGCCATCGACAACAAGGAGCGGCGCGTCCTGGTGGCGTGCACCAAGGAACAGATCAAGGGCGCCCCGGAATTCGACAAGGACAAGCACCTGGGCGACCCCGGCTACCGCGACCAGCTCGGCGGCTACTACAGCCGCTCGGGGCACTGAACCCGCGGACCGGCCCAGACCGCCCCTTCTCTCACCGCGGCCTCCGAACCGATGTGTTCGGGGGCCGCTTCCTCATGCCCGGGCGCAGTCGGGGCAGAGGCCCCAGTACGTGATCTCCGCCCCCGAGACGCGGTAGCCGAAGCGTTCGGTGTCCGGCAGGGCGGCCAGCGGGTCGCCTGTCGGGTGGACGTCCCGGATGGTGCCGCAGCCCGTGCACGCCAGATGCTGGTGCGGCCGGTGGGCGTTGGGGTCGTAGCGCATGGCGCGACCCGCGGTGGCGACCTCGTTCACCTCGCCGAGCGCGACCAGCTCGCCGAGGGTGTTGTAGACGGTCGCGCGGGAGATCTCCGGGAGGCGGGCGGCGGCCCGTGCGAGGACCTCGTCCGCGGTGAGGTGGACGTGTTCACCGTCGAGCACCTCGGCGACCGCCCGCCGCTGAGCGGTCATGCGCCAGCCGCGCGAGCGGAGCCGTTCCAGCAGGTCACTCATGCCCACCAGCCCAACTGTCGTCGTCCGTAGGTGAGTTCGTACGGTCCTGTCATCCGTATTGACTTGGATCGGGTCCATCGTAGGATCGGTTCCGGTCAGTGGCCAAGGGGTGGGACAACAGCAGGGACAGCGTCGGCCGCGCCCCTTCCCCCACCGCACCCGCTCCCAGCAGTGCGATCTGCCCCGTCCGGAAGGATCTCCTCATGACCGAGAACCACGACGCGATCGTCACCGACCCGAAGCCGGAGGAGACGGGCGGCTGCCCGGTCGCTCACACGCGCGCCCCGCACCCGACACAGGGCGGCGGAAACCGCCAGTGGTGGCCGGAGCGGCTGAACCTCAAGATCCTCGCCAAGAACCCGGCCGTGGCCAACCCCCTCGGTGAGGACTTCGACTACGCCGAGGCGTTCAAGACCCTCGACCTCCCCGCGGTGAAGCGGGACATCGCCGAGGTGCTCACGACCTCGCAGGACTGGTGGCCCGCCGACTTCGGCCACTACGGCCCGTTCATGATCCGCATGGCCTGGCACAGCGCGGGGACGTACCGCATCAGCGACGGCCGCGGCGGCGCGGGCGCGGGGCAGCAGCGCTTCGCCCCCCTCAACAGCTGGCCGGACAACGCGAGCCTGGACAAGGCCCGCCGCCTGCTGTGGCCGGTCAAGAAGAAGTACGGCCAGAGCCTGTCCTGGGCCGACCTGCTCGTCCTCACCGGGAACGTGGCGCTGGAGTCGATGGGCTTCAAGACCTTCGGCTTCGCCGGTGGCCGCGCCGACGTCTGGGAGCCGGACGAGGACGTGTACTGGGGCCCGGAGACCAACTGGCTCGACGACCGGCGCTACACCGGTGACCGCGAGCTGGAGAACCCGCTCGGCGCGGTCCAGATGGGCCTGATCTACGTCAACCCCGAGGGCCCCAACGGCAACCCGGACCCCATCGCGGCGGCCCGCGACATCCGGGAGACGTTCCGCCGCATGGCGATGAACGACGAGGAGACGGTCGCCCTGATCGCGGGCGGCCACACCTTCGGCAAGACCCATGGCGCGGGACCGGCCGACAGCGTCGGCGCCGACCCCGAGGCCGCCCCCATGGAGCAGCAGGGCCTGGGCTGGAAGAGCACGCACGGCACGGGCAAGGGCGCCGACACGATCACGAGCGGCCTTGAGGGCATCTGGACGAACACCCCCACCACCTGGGACAACAGCTTCTTCGAGATCCTCTTCGGCTACGAGTGGGAGCTGTTCGAGAGCCCCGCGGGCGCGCACCAGTGGCGCCCCAAGGACGGCGCGGGCGCGGGCACCGTCCCCGACGCGCACGACGGGACGAAGACCCACGCCCCGACGATGCTCACGACCGACCTCTCCCTCCGGTTCGACCCGGCGTACGAGCAAATCTCACGGCGTTTCCTGGAGAACCCCGACGAGTTCGCCGACGCCTTCGCGCGCGCCTGGTTCAAGCTGACCCACCGCGACATGGGCCCCGTGGCCCGCTACCTCGGCCCGGAGGTCCCCGCGGAGACGCTGGTGTGGCAGGACCCGCTGCCCGAGGTCACGCACGGACTCGTCGACGAGCAGGACATCGCCGCCCTCAAGGAGCGCGTCCTCGCCTCGGGCCTCACGGTCTCCCAGCTCGTGTCCACGGCGTGGGCGTCCGCCGCGTCCTTCCGCGGCAGCGACAAGCGCGGCGGCGCCAACGGCGCCCGCATCCGCCTGCACCCGCAGAGCGGCTGGGAGGTCAACGAGCCCGACCGGCTCGCGGTGGTCCTGCGCACCCTCGAAGGCATCAAGGAGGCCTTCGACGCGTCCCGGGGCGACGGCAAGCGGGTCTCGCTCGCGGACCTGATCGTCCTCGCCGGGGCCGCCGGCGTGGAGCGGGCCGCCAAGGACGCCGGCTTCGACATCACGGTGCCGTTCACCCCGGGACGTACGGACGCCACACAGGAACAGACCGACGTGGAGTCCTTCGCCGCGCTGGAGCCGGCCGCCGACGGCTTCCGCAACTACCTCGGCAAGGCGGGCCTGCTGCCCGCCGAGTACCTGCTCCTGGACAAGGCCAACCTGCTGACCCTGAGCGCCCCCGAGCTGACGGTCCTCGTCGGCGGCCTGCGCGTCCTCGGCGCCAACTACCAGCAGTCCTCGTTCGGGGTCTTCACCAACGCCCCCGGCACGCTGACCAACGACTTCTTCGTCAACCTGCTCGACCTGGGCACGACGTGGCGGTCGACGTCCGAGGACGAGACCACGTTCGAGGGCAGGGACGCCGCCACGGGCGCGACGAAGTGGACCGGCACCCGCGCGGACCTGGTCTTCGGCTCCAACTCCGAGCTGCGCGCACTCGCCGAGGTCTACGCGAGCGACGACGCGAAGGAGAAGTTCGTGCACGACTTCGTCGCGGCCTGGGACAAGGTCATGAACCTGGACCGGTTCGACCTGGTCTGATCACCCCGTTCCGACAACTGGTCCGGGCCGCCGCCGCGTACCTACGCGACGGCGGCCCGGACCAGCGCCGTATCCGCCTCCGTGCGCTTCGCTCAGCGCCGGCCGCCGCGCAGCCGGCCGAGCAGCGAGCGGGCCTTGGCGCGGTTGCGCGGGTCCGCCGCGGCCCTGCGAGCGGTGGCGATGTTCCGTCGGCCCTGCGGTGTGCGGCTGTACGCCTTGAGGCGTGCGAGCAGTCCGGCCATGGTTTCCTCCCGGGCTGTGACCGCCGTGGCGGTGGGACGGTTTCGGATGGTGCTGTCTGCCCTGCGGCTACCCCGTGATGACCGCCTGATGCCCTGCCTGTGGCGCCATCCGCTGAGTTGCTGCTTGATATGAGGGTAGACAGTGGTCCCGCGGCTTGGCGCGGTGAAGGCGACGAGAGGAGACGACGTGGCGTCGGACGACGCGGAGGGGGAGCGCCTGCTGGAAGGGCTGAGCGTGGACGAGGCCCGGCCCGAGCGGCCGGTGCTGCTCGACGAGCGCGGCGAGCCCTTGCGGACGTGGCAGGAGAACTACCCGTACCGCAAGAAGCTGCGGCGCGGCGCCTACGAACGCCGGAAGCGCTTCCTGCAGATCGAGATGCTGAAGCTGCAGAAGACGGTCCGCGAGGAGGGCCGGCGCATCGTGGTCATCTGCGAGGGCAGGGACGCCGCGGGCAAGGGCGGCACCATCAAGCGCTTCACCGAGCGCCTCAACCCGCGCGGCGCGCGCACCGTCGCCCTCGACAAGCCCACGGAGCGGGAAGCGGGCCAGTGGTACTTCCAGCGCTACGTGGCGCAGCTCCCGTCGGCGGGCGAGATCGTCTTCTTCGACCGCTCCTGGTACAACCGCGCCGGCGTCGAGCCCGTGATGGGTTTCTGCACCCCCGAGCAGCACCAGCGGTTCCTGGAGCAGGCCCCGCGGTTCGAGAAGATGCTCACCGACGACGGCATCGTCCTGATCAAGTTCTGGCTCTCCGTCTCGCAGGCGGAGCAGCGCACGCGTTTCGCGATCCGCCAGGTGGACCCGGTGCGCCAGTGGAAGCTCTCGCCGACGGACCTCGCCTCCCTGGACCTGTGGGACGCCTACACCAAGGCCAAGGTGGAGATGTTCCGGGCCACGGACACCCCGCACGCGCCGTGGACGGTGGTCAAGTTCAACGACAAGCGCCGGGGGCGCCTCGAAGCGATCCGGCACCTGTTGCTGCTCATGGACTACGAATCCAAGGACAAGGAGGCGGTGGGGGAGGCGGACCCCCTCATCATCGGCCCGGCCGACACGCTCCTTGAGGCCGGGGAGGACCCCACGGACCTGTCGCCGAGCAGGATCGCCGTCGGCGAGCAGGGGCCGGGCCAGCATCCGTGACCATCCATGACGGCGGACGCGCCGTACGACGGTCCTTCGCCGCCGGGGACAGGCCCACTCAGCGCGCGCGCGAAAGTGGGAAAGGGCGCGAAGGCGAGCGTCTGAGGGCGGCCGGCGCGGGAAGCCGACAAGCATGGCTCTTCTCAGGAAACTCGCACGCCCGTTGCTCGCGTCCGCCTTCGTCGCCGGAGGCGTGAACACCCTCAGGGACGCCAAGGGGGCGGCGCCCGCCGCCGAACCCGTGGCGCTCCCCATGGCCTCGCGCATCCCATGGCTTCCGGAGGACCCCGAACGCCTGGTCCGCATCAACGCCGGAGTGCAGCTCGGAGCCGGTCTGATGCTGGCGACCGGGCGGGTGCCGCGCGTGGCGGCCCTGGCCCTCGCGGCCTCCCTCGTGCCGACGACTCTGGCCGGACACCCCTGGTGGAAGGAGGAGGACCCGGAGAGGCGGGCCGCCCAGCGCACGCAGTTCACCAAGAACCTCTCGCTGTTCGGCGGCCTCCTGATCGCCGCGGCCGACACGCACGGCAAGCCGTCGTTCGCCTACCGGGCCCGTGGCGCGGCCGTCGCCGGGAGCAAGGCCGCCCGGCACGCCGGGCACGACGCCGTGGAGGCGCTGAGCGGCGCGGCCGGCTCGGTCCGCTCGATGTCGGGAAACGCACAGCAGGCCGTGGCCCGGCGCCTCTGAGCCCCGGCACCACGGGTCTGAGCCCCGGCACCACGGGCCTTCGACGGGGCACCGACGAAAGCCGCGTCGCACGGCAGTACGGGGATGCACGCCCTGCCCTTGCCTGCGTGGCGCGTCGACCGCGTCACGCAGGTGAGTGGTGAGCCGGGAGAGGCTCGGGGGCCGCCGAGCCGGCGCTCGGCGGCCCCCAGCGGCGTGACGGTGCCCGTACGAGGCGCGGCGGTGAAGATGTTGGCCCACTCGGCTCCATGGACTGGCGCGGGCCGGCGGAATCGGGCGCCGACCGTGGAACCTGCACCCATGATCAAGAACGCGTCCCGCGGCCTGGCCGCTCTCTGCCTCTCCCTCGCCCCGCTCCTCACCCCGGCCGCCGCCCCCGCGCAGGCCGCCGACGTAACCACGCTGGCCGACGCCCTGCACCGCCTGCCGGTGGCCGACGAGGAGCGCGACAACCACACCCGCGGCAGCTTCCCGCACTGGAACGCGGGCCTCGACAAGCGCGACGGCTGCGACACCAGGGCCGAGGTCCTGATCGCCGAGGCGGAGGAAGCCCCGAAGGTCGGCAAGAAGTGCGGACTCTCCGACGGCGAGTGGGTCTCCTTCCACGACGGCCAGGAGGTCTCCGACCCGAGGAAGCTCCACGTCACGCACGCCGTCCCGCTCGGGGAGGCCTGGAGCTCCGGCGCCTCGGCCTGGTCCGCCGAGCGCCGCGAGGCCTACGCCAACGACCAGGGCGCGCCCGGCAGCCTGACGGCCGTCACCTCGCGCGTCGCCCGCTCCCGGGGCGCCCAGGACCCCGGCCAGTGGATGCCGCCGCTGGCCGCGGCCCACTGCCGCTACCTCTCGGACTGGGTCGCCACCAAGCTGCGCTGGGACCTGGCCGCCGACCCGGCCGAACTCGACGCCATCGCGGTCTTCGCCACCGGCGCGTGCCGGCAGACCCCGGTCATCTACACCGCGGTGCCGTAGCGCCACCGCCGCCGCCCCGCCCCCACGTGCCGGGGGTGGGGCGGCGGCGCGTCCGGGACCCGGTCCGCGGCCTCGCGGCTCAGGTCTGCGGAGGCTGGTTCCGGTCCCGGCCGAACTGGTCCTTGAGCCTGTCCTGGGCGCTGTCGACCTGGCCGGAGTACTTGCCCTGCGTCCGCCCGTCGACGTAGTCACCCGCCTTGTCGATGCCCTGGCCGGTCTTGTCCTCGTGGCCCTTGAGCATCTGCTTCAGCTTGTCCATGACTGACATGGGCAACCACCTCTCTGTGTCGCCCCCGCATCCAGGCTCGCAGTGTGCGGCGGGGTTCGCATCCGGGACCGTCGGGACCCGCCGCCTCCGCATGTCCGCGGCCCGGCGGGCGACCCCTGCGGAGGCGGCGCGGACGGGCGATGTCAGTGGCCCGCCGTAGTCTCCGGCGGGTGACCGATACAGAGACGGAACAGCGCACTCTCGACGCCGCGGCCCATGACGTACGTACGGCCCACGCCGTGTACGACGACGCCCTCGGGTGGCTGTCCCGCCCCGGGGCGAGGTCGGGCGGCCCCCTGGGGGCGGAGGTCTGGGTCTTCGACGACACGTTGACGCGGGTGTTGCTGGTGCGGCACCCCTGGCGCGGCTGGGTGCCGCCGGGCGGCAAGGTGGACCCGGGGGAGACGCCACGCGAGGCGGCGCGGCGGGAGCTGCTGGAGGAGACCGGGGTCGCGGCGGACCTCCTCGACCGGCCGGCCGCCGTTACGGTGCGCTCCTACCGCAGCGGCTGGTCCGCCACGTTGGGCGTCACGTTCGCGGCGGTCGTCGACCGGCGCACGGAGCCGACCCCCGAGGACGGGCAGCCTGCCGCCTGGCTGCGGCTCGACGAGCCCTGGCAGGGATGGTTCTCCGACGACCGGTCGCGGATGCGGAGGTACGCCGCCGAGGAGTTGACCGCGCCCGACGCGGGGCGGATGCCTCCGCTGCCCGCACGGAAGACCCTCTGATGAGCCGTGTTCGGCGAACGCCGGGGCCGGAAAGGGCTCAAGGGTTCGACGAGGTCGCGTCATGCGCTATAGTGGATCTTGAGCAGGTCGCCGGAGGAACGGTGACCGAGCACGCGTCGGTGGTCCAAGGAAAGACGCCCCGCTTCCTGCGGGGAAATGCAGGTGCAAGGCCTGCCCGGCGCTCCGGCGAAGCCCCGTCCCGCAACCGCGGGGCGGGGCTTCCGCGTTGAGCACGGGTCCCGGCCCGGAGGTTCGGGACCCGCCCGGCCGCGCTCAGCGGTCCGCCGGCGCCTTCGCGCACAAGTAGGGCCGCGCCAGCAGGAGTCCCGTTCCGGTCAGGGCGATGCCGAGGTAGACCGGGGCCAGGTGGACGAAGTCGGTGTAGTGGATCGTGCCGTGCACCACCACGGCCGGCAGGAAGCCCGCCGCCGCTGCCACGGCCAGGCTCCAGAACACCCAGGCCTCGCCGCGCCGCCACCCCCACGCGCTGACCAGGACGATGGCCACCGCGGCGGACATCAGGGCGCCGCCGAACCCCGCGCGGTCGTGCGCGAGGAACGGGACGATCCTGGGGTTCACCGCGTCCAGCGCCCGCGCGTCCGTGCCGAGGAACGTCAGGTCCGCCGGTACGAAGACACTCGTGAGGCCGACCACCGAGATCACCGCCCCGCCGACGAACAGCCCCGCTCCCGTGACGATCAGCAACAACTGCCCGACCAGGGCCCGCCGACGCTCCGGCTCGGGCCCCTCGGGCACGAGCCGCCAGCGCGGCACGGCGTGCGGGCGACGGCGGACCGCCGCCAGGAACATCGGGAAGAGCACGACGGCGGTGGCCGTGTGCAGGGGCTCCACGAAGCCGGTGGAGAGGAAGTAGAAGAGGGTGGGGAAGCCGATCGCCCCCGACGCCAGGTACGCCTCGCGGGCCCACGGCCGGCCGCGCCTGATGCCCCCCACCGCCAGCCCCGTGTAGAGGGCGCCGATCGACACCATCGTGCCGGCCATGGTGATCCGGTCGTGCTGGAGGAAGTGCACCAGATGGTGGTTGACGCCGTGCAGTTCGTGCAGCGTCATGCCCAGGTAGTCGCGGTCGTACCAGAGGAGTACGGGACCGAGCGTGATCGCCGCGGCACCGAGCCCCGCGCCGGTCATGCCGAGCCCGACGAGCAGCGCCCACCACCAGGCGGGCCAGCGGCGGGGCGACCGGCCGACGTCCCGCAGGGCCGGGGCGGGCGCGGTGGGAGTGGCCGCCTCGGTGACGCGGGCGAACCAGCCGGGCCCGGACGCCACGAGCACCCCGGGGCGGGCGAGCACGACGGCACCCGGATCGTCGAGCACCGCGGCGGCGGCGGTGACCGAGGCGTCGGACACCCGGACCACGCGCGGATCGTCGCCCCGTGTGAACCCGTCGACGTGCGGGGCGAGGGCCGCTTCGAGTGCGGGGCCGCAGTCGCGGACCACCACCGGTATCGAGCGGCCCGCGGCGGCCTCGCGCACGGTCCGCACGTCGGCCGCCGCGACCGGCCCCACCTCCACGACACCGGCCCCGAGCGGCGGCATGGCGCGCACCGTCTCGCGGGCCAGCGAGGGCGGCACGGATATGCCGAGGCGGACCGCCACGGGCACACCGGCCACCTCACCCGCGAGGTGCCGCGGGGGATGCCGGTGGCCGAAGCCCCGGGCGATCAGCCGCGCGCCCGCGGGGCGGGCACCGATCGAGGCGAGCATCCGCAGCGCGGTGAGCTGTGAGCGGCGCCGGCCGATGACGGCGGCGGCCACGCCCCGCAGCGGGTGGTACGTCCAGTCCGGCATCAGTGGTCCCCGCTCTCCGGCGAGGTGACCCGGCCGCCGGGCACGGTCCAGCCCAGCACCGGGGCCATGGACCGCACCGTCACGCGGGCGGGCGTCAGCCGGGCTGCGAGGTCACGCGCGAACACCGCGGGCTCCCAAGCCAACTGGCCGAGCCTGCCGAGACGGGCCGAGCGGCGGGTGACCATCCGGGTGCGCGGGCGGCGCTGCCGGTCGTAGGAGCGGAGGGCGGCGGCCACGTCGGCGGTGCCGTCCAGGCAGTGGGCCAGCGTCACCGCGTCCTCCAGCGCCTGGCAGGCGCCCTGGCCGAGGTTCGGGGTCATGGCGTGCGCGGCGTCGCCGAGCAGCGCGGCCCGGCCCCGTACGAAGGCGGGCAGCGGAGGCAACTCGTACAGGTCGTGCCGGAGCACCGCCTTCTCGGGCACGGCGGCGAGCAGCCGGGGGATCGGCGCGGGCCAGGAGCCGAAGCGGCGCAGCAGTTCGGCGTGCTCGGAGGAGGCGGAGGCGGTCCCGGCGGGGAGCGTGGCGGTCGCGAAGCAGTACATCCGTCCGCCGGGCAGCGCCGTGTAGCCGAACCTCTCCCCGCGCCCCCAGGTCGCCGCACCCTCGGCGGGCGGTTCGGCCAGCGGTTCGGTGACCATGCGCCAGGCGGTGTAACCGGCGTACCGGGGTGACGGTGCGTCGGGCCACAGGGCCCGCCGGACCGCGCTGCGCAGCCCGTCGGCACCGACCACGAGGTCGGGCAGCGACTCACCGTCCCCGTGCTCGACCACGAGGCGGCCGTGGTCCTGGCCAGGACCGGCCTCCTCCTCGCGGACCGAGGTGACCTCGCTGCCGGGCCGCAGGCTGTCGGCGGGCAGCGCGTCGGCGAGCACCCGGAGCAGGTCCGCGCGGTGCAGGACCGTCAGCGGGTGACCGAAGCGCCGCCGGAGGTCCGTGTTGTCCGTGCGGGAGAGCCAGCGGCCCCGGCGGTCGCGTACGCCGCCGCCGTGCTCGACGGCTCCGAGGGACAGGACGGTGTCGGAGAGTCCGAGCGCGTCCAGCGCGCGCAGCGCGTTCGGCCACAGGGAGATGCCGGCGCCGACCTCGGTGAACTCGGGGGCGCGTTCCCGTACTTCTACGCGCCATCCTCTGTGGTGCAGGGCGACGGCGGTCGCGAGGCCGCCGATCCCGCCGCCGACGATGGTCGCGGCGCGCTGCGGCATGAATCCTCGCTCCGGTTCGGGGCGCCATCCCCGGTCAAGTGGCAGTGGTGGCGGTGCCCGTGCGACGTGTGTTCGGCACAGACCCGTCCGAGTGGCGACCTATAGCAGCATGTCGACAGATCTCTGTCAACGCGGGGTGTCGGCCCCGTGCCGCGTTCAGACGCGCACCTCGGGCGGGAAGCCCGTCCAGCGCAGTTCGGCGGGCAGGTGGCGCATGTCGTTGGAGACCAGGAGGGAGGCGGGACGGTCGGGCGGGTAGCGGATGACGGTCAGTGCGGCGTTGGCGTGGTTGAGTCCGAGCCAGCGCCACTCGGGTGCGTACAGCGCGTCCCGTACGAGCCAGGCGATCAGGAAGTTGTGCGTCACGACCAGCTCGTGCCGGTCCTCGTCACCCGGCACGGGACCGGTGAACTCCGCCAGTGCCCGCCGGGCCAGGACGGGACCCCGCTCGTCGGCGTGGGCGCCTTCGAGGAAGCGGAGGAAGAGGTCCGCCGCGTCCGGCGGGAGTTCGTCCCGCTCGGGCACGTGCGGGACGAAGTCGTCCGCCGCTTCCGCGACGCGCAGCGGGACGCCGTCGAGCTGGTCGCCGATGAGGTGCGCGGTCTGCCGTGCCCGTGCCCGCGGGCCGTGGTGGACGGCCGCGAGCGGCACGTCCCGCAGGCGCCGGCCGAGCAGGGTGGCCTGCCGCCGTCCCGCCTCGGTCAGCCCGCTCTCGTCGGGCACCGCCTCGCCGTGCCGTGCGAGGTAGAGATAGCGGGTGCCTGTGCCTGTCATGCCGCACTCCTTCGGGTCCACGGGGCCGCGGGTCCACCGTCGAGTCAGTGATCTTGTGCTCTGGTGGACGCCGCGTCCGCCTCGTGGGTTCCGGCGGACACCGAGTTCGGCAGCGTGCGGACGAGCCGGTCCTGAAGGGAGAGCGGATTCCAGCCACTTGCATGAATGGCCCAAGTGGGCTCCACGGCGCCGACGCCGTTGCGGTAGTGTGTGGAATAGTCCGTGGAATCCCCGCAGTCGTCAGCGCGGCGGTGGAGTTCCGGCGATCTCTCGGGCCCGGAGTTGGGCCCCTCCGCCAGCGGCTGCGTCCAGCGGGACTCTGCACCCGCTTCATGGCACCGGGCCCGGGCACGCCCCTCGGACGATCGTTCCCTGTTGTCGCGCGTCCCTCCATCGGTGCACTGCATCCGGGGTCGGTCATGCGCGGCTATTTCGCCGACGAGCTTCTCCTCATCACTCCTTCCAGCACTACGCCCGGCGTCTGCCTCTTCGGCGAGGTCATCGGCACGCACAAGGGGCCGTTGGCCATCGCCCTCGCCGAACAGAGCCTGCGCACGCAGGAGATCACCGTCGACCTGACGGGAGTGCACTACCTCGCCAACAGCGCCCTGGAGATCCTCGTCGCGCTCGCCAACAACCTCCAGCCGCCGCAGTGCCTGCTCCTGCGCGCTCCCTCCGCACTCGGCCTGCGGGAACGGGTGGTCTCCCGCGGCTGGGACCAGATGGAGACCCTGCGGCTCATCGAGACCTGACCGCACCCCTCGCGGGCGGGGCCCTTGCCGTCGCGGGAGGCGGCAAGGACCCCGCAACCGGTCGAAGGGGCGGTCAGGGCCTCACTCCCCTCGGGTCGTCTCACTCTTCTCGGGTCGCCGTGCTCCCCGGCCGCCCCGGCCACCACGCGGTGTCGCCGATGTCGCGGACCAGCGCGGGCACGAGCAGGGACCGTACGACCAGGGTGTCGAGGAGGACGCCGAAGGCGACGATGAACGCGATCTGCAGGAGGAACGCGAGCGGGATGACACCCAGCGCGGCGAACGTCGCGGCCAGGACGACACCGGCCGAGGTGATCACGCCACCGGTCGCCGTCAGGCCGCGCAGTACGCCCTCGCGCGTGCCGTGCCGCGCGGATTCCTCGCGCACCCGGGACATCAGGAAGATGTTGTAGTCCACGCCGAGCGCCACGAGGAAGACGAAGCCGTAGAGGGGCACGGACGCGTCGGTGCCGCTGAATCCGAACACGTGGTGGAAGACCAGCGAGGACACGCCGAGGGTGGCGACGAAGTTGAGGGCGACCGTCGCGACCAGGAGCAGGGGCATCAGGAGCGAGCGCAGCAGCCCGACCAGGATCACCACGATGATCGCCAGGACGACCGGCATGATCAGCGTGCGGTCGTGCTCCGCCGTCCGCTGGGTGTCGTACTGCTGGGCGGTGTAGCCGCCGACGAGACCGTCGGCGCCGTCCACCGCGTGCACCGCGTCGCGCAGCCGTACCACGGTCTTCTTGGCGGCGTCGCTGTCGGTGGGGTCCTCCAGCGTGGCGTCGAGACGTACGCGGCCGTCGACCACGAGGGGTTCGCCCGCTCCCGGGCGGCCGGACGCGGTCACCGCCGAGGCTTCGGCCACGCCCTCGGTCCCCTGCACCGCGGCGGTGACCGCGTCGAGCCGCGAGGCGTCGGCGATCACGACGGCCGGATTGCCGGAGCCGCCGGGGAAGTGCTCGCCGACGGTCTGCTGCGCCGCCACGGAGGGCGCGTCGTTGACGAAGATCTCGTCCAGGGGGACGCCCTTGGAGTTCAGCGTCGGGGCGAAGGCGGCGCACACGCAGAGCGCGGCGAGCGTCCACGCCCAGACCTTGCGCGGCGCCCGGTCCACGACCTCGGCCACCCTGCGCCACAGGCCGTGCCCGGCGGAACCTTCCCGCGCGGCGCGCGGTTTGGCCGGCCAGTACGCGGTCCGCCCGAGCAGGAGCAGCGCCGCGGGCAGGAAGGTCAGCGCGCTCAGGACCGCGCAGGCGATGCCGATGGCACCGACAGGGCCGAGCGCCCGGTTGTTGGTCAGATCGCTGAGCAGCAGGGCGAGCAGGCCGAGCGCCACCGTCGCGCCACTGGCGACGACAGGCCCCGCCGAACGGCGCAGCGCGGAGCGCATGGCGGTCACCCGGTCGCCGCCGAGCGCCAGTTCCTCGCGGAAGCGCGCGGTGAGCAGCAGCGCGTAGTCGGTGGCCGCGCCGATGACGAGGATCGACAGGATGCCCTGGACCTGCCCGTCGACGCGTACGACGCCGTGGTCGGCCAGCGCGTAGACGATCGCGCAGGCGAGTCCCAGCGCGAACACCGCGCCGATGATGATGACGAACGGCAGCAGCAGACTGCGGTAGACGAGCAGCAGGATCAGCAGGACGGTGACCAGGGCGACGCCCAGGAGGATGCCGTCGATCCCCGCGAAGGCGTCGGACAGGTCGGCCTGGCTCGCCGCGGGGCCCGCCAATTGCGCGGTGGTGCCGGGCACCCGCGCCGCCGCCTTCTCGATCCGTTCCAGGGCGTCGGGCAGTCCGTCCCCCAGGTCGGGCCGCAGCCGCACGACGCCTTGCAGGGCGCGGCCGTCCTCGGCCGCCAGGGCGGGCGACGCGCGGCCCGCCGTGCCGGGGGAGCCGTCCAGCGAGCGCAGGGCGCGGGAGGCGGCCTCCTTCTGCGTGGCCGTCAGACGCCGCGCCCGCTCGTCGCCGTCGGCGGTCCACACGACGACGGCGGGCAGTGTCTCCTCCTGGTCGAAGGCGCGCTGCGCGTCGATGACCCGGGTGGATTCGGCGTTCCGCGGCAGGAAGGCGGCTTGGTCGTTGGTGGCGACCTCGCCCAGCTTCCCGGCGTACGGGCCGAGCACTCCGCCGATGCCGAGCCAGGCGACGAGAAGGAGGACGGGGACGAGCCGGCGGGCGAGTCGTGCACCAGCGGACATGTATCTCCTAGGCCGAGGGCCGGATCGTGCGGGGATGCCGGGCCTTCGGTAGGAGCCCGGTGAGCAGCCTGTATACCGTTCCCGCGTGCTCGGCGGGGCGGCGTGCCCCGGTCCGGACGGGGACGGCCGGGGCCCGCGGGGCGCGGCTTGTACATGTTCCCCCCGATTGACCCGGCAACCCGGTGTGCGCTTGCATCACCGCTGGGCCCCGGCACACGGCGGGGGCGCGCGCCGTCCAGGGGGCAGCATGGCCGGAACCAGACGGAAGAGTCCGAGCGGCAGAGGCGTACGGGCGGCCGGTGGCGGCGCCCTCGCCGTCCTGCTCCTGGCCGCGATCCCGCCCGCGGCCCTCGCCGCACCCGCCGGGGGCGCGGCCTCGCCGGGCCGGGGCCCGGCCACCGGACTGCTCAGCGTCGCCGTCGACGGCGGCCCCGCGGACGGCGCGTCCGGCTCGCCGGTCGTCAGTGCCGACGGCCGCGTCGCCGCCTTCACCTCGGCGGCCACCAACCTCGTACGGGGTGACGACAACGGCCGGTCCGACCTGTTCGTACGCGACCTGCGGGGCGGCGGGCTCAAGCGCGTCGTCGAGCCGCGCGGCGAGATCCACGCGCCCGTGCTCAGCGCGAACGGCCGGTACGTCGCCTACGGCGCGAGCGACGGCCCCCGCTCGGCCGTCATCGTCCGCGACCTGCGCACGGGCCGCTCCGAGCGCGCCGACGTCGGCCTCGCGCCGGAACACGCCGACGGCCATGCGCCCGCCCTGTCCGCCGACGGCCGCACCGTGGCGTTCGCGGTGTACGGCACGGGCCCCGGCCCTGAGGGCGCCCACGCCGTCTACGTACGCGACCTGCGCACCCGGCACACCGAACGCGTCAGCATCCCCGCGGGACCCGACGACGGATTCCGCAGCTTCCGTGCGCCGTCGCTGAGCGCCGACGGAACGAAGGTCGCCTACCAGTACGTGCACGGCAACCCGCCGCGCGGCGACTGGTCCGACCTCTACGTCCACGACAGGGACACCGGCGTCACGACGCAGGCCGACACCACCCACGACGGCGCTCCCGCGACCGGCGCCGCCACCAACCCGCTGCTCAGCGCTGACGGCTCCACGCTCGCCTTCGACTCCGGCGCGCGCAACCTCGTCCCCAAACCCGACCCGAACGACGGCGGCAACCCGTTCGTCCGCGACCTGCGCACCGGCGCCGTCCAGCGCGTCGACGCGAAGGTGCCGGGGCCCGAGGGCGTCGTGTCCGTGGACGGGGTCTCCGCCCACGGGACGAAGCTCCTCCTGGACGCCAAGCCGTTCCTGACCACCGAGGACCCCGAGTACGTCCGCGACCTGCGCACCGGCACCGAGGTCCTGGTCTCCCCCGACAGGGACGGCGGGCCCGGCAACGCCCTGGACGCGCGCATGGACTCCCGCGCGCGCACCGTCGTCTTCGCCGGGTTCGACGAGGAGAACTTCGTGCCGGGCGACACGAACGGCGTCACGGACGTGTTCGTGTGGGGGAACGACAGGGGTGAGCGACCGTGGTGACGCGGCGTACGGTGATCAAGGCGGCGGGCGGCGGCACGCTGGCGGCCGGGCTGACATCGCGGGCCGCGGCAGCCGCGCCCTCCGGTGACGACGTGCTGCTGGTGGTCGAGAAGAGCGGCCACGCGGTCAGCTTCTACGAGGTCGCGTCCGGTCGCCGCCTGCGGACGGTGCGACTGCCCGACTACCCGCACGAGATGGTCGTCGACTCGCGGCGCCGCTTCGCCTACGTCGGGCACTACGGCGTCCGCATGGCCTCCACCGTCGGGGAGGGCGGCGCGGCCGTCTTCGTCATCGACCTCGCCGAGCGGACCCTGTCCCGGACCATCGACACCCGCCCGTTCCACCGCATCCACGGCATGGGCATCGACGGCAGGGACCGGCTGTACGCGCTCAGCGAGGAGAAGGCGGTGCTGCTCGGCTTCGACGACCCCGCCACCGACCGGGCGCCGGTCAGGGCGGTGCCGACGCAGGGCGTGAAGACCCACCTCTTCGCCCTCAGCCGCGACGGTGAACGGGCCTACGTCACCGGCCTGTTGTCGCACACGGTCAGCCTGGTCAGGCCGCACGACGCCGCCGCGCCGCCGGTCCTCGTGACCCCGGGCCAACTGCCGGAGAGCGCCTGCCTCAGCACGGACGAGAAGACGCTGTTCGTCGGCGCCCGCAAGAGTTCCGCCCTGGTCGCCGTCGACGCGCGCACCATGAAGGTGCGGCGGAGCAGGAAGGTGGGCGGCGACCCGCTGCGGGTCTACACCCTCGACGACGAGCGGCTCCTGGTGACGGACATCGTCGGCAACACCCTGACGGTGTGCGCCACCGCCGACCTGCGGCCCCTGCGCACCCTGCGGCTCGACGGCGTCCCCGCCGCCGTGTCGATCCACCCCGACAAGTCGCTGGCCCACGTGTCCCTGCTCGACCTCGACAGGATCGCCGTCGTCGACCTCGACCGCCTGACGGTCGTCGGCGGCTTCGGCACCGGCTCCGAACCGGACGTCTCGGTACTGCTGCCGGCCTGGCGGCGGGCACCCGCTTCCGCCCGGCCCGGTCCGGCTCAGTCCGGTACCGCGCTGTCGGCGGGGGCGTCGCTGCGCCCGTAGTGGTGGGTGGTGAACATGTACAGGAGCCCGGCCGCCACCACGACGCCCCCGCTGAACAGCACGATCCAGTTGTCGTACCAGGGGGCGTCCGGCGTGCGGGGCCAGCAGATGTTGACGATGGCGAAGATCCCGTAGGCCAGCGCTCCGATGTTGACCACCAGGCCCCAGCGGCCCAGGCGGTACGCGCCGCTCGGTCTCCAGCCCTTGAGGCGGGCCCGCAGCGCGGCGAGTACGACCATCTGGAAGGCGCCGTAGATGCCGAGGATCGCGAAGGACACGATCGACGTCAGGGCATCCTCCGAGATCAGCGAACCGACGGCGATCAGGGCGGGCACCACCGCGGCGATCAGCAGCGCGTACGGGGGGACCGCGCGCGCCTCGGAGAACGTCCGCAGGAGCCGGTGGCCGATGATCATCTCGTCGCGGGCGTAGGAGTAGATGAGCCGACCCGCGGCGGCCTGGAGGCTGATCGTGCAGGACAGGAAGGAGATGAGGACGACGGCCATCACCGTCCGCGCGCCCGCCTCGCCGAGGGCGTCGAAGAGGACCCTGACGACCGGGTCGGTGTCCTTCCCCGAGATCACCGCCCGGTAGTCGACGACGGCGAGGAGCAGGGTGAGGCAGGTGAACGTCGCCGCCGCCCCGCCGACGTAGATGGTGCGGCGCATCGCCTTGGGGATCACCTCGCCGGGGTGCTCGACCTCCTCGGCGACGTCCCCGCAGGCCTCGAAACCGTAGTACTGGTAGAAGCCGATGATGGCCGCGCCCAGGAAGACCGGCAGATACGAACCGTCGCCGGACGCGCCGAAGTCGTCGAAGAGGACACCGAGACCGTGGAAGCGATGCGTGGTCAGCAGGATGACGCCGACGGCGAGCGCGCCGAGCAGCTCCGCGCCGAAGCCGATCAGCGCCGCCCACGAAAGGGCCTTCGTCCCGGCGTAGTTGATGAGCACGGAGACGACGATCAGCGCGATCGTGCACAGCACGGTGGTGTGCACGGTGGGCCGGAAGCCGAGCAGGATCGCGATGTAGGGCCCCGCGCCGTACGCGACGCTGGTGATCGTCACGAGCAGCGCCCACAGGTAGACCCACCCGGTCATCCACGCCCAGCGCTTGCCCCACAGGCGCCGCGCCCACGGGTAGACGCCGCCCGCGACCGGGTACTGGGCGACGACCTCGCCGAAGACCAGCGCGACGAGGAACTGCCCGCAGCCCGCCATGACGAAGGCCCAGATCATCGGGGGGCCGCCGTCGGCGAGGGCGGTGCCGAACAGGGTGTACGTGCTCACCACGGGGGAGAGGTAGGTGAACCCCAGGGCGAAGTTGGCCCACGGGCCCATGTCCTTGCGGAACTCCGACTCCTCGTGGCCCGGGGCGGTGCCCGCGGTGCCGTCCGGTGCGCCGGAAGCGGTGGTCACCGGCCGCCCCCGTCGGGGACCTCGGCCCCGGGGCCGGGCCGGGCGCTGATCAGGTCCGCCGCGCGCTCGGCGGCCAGCAGCACGGTCACCATGGGGTTGACGGTCGGCATGGTGGGGAAGACGGACGCGTCCACGATGCGCAGGCCGTCGTGTCCGCGCAGCCGCAGCTGAGGGTCCACGACCGCCATCGGATCGTCCTCGGCGCCCATCTTGCAGGTCCCCGCGGGGTGGTAGACGGTGTGGGCGGCACGGCGCCCGTACTCGGACAGGTCCGCGTCGGACGTCACCTGCGGTCCCGGCGCCACCTCCCGCAGCAGCCATGCGTCGAGCGGCGCCGTCGCGGCCACCTCGCGGGCGATGCGAAGGCCGTCGACGATCGTGCGTTCGTCGTGCCCTTCGGGGTCGGTGAAGTAGCGGAAGTCGAGGGCCGGGTGGACCGTCGGATCGGCGCTGCGCAGCCACATGCGCCCCACCGAGTGGGCGCGCGGCACGTTCGGGGTCATGCAGACGCCGTGCTCGGGCACGGGGTAGCCGAGCCGTTCCGTGTTGACGGTGAACGGCACCTGGTAGAAGTGGAACATCAGGTCGGGGCGCGGGCCGCTCGCGGGGTCGCGGCGCAGGAAGAGACCGGCGTCGGAGTCCATCGCCGAGTTGGGCGGCAGCGGACCCCTGGTCTCCCACACCATCACCGACTCCGGATGGTCGAGCAGGTTCTCGCCGACCCCCGGCAGGTCCGCGCGGACCTCGATGCCCAGCTTGCGGAGCTGGTCGGCGTGGCCGATGCCGGAGAGCATGAGGAGGCGGGGGGTGTCGATGGCGCCCGCGCACAGCAGCACCTCGGCGTCGGCCTCCAGTGTCGACACCAGACCGTGCGCGTCGCGGACCCGCACACGGGTGAAGCGGCCCTCGCTGTCGGGCAGCAGCCGGTGGGCCCAGGTCTCCAGACGCAGCGTCAGGTTCGGCCGGTCGAGCACGGGATGCAGATACGCGACCGAGGCGGAGGAGCGCTTGTTCGTCGCGGGCTCGTAGGCGAGCGAGAAGAAGCCCGTGCCGTCGGTGAAGGGACGGGCGTTGAAGTCCTCGACGACCGGCACACCGAGCCGGGACGACGCGGCGGTGACGAAGTCCTCGGCGATGGCGTTCCGGTCGGCGGCGCCGACGGGCACGATCGTGTTCCGCAGCCGCGCACGGTACGGCAGGATCGTCTCGGGCCCCCAGCCCTCGCACCCGGCCGCCACCCACTCCTCCAGGTCCTGCGGGAACGGCAGGAAGCTGATCAGGGTGTTGTGCGAGGAGCAGCCGCCGAGCACCCGGGCCCGGGAGTGCAGGATGTGGGAGTTGCCGCGCGGCTGCTCCTCGGTGGTGTAGCCGTAGTCGAACTCACCGCCCAGCAGGTTGATCCAGTTGCGGAGCTTCAGGATGCGGTCGTCGCCGACGTCGCTGGGGCCGCCCTCCACCACGCACACCCGGCAGGCGGGGTCCTCGCTGAGCCGGGCCGCGAGCACCGAGCCGGCCGTGCCGCCGCCGATGATCACGTAGTCGTAGGTGGTCGTCGTCTCGTCGTCCATGTCCGCCCGTCCTCTCGCCGTGCCCGCTCAGCCCTTGAACCAGCCGGAGGGGGCAGGGCGCAGGTTCTGGTAGATGTGCTTGGCCTCCTGGTACTCGCGCAGGCCGGTGGGTCCCAGCTCCCTGCCGAAGCCGGAGCGGCCGAAGCCGCCCCACTCCGCCTGGGGCACGTAGGGGTGGAAGTCGTTGATCCAGACCGTGCCGTGGCGCAGCTTGGCCGCGACGCGCTGGGCGCGGCTCGCGTCGCTGGTCCAGACGCCGCCCGCCAGGCCGTACCGGGTGTCGTTGGCCAGCTCCACGGCCTGGTCCTCGTCACCGTCGCGGAAGCGCTCCACGGTGACCACCGGACCGAAGACCTCCTCCTGCACGATGCGCATGGAGCGGTCGCAGTCGGCGTAGACGGTGGGCAGCAGGAAGAAGCCGTCGGCCAGCTCGGGGTCGTCGGGCCGCCGGCCGCCGCACACGAGGCGGGCGCCCTCCTCGCGGGCGACGTCGAGGTACCCCTCGACCTTCGCCCGGTGCTCCGCCGAGCTGAGCGGGCCGCTCTCGGTCGTCGGGTCGAGGCCGTTGCCGAGCCGGATGGTCTGCGCGCGGGCGGAGAGCCGCTCCACGAACCGGTCGTGCAGGGAGTCCTCCACGAGCAGCCGGGAACCGGCCGAGCACACCTGCCCGGAGTGCAGGAACGACGCTTCGAGGGCGTGGTCGACGGCGGCGTCGAAGTCGCAGTCGGCGAAGACGACGTTGGGGTTCTTGCCGCCGAGTTCCAGGGCGAGGTTCTTCACGCCCGGCGCGCACGCCTCCATGATCCGCCGCCCGGTGGCCAGGCCGCCGGTGAACGAGACCAGGTCCACGTCGGGGTGCGCGGACATCGCCGCGCCGACGGTGGCGCCCGGCCCCAGCACGAGGTTCGCGACCCCGGCGGGCGTTCCCGCCTCGGCGATCAGCCGCATCATGTGGAGGGTGGAGAGCGGTGTCGTCTCACTGGGCTTGAGGACGAAGGTGTTCCCGGCGGCCAGGGCGGGGGCGACCTTCCAGGAGGCCTGGAGCAGCGGGTAGTTCCAGGGCGCGATGAGCGCGCAGACGCCGATGGGGTGGTAGGTGACGCGGCTCAGCACGTCGGGGCCGACGTCCACGACGCGGCCGCCGTCCTTGTCGGCGATCTCGGCGAAGTAGCGGAAGGCGTTGGAGACGTCCTCGATGTCGATGCGGGCCTCGGCGAGCGTCTTGCCGGTGTCCAGGCTCTCGACGCGGGCCATCTCCTCCCGGTCGCGCAGCAGCAGCCGCGCCACCGTGTGCAGCACGTCGGCCCGCTCCCTGGTGGGCGCCGACGCCCAGTCGCCGCGGTCGAAGGCCCGCCGCGCGGCCCGCACGGCGAGGTCCACGTCGCCCTCGTCCGCGTCGTCGACCTGCTGGATGACGGAGGCGTCGTACGGATTGACCACGTCACGCCGCGCACCGCGGGCGGCGCCGGTCCACTCCCCGTCGACGAACAGTTCCGGCATCGTGGGCTCCCTCGCTCGCGTGGCTGTCCGGTGCCACGGGCCCCACCGGCACGCACACCGGTCACCAACATCGTCGGCCCGCCTCGCACGGGCCACGCGGACGCACCGGGCGGGAGAGTGTTGGGCAAAGATGTGACTCGGTTGGGCTACGACCGGGTTCGGGGGGGAGCCGGCCGGACGCGGTTACGGCGTGATCGCCGGGAGGGTCACGCCGTGCGGGGGCCGTCAGCGTCCCGCGAGGGGCGCGTGGCCTTCCAGGCCGCCTCGATCATCAGGAAGGTCTCGTCGACCGCGGCATCGGGGTCGTCCGCCTCGCGGGCCGGCGCGTAGGCGTCGGCCATGAAACGCGCGATGGTCCGGCGGGCCGTCGTGGTCCTTGCCGGGCCGGGGCCGGCGGCGATGACCGCCGCCAGGACCTCCGCGTGCCGCAGCCGCATCGAGTCCTCGTACTGCCGCGGGGCGGGCGCCGGCGTGGCCGGGAGCGTGCCGGACGCCCTCGCGGAGGCCGCCGCGGCGCACATCGACAGCAACGCCGGGCACACACGGGTGCCGGGTCGTGATCGTCCGAGCGGCGGGGACGCCGGTGAGGACGCGGCGTCGGCACGGCGTGGATTCGGCCGGATGGGTGCATGATGCGGGCATGGACCGATTGGCCATCCGCAGCGTCCCGCCCGCCGGCCCGGCGACTCTCGAACTGGCGCTCGACGGTGAGCTGGATGTCCTGAACGTCGGCAAGCTCAGCGACACCGTCGCCGCGGCGCTCGCAGCCGGCCGGCGGCACCTGTTCATCGACCTCACCGGGGTGACCTGGTGCGACGCCGGAAGCCTCTACACCCTCCTCGGCATGCGGCACGCCGCCCTTCACGCGGGCGGCGGCCTCGCGCTGACCGGGGCGAGCGACTGCGTCCACGCGACCCTCGACCGCGTCCGGCTGCGCGGGCTCCTGCCGTTCGTCGAACGCGGCCGGCGGCCCGGCGGCACCGGCTGACGTTCGCCCACGGGCGCGAGATGCCCGACCGGCGGCAGACGCGGGTGCGTAACAGGGGAAGGCGGGGGCACACGGTATGCGTGGAGTGGGTGAACCGCGCTGAGTCCCGCGGTGAACCGGGCCACCTGAAGGGCACGCCCCCCCGACCCCCCGGGCCCTTCAGGTGGCCGACTCACTTCCTGGCCGAGGCCGACTCGTCCCTGGAGGCGCGCCGCCCGCGGGTCATCGCGAGCACGCTTCCCGCGACGGCGATCACCGCGATGGCCAGGGCGATGCTGACGCCGCCCTCGGTGTCCCAGTACACGTCCTCCAGGCTGATCAGCAGCGCCGCCTCGTCGACGACCAGGGCGAGGCCCACCCCGTAGGCGAGGCCCATCCAGGCGCGTGTCCGTGCCGAGCGGTCGCCGAGACCCGCCGCGCCGACCGCTGCGAGGAGCACGATCCCCCACACGTAGTGATGGAGGTGCACCCCGCCCGCCTGCAGGTCGCCGACCCCCGCCGCGTCGATGTGGATCAGCCAGGTCAGCAGGCGCATCCCGCCGAAGGTGAGGGCGAACCCCCACCAGGCCAGGATGAAGCCGCGGCGCTTGGGGGAGATGCCGGGCAGCAGGCGCAGCCAGGGCGAGGGACGCTTCCGCCGCTCGTCCTGCCGCGAGGTCCCGGGCGCCCTCGATGACGTCATACGGGCTCTCCCGCCGTGAACTCGTGGACCAGCGCGGACAGGGCGTCCGGCGCGGTGTAGTGGGCCGCGTGCGCGGCGCCGGGGATCTCGGCGACGCGTCCGCCGGTCAGAGCGGCCACGCGCCGGACCCAGGTGCCGGACGCGATGGTGTCACCCGCTCCCCGTACGACCAGCGTCGGCACGTGCACGTCGCGGAGGTTCCCCTCGAATGACTCGGCGGCGTCGCGCAGGGCGTGCCGGAAGGACGCGGCGCAGCGGGGGAGACCGGTCAGGAGGTAGTCCGTCGCGGCCAGCACGAGAAGCGAGAACGTCTCCCGGGGCGCGTCCGCGACGAGCCGGCCGAAGAGGCGGGGGGCGGACGCACCGGGCTCCAGGGCGGGACCGACCAGCACCACCCCGCTCACCAGGCGCGGGTGGCGGGCGGTGAGGGCGGCGACCACTTGGGCGCCCACCGAGTTGGCCACCAGCAGGCTCGGCCCGAGGGACAGATGCGCGTGCCAGCGGGCCAGGGCGTCGGCCGCCTGCCCCACGGCGGGCGCGCGGCGCGCGGCGGCCCGCGACCGCGCGTTGCCCGGCAGGTCGGGCACCAGCACGGACGCGCCGCCCGCGGCGAGCCGCCGGGCGAGCGGCACGAAGTACCGCCCCGACAGCCCGAGTCCGTGCACGAGCACGACGGTCCGTGTGCCGCCGCCCGGCGGCGGCCCGTAGCGGCGGGTGAAGAGTCCGGCCTCTGTCGAATGATCCACTCCACCACCATCGCTCGTCCGCCGGTCCGGTGCCAGGAGCCCGTGACCCGGTGCCGGAGCGAACGGTCAGTTTTCGAGAAGCGCCCGCCACCGGCCCGTCACTAGCGTCAGGGGCATGGAAACCATCGCATCCGTCACCCTGACCGTGGCCGATCCCGAGGCCGCCCGCCGCTTCTACACCACCGCCTTCGGGCTCGAATCGCAGATACGTCTGCGGGCCTCCGACGCGGCCACGACCGGCTTCCGCGGGTTCACGCTGTCGCTCACCGTGTCCCGGCCCGCCGATGTCGACCGCCTCATCGACGCGGCCCTCGCGGCGGGCGCCACACCGCTGAAGCCCGCAGCCAAGTCCCTCTGGGGCTACGGCGGTGTCGTCCAGGCCCCGGACGGGACGATCTGGAAGGTGGCGACGTCGGAGAAGAAGGACGACGGCCCCGCCACCGGGCGCATCGACGAGATCGTGCTGCTGCTCGGCGTCGCGGACATCGCCGCCAGCAAGCGGTTCTACGTGGAGCGGGGCCTGACCGTGGCCAAGAGCTTCAGCCGCGTGTACGTCGAGTTCGACGCCGGGCCGGGCCCCGTCAAGCTGGCCCTCTACCGCCGCCGTGCGCTCGCCAAGGACGCGGGGGTCCCGCCCGAGGGGACGGGATCGCACCGGATCGTGATCGGCGGCGGCGGCGCCGCGGCGTTCACCGACCCGGACGGCTTCGAGTGGGAGGCCGCCGCACTGACGGCCGCGCCGTGATGTGCCACTGTCCCCGTAGCGGAACGGTTCCGCCGCGGACGGGTTCCGCGCGCGGTCGGGGGAGGACGCGAACATGACGGCAGCGCCGCCGCGTGGGCTCGGAGAGAGGCTTCGGGACACCCGCTCGCGACTGGAGAACGACGTCGACCTGTGGATCGCGACCGCGGGATCGGCGGGCGGCGCCCACCTCGTCCCGCTGTCCTACCTCTGGGACGGGACCGCGTTCGTCGTCTCGACGCCGCGCGCCTCGATCACCGGACGCAACCTGCTGGCCGACGGCCGGGTCAGGCTCGGCCTCGGGACGACGCGCGACGTCGTCGCGGTCGAGGGCACCGCGGAGCCGGTGGCCACCGCCGACCTCGGCGCCACGGGCGACGCGTTCGCGGCAAGGACCGGGTTCGACCCGCGTGCACTCGGCGAGCCCTACCAGTACTTCCGGATCGTGCCGCGGCGGATGCAGGCCTGGCGCGAGGCCAATGAGCTGGCCGGGCGCGACCTCATGCGCGAGGGCCGCTGGCTCGGCTGACGGCGGGAGGGGCGCGCGGCCGGCAGCGGGCCCGAACCTTGTTCACCTAGGAGCCCTAGGATATAACTAGGGCTCCTAGGAAAATGAGGAGGACGCATGGTGCGGGCCGGACTGACGGCGGAACGGGTGACTCTCGCCGCCGCCGAGCTGGCGGACGAGGCCGGGCTCGACCAGGTGACGATGGCGCGCGTGGCGAGCCGGCTCGGTGTGAAGGACGCGAGCCTCTACTCGCACGTGCGCGGCCTGGAGGACCTGCGCGGACGCGTCGCGCTGCTCGCGGCGGACGAGAAGACCCTCCGCATCGCCGAGGCGACCGTCGGCAGGGCGGGCAAGGACGCGCTGGTGGCGTTCGCCGACGCCTGGCGTGACTACGCCCACCGGCACCCGGGCCGCTACGCGGCGACGCAGATCCGCATCCGGATCGACCCCGAACTGGCCGCGCGGGCGCCGGGACCGCGCCGAGCCGTCGAACTGACCTACGGCATGCTGCGCGGCTACGGCCTGGCCGAGCCCGACCTGACCGACGCCGTCCGCCTGCTGCGCAGCACCTTCCACGGCTTCGTCGCCCTGGAGTCCGCCGGCGGCTTCGGCCACGAGCGCGCGCCGCAGCGGTCCTGGGAGCGTGCCCTCGACGCGCTCCACGCCACCCTGGAGCACTGGCCGGCGGGCCGGGACGGAGACGCCTCATGACCGCACCGACCACGGGCACCCTCCGCGTCGACGGCGCGACCCTGCACTACGAGGTGCGCGGCGAGGGCCCGCTCGTCCTGCTGATCCCCGGCGGCTCGGGCGGCGCCGCGGCCTTCGACGGCATCGCCGACGACCTGGCCGCCGACCACACGGTCGCCACCTACGACCCGCGCGGCCTGGCCCGCAGCCCGCTGGACGACCCGGCATCCGAGCAGCGGGTGGCCGAGCACGCCGACGACGCGTACCGTCTCGTCGACCTGCTGTCGCCCGGCGAACCCGCCCAGGTGTTCGGTGCCAGCTCGGGCGGTATCACCGCCCTGCACCTGCTCGCCACGCGTCCCGGACGCCTCGCGCGGGTCGTGGCGCATGAACCGCCGGTCGTGGAGGTCCTGCCGGACGCCGCCGAGCAGCGGGCGTTCGTCGCGCGTGTGGAGGAGACCTTCCTGGCCGAGGGGCTCAGGCCGGCGATGGCCGTGTTCGCCGCGGGGCTCGGCAAGGAGGGCACCGCGAAGGAGGACGGCGGCGCCCGGCGGGACCCCCGGCCCGCGCTGCCACCGGGGGCGGCGGCACGAGCGGAGCGGACGATGGCCGACCTGCCGTACTTCATCGGGCGCATCGTGCCCCGTTTCATGCGGTACGCCCCTGATGTCCCCCTCCTGGAGACGCTGACGGACCGGCTCGTGGTCGCCTGCGGCAGGGACTCCCGCGGCGAGCTGCCCCACCGTGCGGCGGCCTGCCTGGCCGGACGCCTCGGTACGGAGCCCGAGGACTTCCCCGGCGGGCACGTCGGCCTGACCACGCACCCGGCGGAGTTCGGGGAGCGCCTGCGGAAGCTGCTGCGGCCGTAGGCACCGGAGGGCGGAGGGCCGCGCGCGGCGGAATCCTCGGACACCAGTGCCGCGGGCCGCCGCTCGAAGGGTGGCTTGATTACGTACAATCCCCCCGGCACCACTCTTGTCACCGGCGCGTTCTCCTTGGGCCCGGGGAGTCGCCGCCCACGGGGACATCGACCGTTCCTTCCCCGGCCCGGTAAGGGAGTCCGCGCGTGAGTCTCAATGCGCCGTCCGACAGGCCGTGCGAGAGCGCGATACTGGCATCGCTGCCGGCCGCCTCGCCGCTGCCCGCCACGGCGGGCCAGGCGCGCGGGTACGTCATGGGCGTCCTGCGGGAGCGGGTGGACCGCGGCGGTGCCGCGGTGGGGGAGCGCATCCAGGGCGACGTCCTCCTCGTGGTGTCGGAACTGTTCACCAACGCGCTGCGGCACGGCGGAGGCGTCACCCTGTTCCAGGTCAGGGCCTGGGCCCACGCGATCAGCGTCTCCGTGGGCGACCGATCCGCCGACCTGCCCGCGACGCCGATCCACCGCCGGGGGCTGCTGGGCGCGGGCGAGGGCATCGCCGACGGCGAGGGCGGCTACGGCTGGTCGCTCGTGCGCGAACTGGCCGAGACGGTCACGCTGGTCCTCCAGGACGACGGCAAGGTCATCACCGCGCTGCTGTCGCTGACGGACGCGATCGACGTGGAGGAGCCGAGCGGCCCCGCGGCCTGACCGCCGTCGGCGCCCCGCCCCTCCGCCCCCTCATATCGATCGAACGCACACGCGGCCTTCGCGCGCGCGGTGCGTTTCGCCGCCGCATATATCCATTCCGTGGGGTGGAATCCGCGCGATGGAGCACCGGGCGCGTTCCCGGAGAGGGACTGTTGCCGTATCACTCGGCCCCGGCACCTGGCCACCGAGTCCTGACACCGGAGAGAACGCATGATCCGCCCCGTCTCCCGCCTCAGTCTGCACATCGAGATCCAGCAGGGCGTCGTCACCGTCCATCTCGGCGGAAACCTGGAGTACGGAGTGACGGAGACCCTCGTCTCCTCCGTCACCGAACAGCTCGACCTGGTCCGTGAGGGCGGCCACGAGGTGCGGCAGCTCCGTATCGACATGGCCGAGCTGACGTTCGTCGACTCCATGGGCCTCGCGGCGCTGCTGACGGTCCGCCGGTGCGCGGACGCCCACGGCGTCGCCCTCCGGCTCGACCACCGCCCCGTCTGCCTGGACCGCCTCCTCGAACTGACCGGCACCCTCGACCATCTGACGGCGCCCCGGCCCCGGCAGCAGGCGGCCAGGAACGGCCGCGTGCGGACGTGACCCGCGGCGTCGTGGGGCGGGGCGTCGCAAGGCGGTGTTCAGCCCCGCGACGCCGCGGGCGTGCGGCCGTCGGGCGCGGTGGCGCGGCGCGGCCCGTCGATCTCGATGTGCGGGGACAGCGCACGGAGGAAGTCGGACGCGTCGAACATCGCGCCGGCGGAGGCGACCCCCGTCCTCCTGGTGCGCCCGGTGAGGACGCGGTCGACCGCCTCCACCACGAGCGGCGCCGTGACGGCGTAGATGTCCTGGCCCCTGGCCACGGCGCGCCGTTCCCTCCCGCCCGAGCGTACGACGACGTCGACCAGGAACGTCTGGTCGGAGCGCCCGAGCCCATCGACCGGGGTGGGCGCGGGGGTGTCGGGGGCGGCCAGGTCCCCGGCCGCCTCGACCGCCATGTAGGTCCGCACCTCGGGTACGGAGAGGTGGCTCGGCACGGTGATGACGTCGGCCATGGTGAACTCCCCGACGACCTCCCGGGTGCCGAGCGGCTCGGGGAAGTCCCACCGCACGACGGGTGACGCGTCGTCGCGGTATTCGAGGCGCCCCTTGGTGTACCGCGGGCGGCGCCCGTCGCGCCGCTCCCTCGACACGCGCCCCGCGGCACGGGTCCCCTCGGTGGGGTGCCAGCTGCTCAGCCCGTACGCGACGTGCACCTCGTCGGCCGACGTCCAGTCGCCCATCGCCGCGGTGGCGAGCAGATCGCCGAGGCCGCCGTAGAACGCCATGGCGGGAACGATCACCGTCCCCGCGGCCTCGGCCCGGTCCGCGAAGTGCGCGAAGGTGTCGGCGTTGGCCTCGATCTCGGCGGCCACGTCCACGTACGGGACGCCCGCGCGCAGAGCCGCCTCGATCACGGGCGCGGCCGTGGTGGCGAACGGGCCCGCGCAGTTGATGACGGCGGCGGTGCCGTCGAGGGCGCGGTCGAGGGCCGCGGGATCGCCGACGCTCGCCGGGCGGATGTCGAGACCCGGGTTCTCGGCCCCGAGGGCCCGCAGCTTCGCCGCGTCGCGGCCGGTGAGGACCGGGACGAAGCCGCGGTCGAGCAGCCGCGCCACCACGAACCGGCCGGTGTGTCCGTATGCGCCGTAGACGGCGATCTTGTGGCCCGATGACATGAGTGCTCTCCCGTGGGTGTCTGTGTTCGTGCGTCTGCGCTGGTGCACCTGTGCCGGTTGCCTGTGCCGGTCGCCTGGGTCGGTGCCCCTGTGCCGTGGACCGACCTACTGGCTGATCGGCCGGGTCCATCGTGGCGCGGACGGGCGCTCCGCCGTGAGTGTCCGGAACGACATCCTGCGTACAATTACGGACATGCCCTCAGTCGCCCTGGCCGTCACCGACGGAATGCTCCACTTCGAACTCGCCATAGCCCACGAGGTGTTCGACGCCCCGCCGGCCGCGGTGACCGTTCCCTGGTACGACTTCGACATCTGCGGAACGGCGGCCGTCACGGTCGGCCGCTTCCGCCTCCGGCCCGAGCACGGACTCGACCGGCTCCGGCGCGCGGACACGGTGATCGTCCCCGGCTGGGCCGACGTCGACGTGGCCCCGCCCACCGACCTGGTCGACGCCGTGCGGGCCGCCCACGAGGCGGGCGCGCGCGTGGCCTCCCTGTGCACGGGCGCGTTCGTGCTGGCCGCCGCGGGTCTCCTCGACGGCAGGCGGGCCACCACGCACTGGGCCCACACCGAAGCCCTGGCCGCCCGCCACCCCGAGGTGGAGGTCGACCCGGACGTCCTGTACGTGGACGAAGGCAGCGTGCTCACCTCCGCGGGCAAGGCCGCGGCCATGGATTTGTGCCTGCACCTGGTCCGCCTCGACCACGGTTCATCCGTCGCCAACGCCGTCGCCCGCCGCCTGGTCGTGCCGCCGCACCGGGCGGGCGGCCAGGCCCAGTTCGTCGCCACGCCGGTCCCGGCCGGGGACGAGCACGCGCTCGCCACCCTGCTCCCCTGGGTGCTCGAACGCCTCGACCAGCCGCTGACCGTGGAGGACCTGGCGCGCCGGGCGGGCATGAGTGCGCGCAACCTGGGCCGGCACTTCAGGGCGGCGACCGGCACCACGCCCCTCCAGTGGCTGCTGACGCAGCGCATCCGCCGCGCCCAGGAGTTGCTGGAGCGGACCGACCGCGGCGTCGACGCCATCGCGACGGCCACGGGCATGGGCACGGCCACGACGCTGCGCCGCCACTTCAACCGCACCCTGGGCGTTCCGCCCGACGCCTACCGCCGCACCTTCCGCACACGGCCGCGCGCCGACGCCGACGCCGACGGCTGACCGGGCACCGGCGCGCGGCTCGGCCGCCGCACCGGCCGGGGCGACAGGCAGGTCAAGGACATTTCGCTTAACGTGCTCATATGGTTACAAAACGAAGCAGTTCTGCTCGGCGGCGCCGGAGCCCGGCCGTCTCGCGCGGCGCCGGGGTGCTGTGTGCCGCCGCCGTGGCGGGGGCCCTGCTCACCGGCTGCGGCAGCGAAGACAACGACAGCGGCCCGAGCACCGGCGCCGGCGAGGCGGCGGCCGAGGCCCCCGCGACCTCACCCCCGGCCGCGACCTCCGCCACGGAGAGCGGCGCGAACCTCACCGAGGACCAGGCCGAGCGCAAGGACCTCGTCCCGAAGGCCAAGGTCGGCTACGACAAGGCGCTGCGCACCGCCGTGGCGGCCGTGCCGAAGTCGAAGCCCGTCTCGATCGAGCTGAAGGGCCCGCCGGACAGCCCCGGGTGGGACGCCGAGGTGGCCACGGACGACGGCACCGAGCACACCGTCCGCGTGGACGCGGTCACCGGCAAGGCCGGCCAGTCGCGCGCCAAGGACGACCAGGACGCCGACGACAAGCGCGAGCTCGCGGACTGGCTGAAGCAGGCCACCGTGACCGCGCCGCAGGCCGCGAAGACCGCCACGGACAAGAAGAAGGGCACCGTCACCTCCATCGAACTCGACGACACCGACAAGGGCGGTCCGATGTGGTCCGTCGACGTCGTGACGAGCGAGGACTGGAACAAGACGACCTACGACATCGACGCGAAGGATGGCAAGGTCCTCCGGGAGCACGTGGACCGCGACTGACGGCCCCGCGCCCACGACGGCCCGCACCCCGGGCCACGGGCCGGCCGTCGCGGACCGTCTGACCGTAGTTCTGAAGGAATCGGCGAACCTCCGGGTAGTTGTCCTT
>NZ_JBFAHX010000020.1:0-146230 GCF_040654435.1 Streptomyces sp. NPDC050703
CCGCCGAACCAGGCCGCCATCCTCGGCATCGGCGCCACCGTCAAGCGCCCGGTCGTCATCAACCACCCCGACCTCGGCGAGACCATCGCCGTCCGGGACATGACCTACCTCTCGCTCTCCTACGACCACCGCCTGGTGGACGGCGCCGACGCCGCCCGCTACCTGACCGCGGTCAAGGCCATCCTGGAGGCCGGCGAGTTCGAGGTCGAACTCGGCCCGTAGCACCGCCGCGGTACACCGCCCCAGCACCTCACCAAGAAAGGCACCCTCGTGCGGAGCTCCCGCCAGGCACGGATCCTGCTCTGGATCCTCGTAGCAGCAGTCGGCGCGACCGGCTGGTCCGTCCTCGCCCTCGCCCGGGGCGAGCGGGTCTCCGCGATCTGGGTGGTCGCGGCGGCGGTCGGCTCGTATCTGATCGCGCAGCGCTTCTACGCCCGCTTCATCGCACGCCGCGTGCTCGGCGTCGACGACCGCAGGGCCACCCCCGCCGAACGGCTCGACGACGGCGCGGACTTCCACCCCACCGACCGCCGCGTGCTGTTCGGCCACCACTTCGCCGCCATCGCGGGCGCCGGGCCGCTGGTCGGCCCGGTGCTCGCCGCCCAGATGGGGTACCTCCCGGGCACCATCTGGATCATCGTCGGAGTGATCTTCGCCGGGGCCGTCCAGGACATGGTCACCCTGTTCTTCTCCATGCGGCGCGACGGCAAGAGTCTGGGTCAGATGGCGCGGGAGGAGATCGGCCTGGTCGGTGGCGTCGCCGCGTTGATCGCGGTGTTCGCGATCATGATCATCATCCTTGCGGTGCTCGCCCTCATCGTGGTCAACTCCCTCGCCCACTCGGCCTGGGGCACGTTCTCCATCGCAATGACCATCCCGATCGCCCTGTTCATGGGGTTCTACCTGCGCTGCCTGCGACCTGGCAGGGTCGGTGAGATCAGCGCCATCGGCGTGGTGCTGCTGCTGGCTTCGATCGCCGGCGGACGCTGGGTCGCCGAGTCGTCCTTCGGCGACGCCTTCGTCCTGTCGCCGAAGACACTGGCGCTGACCTTGATGGCGTACGGCTTCATCGCCTCGATCCTGCCCGTCTGGATGCTCCTGGCGCCTCGCGACTACCTGTCGACCTTCATGAAGGTGGGCGTGATCGTGCTCCTCGCGATCGGTGTGCTCGTGACGCTGCCCGACATGGCGGCGGCGCCCGTGACCGACTTCGCGCGCGCCGGTGACGGGCCGGTCTTCGCGGGGAGCCTCTTCCCCTTCGCCTTCATCACCATCGCGTGCGGCGCCCTGTCCGGCTTCCACGCGCTGATCTCCTCGGGCACCACCCCGAAGATGATCGAGAAGGAGTCGCAGGTCGCCGCGATCGGGTACGGCGGGATGCTGATGGAGTCGTTCGTGGCCATCATGGCGCTGATCGCCGCGTCGGTGATCGACCCCGGTCTGTACTACGCGATGAACGCCCCCGCCGGGCTGCTCGGCGACAGCCTGCAGTCCGCGTCGTCGGCCGTCGGCTCACTCGGGTTCACTATCAGCCCGGACGATCTGACGGCCGCCGCGAAGGCGGTCGGCGAGGAGTCCGTGGTCTCGCGCACCGGTGGCGCGCCCACCCTCGCCATGGGTGTCGCGCTGATCCTGTCCGACACCTTCGGCAGCAGTGGGATGATGGCGTTCTGGTACCACTTCGCCATCATGTTCGAGGCGCTGTTCATCCTCACCGCGGTGGATGCCGCGACCCGGGTGGGCCGTTTCATGCTGCAGGACATGCTGGGCAACGTCGTCCCGCGCTTCAACGACAAGGCGTGGCGGCCTGGGCTGTGGACCACCTCGGCCCTGGTGGTACTGGCCTGGGGGTACTTCCTGTGGGTGGGCGTGACCGACCCCCTCGGCGGGATCAACCAGCTCTATCCCCTCTTCGGCACGGCGAACCAGTTGCTCGCCGCCATCGCTCTCGCCGTGGCGACCGCCCTGCTCATCAAGTCCGGCCGCGTGAAGTGGTCCTGGGTGACCGGCGTCCCGCTGGCCTGGTGCCTGGCGGTGACCATGACCGCGAGCTGGCAGAAGGTGTTCTCCGGCGATCCCGCCGTGGGCTTCTTCGCGCAGCGGTCCCGGTACGCGGACGCCGTGGCCGAAGGCCGTCTGCTGGCGCCGGCCAAGAGCGCCGCGGACATGGCTGCCGTCGTGCGGAACTCCACGGTGACGGGTGTGCTGTCCGTCGTCTTCGCCCTGCTGACCGTGGTGGTCGTGGCGGCGTGCGCCCACGTCTCCGTCAAGGCGATCCGCCAGGGCGGGCGGCTCCCGCTGAACGAGGCGCCGCACGTGGAGTCCGCTCTCGGCGGTCCCACGACGGTCAAGCACGCCACCGACGCCGAACGCCCCGACTCGGCCGACCCGGCCGACCCGGCCGAGCCCACCCTCAGCCCGTCCGGCGGCCGGACACGACAAACCTGACGCTGCGGGGGGCGTCGCAGCGTCATCGGACATCACCCCCCTTACGTCGGCGCCCGGCTCGGCGACGACCTGTGCGGCGGCCGGGCGACGCGGTTGCCGGAGCCAGGCGTCACGCCGCCGTCTTCGGGGTCGGCGACTCGGGGTGGAACTGTTCGACGCGGTCGCGGGCCACATACATCTTCCAGTAGTGCTCGGCGAGGTCGTCCGGGTCGGCCACGTCGACCTGCGGGCGATCAGCGACGCGACGGTGAGCATGCCGCGCGGAAGCCGCCGGGCGGCCGATGCCCGTCGCACCGCTCACCCCCGAGGAGATGTACGACGTGCTGGGCGGCCTCGCCCGCCCGGGCGCCTGACCCTCCTGGCGCCCCCTCCGACACCGTACCGGCCAAGCGGCGCTGACCCCGGACCGGTCCCCCGCGTGCCGGTCACGGGGGCGGTCTCAGTGCCAGTTCTGCTCGCACTCGATGATCCGCGCGGACGAATCGGTGTGGCAGGCCCGGGCGCTGAGACTGCGCGCGCCCTGACCGAGGTGGTAGTAGTAGCTGCTGACCTCGGCGTCGCTGTTGGTCGAGCAGTCGTTGACGAGCGTGCGGTAGTGCCAGTGGCCGGCCCAGTTCCCGTCGCTGTTGAGGTTCTCGTAGCGGATCTGCACAGCACCGCAGTAGCCGTCGTTCTTCTGGTCCGACACGGCGCCGCGTACGGCGACACCCTCGTAGCCTGTCCACCAGATCTGGGTCTTCTGGTGGACCGAGCCGGCGGTCGACTCCGCCACGCGGTAGTTCCAGCCGCTCGGCGCGGAGCCGGCGGCGAACCAGTCATCGGTCGTGTGCGCACTCGCCGGAGTGGTGACCAACAGGACGGAGCCGAGCGCGGCCGCCGAGGCAGCCAGTATCCGAGCCTTCAACGCTTCCTCCCAATGGATCGTGAAACGGACATCGCGATTGTGGCAGCGGGCGCTTCGGCACACGTCAGACCAGCGCCGTACGGGGAATCAACCCGGAGCGGTAGACCGCCCGCGGTACACGCACCGTCGGATCTCCCCGACGTCGGCCGCCGGCTCCCGGTCCGGCGGCACCACGCCCGGGGCAACGACGCGCCTCCGGAAAGTGGCCGCTGCCGGTCCGGGACATGAAGTTCCGGTGGCCGAGGGGCGGTCCGCGCACTCCGGCCGACAACGGCGCCCGTGACAGGAACCGATGTGGCGCGTTGGCACTCATGCTCCATGAGGGCCGGGGACAGCACGCAGTGAACGCCCCCTCCCCGCCCGCCCGCACGCGGCACCCCCGCGTGTGCCGTTGTTCCACCGAGTCGAGAACGAGGAACCCACGTGTCCCCGCTGACCCGCAGACGCCTGGCCACGAGCGCCACCCTGATCGCCGCCCTCGCCGGCGTCCTCACCCCCGCCACCGCCGCCTCCGCGGCACCGGCGGCCCCCACCGCCCCGACCGTCCCCGCCCCCGACATGGAGGGCGTGAGCACGGCCCTGAAGGCCGCCATGGCCAATGGCGCTCCGGGTGCGATGGCCCGTTTCACCGGTCCCGACGGGGTCCGCACCCGCACCGCGGGCGTCCGCGACCGGGTCTCCGGCGCAGCCATGGACACCCGCGCCCGCTTCCGTATCGGCAGCGTCAGCAAGACGTTCTCCAGCGTCGTGCTGCTCCAACTGGTCGACCAGGGGAAGGTGGAGCTCGACGCGCCGGTCAACCGCTACCTTCCCGGCCTGCTGCCCGACGACCGCATCACGGTCCGTCACCTGCTCACCCACCGCAGCGGCCTGGCCGACTACTCCGACGCCATGTTCGCCAAGACCGTGCCCGGCTTCGAAGCGGTGCGCAACCGCGTCTTCACCTACCAGGAACTGGTCGACCTCTCCCTGGCCGAGCCCCGCACCACGGAGCCCGGCGCGAACTACAGGTACTCCAACGCCAACTTCGTCGTCGTCGGCATGCTGATCGAGAAGATCACGGGGACCTCGGCCGCCGAGCAGTACAAGCAGCGCATCATCGAGCCGCTGAAGCTGCGCAACACCTCCTACGTGCACCCCAGGACCGAGATCGCGGGGCTGCACGTACGCGGTTACCTCCACCCCGACGAAGCGGGGGCGCCGCTGGTCGACTCCACCGAGCAGACCGGTTCCTGGGCCCAGACCGCGGGCGCGGTCATCTCCAACCCCGCCGACCTCAACACCTTCACGACCGCGCTCATGCGGGGCAAGCTGCTCTCGCCCCGCATGCTGGACGCCATGACCACGGTCACCCCGACGGACACCACCCAGACCCGCTTCTACGGGCTCGGGCTGCGCCGCTACGACCTCTCGTGCGGCACCCAGGTCTACGGCCACACCGGCACCGTGCAGGGGTTCTACACCTACGCCTTCGCCACCCGCGACGGCCGTCGCTCGCTCTCCGCCATGGCCAACGCCTCGAACCGCGGCGTGGTCAACACCGCGCTCGGCGGAACGCTGGAGGCGGCCTTCTGCGGGAAGAAGACCCCCGCCTCCGCGTCGGCCAAGGCCCCGCGCGGCCTCTCCACCCTGCCGGCCGAAGCCGACCTGCGCGAGAACCGCTGAGGACGGCCGCGCTCCGGGGCCCTGACGCGCCACGGCCCCACGACCGCGCGGCATTCCGAGGCGACCGGCCGGTCCCGTTCATGTGCACGTGAACGGGGCCGGCCGACCCCGTGGGCGCGGCCATGAGGAGAGGCCGACGGCCGGGTCAGGCCCGGTCGGCGGCCGGGGTCTGGATGACCATCATCTTCGTGACGGTGCCGTCGTCGCCGACGACGTCCTTGACGTGACGGAAGCCCAGGCGGCGGCAGAGGGCGAGGCTCGCGGTGTTCTCGGCGCCGACCATGCCGTACGCCTCGCTGAGCCCGAGGGTGTCGGCGCCGTACCGGAGCAGGCCGTGTACGGCCTCGCCGCCCAGGCCCTGGCCCCAGTACGCGGGGGCGAGCGCGGTGATGAGTTCATGGCCGTCGACGTTGCCGGTGGGCTTCACCTCGGCGTGCCCGACGTAGGCGCCGTCCATCCACAGGCCCCATACGTCGAACCGGTGCTGCGGGTAGACGTCGGTGAGGATCGCACGGAACACCTCGCGCAGTTGCGGCTCGGGCACGAGGTCCTGGCCCATCCACCGGCACACCTCCGCGTCCCGCAGCAGGGCGACGAAGTGGTCCTCGTGTTCGGGCCGGTAGGGCAGGAAGTCCAGGCGTTCGGTGCGCAGGACGGGGGTCATGTCGGGCTCCTCGGGAGTGATGCCGTTCGATGGGGGGCCGAGGGCGGTGGGGCGCCGGAACGGTGACGTGCCGGGGGCGCCGGGCCGTCGCGGATGCTCGACGGCCCGGCGTGCCGGTGCGTGCGGGTCCTGTCAGGCCCCGGCGCTCTCCATGCGCTCGCGCAGGCTCTTGGGCCGCATGTCGGTCCAGACCTCGTCGACGTAGGCGGAGCACTCGGCCTCGGTGCCCTCCTTGCCGACGGGCTGCCAGCCCGCGGGCACCTCGGTCTCGGTGGGCCAGAGCGAGTACTGCTCCTCGTCGTTGCGCAGCACCTGGTAGCGGGTGTTCTCGTCCATGTCGCCTTCTTTCGTCGTCCGGTCCGTCCGGTCCGTCCGGTCCGGAGGGAGGGTGGGGGTCGTGGGCATCGGGTGAGGGGATGCGGGGGTGGTCGGGGCGCGGGGGGCGTGCGGGCCGTGCCGGACGGTTCGCCGGGGCGGTGCCGCGCGGGGCCGGGGTCGTGTCACCGGCCTCCCCGGGCGTGCCGGGCGAGGTGGCGCAGGGCCTCGGCGAAGTCCTCCGCCGCCCGGCGTACGGCCGCCGTGTCGTGCAGTCCTGGCCGGTGGTGCCAGGTGAAGGCGAGCCTGCCGTGCTGCACCGCGCCCACCACCTCCACCGGATGGGAGCCGGGGTCCCGCAGGTCGTGGTCCTGGCCGAAGGAGCCGTGTTCGGCGCGGACCAGGCCGCCGTCCGCCGTCTCGGGGCGCGCGTCCCACTGGCCGAGGTAGTTGAACACGACCTGGCTGTGGGCCTGGGCGCCGAGGCGCTCGCGGACCTCGGGCGGGCCGAAGGTGCGCAGGGCGCCGTAGCCGATGCCGTTGCCGGGCACGGCGCGCATCTGCCGGCGGACCGACTTCACCAGGGACCGCCAGTCGCGGTCGGGGCCGAGGCCGCCGGGGCCCGGCACGTGGAGGGCGACCGGGTAGACCGTGGTGAACCAGCCGACGGTGCGCGAGAGGTCGACGCCGTCGAGCAGGTCTTCGCGGCCGTGGCCCTCCAGGTCCAGGCGGACGCGGTCGTGGCCGGTCCAGCGGGACAGGGCCAGGGCGAGCGCGGTCAGCAGGACGTCGTTGACCCGGGTGCGGTAGGCGGTGGGCGCGGAGCGCAGCAGGGCCGTGGTGTCGTCCTCGTCGAGTTCCACGCTCACCGTGGCCGCCGGTGCGTCGCCGGCCGCCGTTGCCGGGTCCGCCGGGGCGGGCTCGGCGCCCACCGTCTGCTCCCAGTGCGGCAGTTCGTGGTCGAGGCCGCCCTCGGCGACGTGCGCGGCCAGGCGAGTGGACCATTCGCGGAAGCTGGTGCCGCGCTCGCCCAGTGCGACCGGTTCGCCCTGGAGGGCCTGGCGGTAGGCGGTCTCCAGGTCGTCGCGCAGGACGCGCCAGGAGACGGCGTCCACCACCAGGTGGTGGGCGATGAGGAGGAGGTACACGGGCCGGTCCGGGTCACCGGTGAACAGGGCCGCCCGCAGGTGCGGGCCCCGGGCCAGGTCGAAGCTCGCGTGGAGTTCGTCGGCGGCCTTCGCCATCGCCGCGTCGGCGTCCTCGGAGGACAGCCCGGTCAGGTCATGTCGTACGAGGATGTCGGGGGTGTCGTCGCCGGCGGCGGGCGGCGGGTTGTACTGCCGCCAGCCGTGTGCGTCGCGGGTGAAGCGCATGCGCAGCGCGTCGTGGTGTTCGAGGAGGGCGTCGAGCGCGGTGCGCAGGGCGCGCGGGTCGGGTCCGCCGTCGAGTTCGAGCAGCGCCGACTGGTTGAAGTGGTGGTGGGCCGCGCGGGGCGTGGTCAGGAACCACTCCTGGATCGGGGTGAGCGGTACCTCGCCGGTCACCGGGCCCTCGGCGGAGCGCCGGGGCGCGGTACGGACCACGGTGGCGAGTTCGGCGACGGTCTGGTGCGTGAACAGGTCCCGGGTGGCCACGTGCAGCCCGTCGCGGCGCATCCGGGAGACGACCTGCATGCTCAGGATGGAGTCGCCGCCCAGGGCGAAGAAGTTGTCCTCCGCGCCGACCTCGGAGAGGCCCAGCACGTCGGCCCAGATGCGGGCGATGCGGCGTTCGGTGTCGGTGCGCGGCGCGGTCCGCGGGCCGTCCGCGGCCAGGGCCGGGCCGGGTGCGGGCAGCGCCCGCCGGTCGGTCTTGCCGTTCGGGGAGAGCGGCAGCCGGTCGAGCGGCACGAAGACCGAGGGCACCATGTGCGGCGGCAGCGTCTCGGCCAGGTGCAGGCGGAGTTCCCCGGTGGGCAGCGCGGTCGCGGAGGAGTCGGTGCCCGGGGAGGCGGTCCCGGACGGCTCGGGGCGGGTGTGTCCGGTGGCGGGCGGCTCCGGTACGACGTAGGCGACGAGGCGGGCCGGGGTGCCGGGCCCGTCCGCCGTCCGGACGGCCACGGCCGCGTCCCGCACCAGCGGACTGCGGCGCAGGGCGCTCTCGATCTCGCCGGGCTCGATGCGATAGCCGCGCAGTTTGACCTGGTCGTCGGCGCGTCCCGCGTACCGCAGTTGACCGTCGGTGCTCCAGCGGACCAGGTCGCCCGTGCGGTACATCCGCTCCCCCGGCGCGCCGAACGGGTCGGGCAGGAAGCGCTGGGCGGTGAGGCCCGGCCGGCCCAGGTAGCCGCGGGCCAGGCCGGGCCCCGCGATGTACAGCTCGCCGGTCACGCCGGGCGGCACGGGGCGCAGGGCGGTGTCGAGCACGTACACGCGGCTGCCGCCGGACGGGCGGCCGATGGGCGGGGCGCCGGTGCCCGGGGCCAGCGGTCCCGTCCAGGTGGCGACGACGGTGGCCTCGGTGGGGCCGTAGGAGTTGACCATCCGGCGCCCGGGGGCCCAGGTGTCGACGAGGTCGGCCGGGCATGCCTCGGCGCCGACGATGAGGGTGCGCAGATGGGGCAGGGCTGCGGCGGTCTGCGCCGGCAGGGTGGCCAGTGCCGCCGGCGGGATCAGCGTGTGGCTGACGCGCCGTTCGGCGAGTACTTCCGCCAGCCGCTCCCCCACCAGCGGTCCTTCCTCGCCCGTGACCAGCGTGGCCCCGCTAAGCAGGGAGACGCACAGTTCGAGGACGGAGGCGTCGAAGCTCGGGGAGGCGAACTGGAGGACCCGGTCGCCGGCGCCCGCCGCGTACTGCTCGGTGGCCGCCGCGGCGAAGGATGCCAGGCCCCGGTGGGTGACCACGACGCCCTTGGGTGTGCCGGTGGAGCCCGAGGTGTAGATGACGTAGGCGGGGTGGGCGGGGGTGAGCGTGCCGCCGCGGTCGGCGTCCGTGGGCGCGGTCGTCGGCCCGTCGGCGGACCACACCTGGGCGGGGTCGTCGAGGACGAGGTGGGCGCCCGCGTCCGCGAGCATGAACTCCTTTCGCTGCGGCGGGTAGTCGGGGTCCACGGGCAGGAAGGCCCCGCCTGCCTTGGCGACGGCGAGCTGCGCCACCACGGCGGCTGCCGAGCGCGGCAGCGCCAGGGCCACCACGCGCTCGGGTCCGACGCCGTCGCGCAGGAGGCGGTGGGCCAGCCGGTTGGCGGCGCGGTCCGTCTCGGCGTAGGTCAGTTCCCGCTCGCCGTCGATCAGCGCCACGGCGTCCGGGGTGCGGGCCGCCTGCGCTTCGAACAGGGCGGGCAGGGTGGACTCGGGTACCGGGCGGAAGGTGCCCCGGCCCTGCTCCAGGAGGCTCGCCGTCTCGTCGGCGGAGGTCAGCGGCAGTGCGCCGAGGGGGCGGCAGGGGTCATCGGCGATGGCGTGCAGCCAGGTGCCGAGCTGTTCCGCCATCCGTTCGGCCGTGGCCGCCTCGAACAGGTCGGTGTTGTAGGTGAGCAGGGCGTGCAGCTCGCCGGAGCCGGTCTCGGCGAACTCCAGGGTGAGGTCGAACGCGGCCTGCTCCGATTCGGGTTCGACGTCGGTGACCTCCAGGCCCGGCAGGTCGAGGGCGACGGCGGGGGTGTTCTGGAGGACGACCATGACCTGGAAGAGCGGGCTGCGGCTGGTGTCGCGGACGGGCTGCACCTCGTCCACGACCCGTTCGAACGGCACGTCCTGGTGGGCGAAGGCGTCCAGGACGGTCCGCCGTACGTCGCCGAGGAAGTCGGTGAAGGGCCGGCCGGCCTCGGCGCGGGAGCGCAGCACCAGGGTGTTGACGAAGAAGCCGACGAGGGCCTGGGTCTCGGGCCGGTCGCGGCCGGCGTTGACCGTGCCGACGGTGATGTCCCGGCTGCCGGTGAGCCTGGCGAGGTAGCTCTGGGCGGCGGCCACGAGCGTGGTGAACAGGGTGGTGCCGTGGTCCCGGGCGAGCCGGGCGAGCCGTCCGGCGGTCGTGGCGGGCACCACCAGGCGGGTCGTCGCGCCGGCGCTGGTGCGCACCGGGGGGCGGGGCCGGTCGGTGGGCAGCTCCAGCGGTGGGGTGTCGGCCAGGTGTTCCTTCCAGTAGGCGAGGTGTTCGTGGGCCTCGGTGTCGCCGGTGGTGCGCTGCCAGTGGGCGTAGTCGGCGTACTGCACCGGCAGCGGCGCCAACGCGTCCTGCCGCACTCCGCGTTCGGCTCGGTAGAAGTGTGCGAGGTCGCCGAGCAGGACGGCGGTGGACCAGCCGTCGGTGACGATGTGGTGCAGGGCGAGGGTGAGGACGTGCTCGTCCTCGGCGAGCCGCAGCAGTCCGGCGCGCAGCAGCGGTCCCTCGCGCAGGTCGAAGGGGCGCAGGCGTTCCTCGGCGAGCAGGCGGCGCACGGCCGGTTCCCGCTCCCCCGTGCCGAGCCGGGACAGGTCGTGCACGGGCAGCGGCACGTCGTGGGGCGGGTGGACGCGCTGGATGCCGTGTCCGTCGACGCTGTCGAAGGTGGTGCGCAGCGACTCGTGCCGGGCCACCACGGCGGTGAGGGCGGCGCGCAGCGCGTCGGTGTCCAGGGTGCCGCGCAGCCGCAGGGCGAGCGCGGTGACGTACTCGGTGCCGCCGGGCTCGAACTCGTGCAGGAAGTACAGGCGCTGCTGGGCGTGGGACATCGGCGCGACCGCGTCACGGGCGAGGGGGACGAGCGCCGGTCGGCCGGAACCGCGCCGCTCCCCGATCAGGCGGGCCAGGGCGGCCGGTGTGGGGTGGGTGAACACGGCGCGCGGTGTGACGTCGGTGCCGAAGGCCTCGGCCAGGCGGGAGGCCAGCCGGATGCTGAGGATGGAGTCGCCGCCGAGCTGGAAGAAGTCGTCCTCCACGCCGGGCGGTTCGCTGGCCAGGACCTCGCCGAAGACCTCGGCCGTGCGGCGCTCGGCGTCGGTGCGCGGCTCGGTGCGTCCGCGGCCCGGCGCGGCCTCCGGTGCGGGCAGGGCGGCCCGGTCGACCTTGCCGTTGCGGCTGAGGGGCAGCGCGGTGAGCGGGACGACGGTGGTGGGCACCAGGTAGTCGGGGAGGGTGCGGGCGGCGAAGGACCGCAGTGCCTCGCCGTCCCGGCCGGCCGGTCCGACGACGTAGGCGACGAGCCGCCTGGCTCCGGGGCGGTCCTCGCGGGCGAGGACGGCCACGTCGAGGACGTCGGGGTGGGCGGCGAGCGCGGCCTCGACCTCGCCGGGCTCCACCCTGAAGCCGCGGATCTTCACCTGGTCGTCGGCGCGGCCGAGGAACTCGACGGTGCCGTCGGGGCGCCGTCGCGCCAGGTCGCCCGTGCGGTACATGCGGGCTCCGGCGGGACCGAGCGGGTCGGCGAGGAAGCGGGCGGCGGTCTCGCCCGGGCGGCCCAGGTAGCCCCGGGCGACGCCCTCGCCGGCCAGGTACAGCTCGCCCGGGCAGCCCGGCGGGACGGGGCGCAGCCGGGTGTCGAGGATGAGCGCCCGCATGTCGTCCAGCGGTTGCCCGACGGGGATCGTGGCGGGCACCGCCGCCGGGTCGGTGAGGGCGAAGGACGTCGCGAAGGTGGTGGTCTCGGTGGGGCCGTAGCCGTCGACGACGGTCAGGCCGGGGCAGGCGTCGAGGACCCGGCGCACGGCCTGTGCCGGGACGACGTCACCGCCGGTCCACACCTGTGTGAGGCCGCGGAAGCAGTCGGGCGTGTCCTGGGCCAGGAGCCGGAAGAGCCCGGCGGTCAGCCAGAGCGCGGTCAGTCCGCCGTCGGCGGCGAGCCGGCGCAGCGCGGCTCCGTCGAGGCCGCCGTCCGGGGCCACGACGACGCGGCCGCCGTTCAGGAGCGGGGCCCACACCTCGAAGGTGGCGGCGTCGAACGCGACCGGCGAGTGCAGCAGCACGCGGTCGCAGACCCCGCCGGTGAACCGGCTGTCGGTGGCCAGCGCCGCCACGTCCCGGTGCCGCACCGCGACCGCCTTGGGCAGTCCGGTGGAGCCGGAGGTGAACATCACGTACGCCAGCCGGTCGGGGTCGGCGGGCGGCATCGGCGGCACGGCCGGTGCGGGGTGGTCCGTCGCGCCGGGGCGGGCGTCCGCCACCTCCGGGGCGGTGAGCGCACGGGCGGCACCGGCCTGGGCGAGCAGGGTCCTGCGCCGCTCCTCGGGGGCGCGGGTGTCGACGGGTACGTAGGCGCCGCCGGCCATGAGGACCGCGAGCTGGGCGACGACGAGTTCGGCGGAGCGGTCGAGGAGCAGCGCCACCCTCTCCTCGGCGGCCAAGCCGCCGGCCCGCAGCCGGTCCGCCAGTGCGCGGGCCCAGTCGTGCAGCTCCCGGTAGGTCAGCCGGTCGCGGCCGTCGTCGACGGCGGTCGCGTGCGGGGTGCGCGTCGCCTGCTCGGTGAACAGGCCCACGGGGCTGTGCGGTGCGGTCCGGCGGGCGGTGGTGTTCCAGGCGGCCAGCAGGGTGCGGTCGGCCGGGGCGAGCACGTCCAGCTCGGCGAGGTCGGTGTCGAACCCGTCGGCGAGGGCGGTGAGCAGCCCGGCGAGGCGGTCCGCGGCGCGTTCGGCGGTGGCGGCGTCGAACAGCTCGGGGTCGTAGGCCAGGTCGTAGCCGAGGCGTTCGGCCAGGTGGGCGCGGAGGCACCAGGGGAAGGTGGTGGCGTCGTCGGCGCGCACCTCCTCGACCCGTACCCCGGTGCGGGCCGTCGCCGACTCGTCCACGGGGTAGTTCTCGAAGACCACCATGCTGTCGAACAGCGCTTGGCCCGTCGGCACCTCGCTCGCGGCCTGGATGCGGGGCAGGGCGAGGAAGTCGAAGCGGCGGGCCTCGCTCTGGTGTTCCTGGAGCTCGCGCAGCCACGCCCGCACCGGCCCGGCGGCGGGTATGCGGGCCCTGGCCGGGACCGTGTTGATGAACATGCCGATCATGCCTTCGACGCCGGGCAGTTCGGCCGGCCGGCCGGAGACGGTGGTGCCGAAGACCACGTCGTCGCGTCCGCCCGAGCGGGCGAGGAGCAGCGCCCAGGCGCCCTCCACCACCGTGTTCACGGTCACTCCGGCGCGGGCGGCGGTCTCTCGCAGTCGCCGGGAGACGTCGGCGTCCAGTTCGTGGTGGACGGCCTCCGTGGAACGGGCGCGGTGGGCCTCGGCCGGGTTGCGGTCGTACGGCAGCGGGGTGCGGGCGGTGAACCCGGCGAGGGCGTCGCCCCAGAACTGTTCCGCCGCCGTCTCGTCCTGCTCCCGCAGCCAGTGCAGGAAGTCGGCGAAGGGGCGCCGTGCCGGGGGCGCCTGGTCGGGGCCGCCGGTGAGCGCGGCGTAGCGCTCGCACACCTCGGTGAGGAGCTGTCCGGTGCTCCAGCCGTCGAGGACGATGTGGTGGGTGGACCACACGAGGAGCACCTCGTCGCCGGGCAGGGCGGCCAGGGTCAGCCGGGTGAGCGGCGCCGTGGCGAGGTCCAGGCCCGCGGCGCGGTCCTCGGCGAGCAGCCGCTCGGTGGCCGCGGCGCGCTCGGCGGGCGCGAGCGTACGCCAGTCGAGGTGGCGCACGGGCAGTTCGGCGTGGCGGTGGACCACCTGGACCGGGTGCGGCAGGCCCTGCCAGTGGACGCTGGTGCGCAGCGCCGGGGTGCGGTCGGCGACCTGCTGCCAGGCGGCGGCGAAGGCCCGCGGGTCGGCCACGCCGGACAGCCGTACGGCCGTGCGGTCGAAGTAGGCGTGCTCGCTGTCCACGAGGCCGTGGAAGAGCATGCCGGACTGGAGCGGGGTGAGCGGCAGGACGTCCTCGGCGTGCCTGCCGGTGCCCAGGAGCCGGTCGAGCTGCTCCTGGCCGAGGCCGGCGAGGGGGAAGTCGGAGGGGGTGCGCCCGCCCGCCTCGGGGTGCGCGCAGTGCGCCACGATCTCCCGCAGGGCCGTGAGGGTGTCCTGGGCGAGCCGGTCGATGGTGGCCTGGTCGTAGACGGCGGCGGGGTAGGTGAAGCCGAGTTCGAGGCGGCCCTGCTGGACCACGCCGGTGATGTCGAGGACGTAGGGGCGGTGTTCGTCCGGGTCGGTGTCGATGCCGGCCGGGGGCAGGGCGCCGCGGAACAGGCCGTCGGGGGTGTCGGTGTCCCATTGGCCGTGGTAGTTGAAGCCGACCTGCGGGGCGGGGGCGGCGGCGAGCGGGCCGCCGGGCACGAGGTGGCGCAGGGCGCCGTGGCTCAGGCCGTGCAGCGGCACGGCGCGCAGTTGTTCCTTCACCGCGCGCAGGGTGTCGTGCCAGCCTGCGTCCGGGGCCACGCGCAGGGCGAGCGGGAACTCGGCGGTGAACCAGCCGACGGTCCGCGACAGGTCCACGTCGGCGAACAGCTCCTCCCGGCCGTGGCCCTCGACGCCGAGCAGGACGCCGTCGCGTCCGCACCAGCGGGCCAGGGTACGGCCGAGGGCGCTGAGCAGGACGTCGTTGACCTGGGTGCGGTAGGCCCGCGGGACCTCGCGGAGCAGGGCCCCGGTGGTCTCCGCGTCGAGGGTGACGGTGCGGGTGGCCGCGGTGGCGTGGGTGTTCGGGCCGGGGCGGCCCGCGGGCAGTGCGGCCGGCACCGTGCCGGTGTCCGTCCAGTACGGCAGGTCGGTGTCGAGCGCGCCGGAGCGGGTGTGCTGCTCCAGGCGGGCGGCCCAGCGGCCGTAGGAGGTGCCCGTGGGGGGCAGTTCCACGGGGCGGCCGAGCGCCGCCGCGCGCTGCGCGGTCTCCAGGTCCGCGAGCAGGATGCGCCAGGAGACGCCGTCGATGACCAGGTGGTGGGCGGTGACGACGAGTTGTCCCGGCTGTCCGGGGCCGCGGTCGAGGAACAGCACGCGCACCACACGCCCCGCGGTGGGGTCGAGGGCGGCTTGTGCCTCGTCCGTCAGCCGCTGGACCCGGTCCTCCAGTGCCGCGTCGTCGAGGCCGGCCACGTCGTGCCGGGTGAAGACGCCGTCCGGCGCCTCGGGCAGGACCTCCTGGCACCAGCCGTCGGCGGTACGGCGGAAGCGGGTGCGCAGGGCGGCATGGTGGCCGACGAGGGCGTCCGTGGCGGCCCGCAGCGTCGGGCCGGCGGTGTCCGGGGCGAGTTCGAGGCGCTGGGTCATGGTGAACCGCAGCCGTTCCCCGGGGGTGCGGCCGTCGAGATACCAGTGCTGGATCGGGGTGAGCGGTGCCTCCGCCGGCTCCTCGGCGGTGTCCGCAGGCGGGGCCGACTCCTGTACCCGCAGGGCGAGTTCGGCGACCGTCTGGTGGCGGAAGACGTCCTTGGTGGCGAGGACCAGGCCGGCCTGCCGGGCGCGGGAGACGATCTGGATGCTCAGGATGGAATCACCGCCGAGCGCGAAGAAGTTGTCGCGGGCGCCGACGCGTTCGACACCCAGCACCTCCGCCCAGATCCCGGCCAGGATCTCCTCCGTGCCGGCCCGGGGGGCGACGTGGGGTGTGCCGATCTCGGGCTGTGCGGGCGGGGCGGGCAGGGCGCGCCGGTCCGTCTTGCCGCTGGTGGTGCGCGGGATGCGGGCCAGCGGGACGAACGCCGTGGGCACCATGTGGTCGGGCAGGGTGCGGCGCAGCGCGAGGCGCAGCGCGTCCGAGGACGGGACGCGGCCGGTGGCGGCGACGACGTAGCCGACGAGCATGGGGCGTCCGGCGTTCTCGCGGACGGCGACCGCGGCGTCGGCGACGTCCGGGTGGGCGAGGAGAGCGGCCTCCACCTCGCCGGGCTCGATGCGGAACCCGCGGATCTTGACCTGTTCGTCGGTCCGGCCCAGGAACTCCAGGCGTCCGTCGCGGTCCCAGCGGACCCGGTCCCCGGTGCGGTACATCCGCTCGCCGGGCGCCCCGAACGGGTCGGCGGCGAAGCGGGACGCGGTCAGGCCGGGCCGGTTCAGGTAGCCGCGGGCCACCTGCGCCCCGGCCAGGTACAGCTCACCGGGCGTGCCGGGGGGCACCGGACGCAGGGCGGCGTCCAGGACGTGGGCGCGCAGGTTGCCGCCGGGGCGGCCGATGACCGGGCGGTGCGGCTGGTCGGCGCAGCGGCCGTAGACGGCGTCGACGGTGGTCTCGGTGGGCCCGTACATGTTGTACACCGCCACGCCCAGGTCCTGTTCGGCGCGTACGAGGTCGCGCCAGTCGCCGGGGGTGAGGGCCTCACCGCCGACGAGCAGCAGGCGCGGGCGGTGCCGGCCGGCGGCCAGCAGTCCGGCGGCGGTGAGTTCGCGCAGGTAGGTGGGGGTGACGTTGACCCAGTCGAGCCGGTGTTCGACGACGTGGGCGCAGAACGCCCGCGGGTCCAGGCGTACGTCCTCGTCGATCAGGTGGACCTCGTGGCCCAGGGCGAGGAGCAGTGGTCCTTCCCAGGAGGTGTCGAAGGAGAAGGAGGCGCTGAGCGCGGCCCGCAGCCGCTGTCCGCCGGCGGTGTGCGGGGCGAGCAGGCCCGCCCGGTGATCGTGGCAGAGGTTGACCAGGTTGCGGTGCTCGACGACGACGCCCTTGGGGCGGCCGGTGGAGCCGGAGGTGTAGATGATGTAGGCGGCGTGCTGCGGCAGCAGGGGCCGGGCGCGGTCGGTGTCGGTCGGGTCGTGGGCGGGCAGCCGGTCCCAGGGCACCGCGTCGAGGCCGGTCAGGAGGGTGTGCGGGCGGGCGTCGCCGAGGAGGAGGTCCTGCCGTTCGGCGGGGAGCTCGGGGTCCAGGCAGAGCAGGGTGGCGCCCGCCTTGAGGACGGCGAGCACGGCCACCATCAGGTCGGAGGTGCGGGGCAGCCGGACGGCGACCACGTCCTCGGGTCCCGCGCCCCCGGCGATGAGGTGGTGGGCGAGCCGGTTGGCGCGCTGGTTCAGCGCGGCGAAGTCGAGGGTGGCGTCGCGGGCGGCCAGGGCGGTGAGCGCGGGGGTGCGGGCGGCCTGGGCCTCGAACAGGGCGGGGAAGGTGGTGTCGGGCTCCGGCAGCCGGACGCCCTCTCCGTGGCGCAGGACCTGCTGCCGCTCGTCGTCGGTCATCAGCGGCAGCGCGCCCACGCTCTGCCCGGGGTCGGCGGCGACGGCCTCCAGGAGGACGCGCAGCCGGGCGGCGAGGCGTTCGGCGGTGTCGGCGTCGAACAGGCCGGTGCTGTACTCCAGGTGGCCGGTGAGTCCTCCGTCGTCCTCCACGAAGTCGAAGGCGAGGTCGTGGGTGGCGGTCCGCACCGGCGGGGTCACCGGCTCCGCCGTCAGGCCGGGCAGCCGGAGCGGCTCGGTACCGAGGTTGTGCAGGGCGACCATGACCTGGAAGAGCGGGGTGCGGCTGGTGTCGCGCTCGGGCTGGACGGCGTCCACCACGCGTTCGAAGGGCACCTCCTGGTGGGCGAACGCCTCCAGGACGGTGTCGCGCACCTCGGCGAGCAGGTCACGGAACGGCACGCCGGGACGTACCCGGGCGCGCAGCACCAGCGTGTTGACGAACATGCCGACCAGGTCGTGCAGTTCGGTCCGGTCGCGGCCCGCGGTGACGGTGCCGACGGTGACGTCCTCCTGGTCGGCCCAGCGGGCGAGGAGGGTCTGGCAGGCCGCCACCAGCGTCATGTAGAGGGTGGCGTCCGCCTCGCGCGCCCGTTCGCGCAGCCGCTCGGTGAGCGCGGCGGGCAGGGTGAAGGTCACCAGGGCGCCCTCGCGGGTGCGGACGGCCGGGCGGGGCCGGTCGGTGGGCAGTTCCAGCGGGCTCACGCCGTCCAGGGCCCGGCGCCAGTGGGCGAGTTCGGCCTCCGCGCGGTCGGCGCGTGAACGCTGCCAGGCGGCGTAGTCGCCGTAGCGGACGGGCAGGCCGGGCAGGACCGGGCGGCGGTCCTCCAGGGCTGCCGCGTACAGCTCGCCCAGATCGCGGGCCAGTACACCGCCGGACCAGCCGTCGGTGACGATGTGGTGCACGGCCAGGACGAGGACGTGCTCGTCGGGGGCGCACCGGGCCAGGTGGGCCCGGAGCAGGGGGCCGGTGGCCAGGTCGAAGGGGTCGGCGGCGATCCGGTCCACCAGGGCGTCCAGGGCGGCGGCGTCCGCGAGGACCGTCACCGGCAGGTCGACGGGCCGGGGCGGGTGGACGGTCTGCCGGGCCTGTCCCTCGTGCTCGGCGAACGTGGTGCGCAGCGTCTCGTGCCGGGCCACCACGCCGTCCAGGGCGGTGCGCAGGGCGGCCTGGTCCAGCGGGCCGCGCAGCCGCAGCACGGACAGGGTGGTGAACTCCGTGCCGCCCGGCTCGAACCGGTCGAGGAACCACAGGCGCTGCTGGGCGTACGACAGGGGCGCCGGGGTGCCGGGGGCGGTGGCCGGGATGGCGTCGGCGGTGTCCGTACCCCGCGGTTCGCCCAGGGCGGACGCGAGGTCCCGGAGCGTGGGGTGGGTGAACAGCAGCCGGGGCGACACCTCCGTGCCGAAGGCGGCGCGCAGCCGGGAGGTGACGCGGACGGCGAGGATCGAGTCGCCGCCGAGGGCGAAGAAGTCGTCGTCGGCGCCGACCTCGCCGGTGTCGAGCACGTCGGTCCAGGCGGCGGCGACGAGCCGTTCGGCCGGGGTGCGCGGCGGGGTCCGCGTGCCGTCGGCGGCGAAGCCGTCGGGTCCCGGCGCGGGCAGGGCGCGCCGGTCGAGCTTGCCGTTGGCGGTGAGCGGCAGCGCGTCCAGCGGCACGTAGGCGGCGGGCACCATGTGCGCGGGCAGCAGACCTTCGAGATACGCGCGGAGTTCGGCCGCGGGCGGCGGCGTGGCGCGCTCCCCGGCCTTCCGGTGCTCCCCGTGCTCCCCTCGCTCTCCGGAGCCGGAGCGGGAGCCGGCGTCGGCGCCGGTGCCGACGCCGACGACGTGGGCGACGAGGCGCCGCGTCCCCGCGGTGTCCTCGTACACGCCGACGGCAGCCGCGCCGATGCCCGGGTGGCCGTGCAGGGCGGCCTCGATCTCGCCCGGCTCGATGCGGTAGCCGCGGATCTTGACCTGCTGGTCGGCGCGGCCCAGGTACTCCAGGGTGCCGTCGGCCCGCCAGCGGGCCCGGTCCCCGGTGCGGTACATGCGGCTGCCCGGCCGGCCGAACGGGTCGGCGGGGAAGCGGGCCGCTGTCAGCCCCGGCCGGTTGAGGTAGCCGCGCGCCAGGCCCTCCCCGGCGACGAACAGTTCGCCCACGGCGCCCGGCGGCACCGGCTGGAGCGTGCCGTCGAGGACGTAGAGCCGCAGGTCGGAGATGCCGGTGCCGATGGGGCTCGCGGCGCGGGAGCGGGTGGCCGCGCGGTCGAGGGGGGCGTAGGTGACGTGCACGGTGGTCTCGGTGATGCCGTACATGTTGACCAGGCGGGGCGCGGTGTCCTGGTGCCGGGCGTACCAGTCGGCGAGCCTGCCGACGTCCAGTGCCTCACCGCCGAAGATCACCGTGCGCAGTGCGAGGCGGTCGCCGACGCCGGGGAGTTCGGCGTCGGCGCGGATCAGCGGGTAGAACGCGGACGGCGTCTGGTTGAGGACGGTGACCTGCTCGTCGGCGAGCAGGCGCAGGAAGTCCTCCGGGGAGCGCGCGGTGTCCTCGGGGACGATCACGAGCCGCCCGCCGTGCAGCAGCGGCCCCCACAGCTCCCACACCGAGAAGTCGAAGGCGTAGGAGTGGAACAGCGTCCACACGTCGTCGGCCGTGAAGTCGAACCAGTGCCGGGTGCGGGTGAACAGGCGGACCACGTTGGCGTGCGGGACGACCACGCCCTTGGGGCGGCCGGTGGAGCCGGAGGTGTAGATGGCGTAGGCGGGGCTCTCGGGCAGCGCGCGCCTGGCCGGCCCCGCGGCCGGGCGGCCGGCCAGGTCGGCACGGACCCGCGGGTCGTCGAGCAGCAGACGCGGTACGTCCGTGCCGGCCGCGCCCTGCCCCGTGGTGACCAGCGCCACGGGACCGGCGTCGGCGAGCATGTGCCGTACGCGCTCCGCGGGCAGCCGGGGGTCGACGGGCAGGTACGCGGCGCCGGTCTTGAGCACGGCGAGGACGGCCACGACGAGGTCGGCGGAGCGGGGCAGCGCGAGGGCCACGAACGTCTCGGGGCGGGCGCCGAGTTCGGCGAGCCGGTGGGCGAGGCGGCTCGACCGGGTGTCCAGGGTGGCGTAGTCGAGCCGTTCGTCGCCGCAGGTGAGCGCCTCGGCGTCCGGGGTGCGGGCGGCCTGGGCGGTGAACAGCGCGTCCAGCGTGTCGGCGGGGCGGCCCGACGCGGTGCCGTTCCAGTCGGTGAGCATCCGCCGCCGCTCGTCGGCGGTGGTCCAGGCGAGGGCGCGCACGGGCCGGCCGGGGTCGTCGGCCAGTTCCGTGAGCAGCAGGCAGAGCCGGTCGGCGAGGTCGCGTACGGTCGTGGTGTCGAACAGCTCCGGGTCGTAGGCGAGGTCGAAGCCGAACCGCTCCCCCTGGTAGGCCCGGAGGACCAGCGGGAAGTTGGTGGCGTCCCGGGAGGAGACGTCGGCGAGGCGTATCCCGGTCGTGGCCGAACGCGCCTCGTCGAAGGGGTAGTTCTCGAAGGCCACCATGCTGTCGAAGAGGGGGCTGCCGGCCGGCACGCCGCTCAGCGAGGTCAGCTCGGCGAGGGACACCGCCGCGAACCGTCGTGCCCGCGCCTGTTCCTCCTGGAGTTCCCGGAGCCACTCGGCGGCCGTGCGGCCGGCGTCCACGCGGACGCGGGTGGGCAGCGTGTTGATGAACATGCCCACCATCGCGTCGGCGCCGGGCAGGTCGTCGGGCCGTCCCGAGACGGTGGTGCCGAACAGGACGTCCGGTTCGGCGGCGTAGCGCGAGAGGAGCAGCGCCCAGGCGCCCTGCACCACGGTGCCGAGGGTGAGTCCGGCCGTCCGCGCGGTGCGGGCGAGGCGGGCGGAGACCTCGTCGGACAGCGTGGCCGTGTGCACGTCGGCGGACCGGGTCTCGTGGCCGGGGCGCCGGGGCCGGTCGACGGGCAGCGGGGTGGGGGTGGTGAACCCGTCGAGGACGGTGCGCCAGTGCGCGTGGGCGGCCTCGGTGTCCTGGCCGGCGAGCCAGCGCACGTAGTCGCCGAACGGCCGGCGTGCCGGCGGCCGGGGTTCGGCGCCGGTGGTGAGCGCCGCGTACTCCTCGGACACCTCGGTGAGCACCTGGGCGAGGCTCCAGCCGTCCAAAATCAGGTGGTGGGAGGTCCACAGCAGGTGCAGCCGGGCGTCGGGGAGCCTGACGAGGGTGAGCCGCATCAGGGGTGCCGTGCCGAGGTCGAGGCCGCGGGCGAGGTCGTCGGCGCGCAGCCGGTCGAGCCGCTGCGTCCGCTCCGTCGCGTCGAGTTCGCGCCAGTCCAGTCGGGTGACGGGCACCTCGACGCGGCGGTGCACGACCTGGAGCGGCACCGGGACGCCCTCCCACACCACGGAGGTGCGCAGGGCGGGGGTGCGGTCGGTCACCCGCTGCCAGGCCAGGGCGAGCGCGTCCGGGTCGCTCACGCCCTCAAGGAGCAGCGCGGCCTGGTCGACGTACACGTCGTCGTCCCCGCCGACCAGCCGGTGGAAGAGCATGCCTTCCTGGAGCGGGGTGAGCGGCAGCAGGTCCTCGACGTCGCGGCCGTCGCCGGCGAGCCGGTCCACACCGGCCTGGTCCAGGCGGGCCAGCGGGAAGTCGGAGGGCGTGCGTCCGCCCGTGCCGGGGCGGGCGCAGTGCTCCGCGATGGCGGTGAGCGCCCGTGCCATGCCCGCTGCCAGGCCGCGGACGGTGTCCTCGCGGTGCACCTGGTCGCTGTAGTGCCAGGTGATCTCCAGTTCGCCGTCGGTCACCAGGGCGGACACGTCGAGGAGGTGGTCCAGCGGCGCGTCGGGGTCCACCTCGCGGCCGGGTACGTCGGCGACGGGCGCGAAGTCGCCTTCCGCGGGCGCCTCCCACTGCCCGTGGTAGGTGAAGCACACGTCGGGCAGCGGGAGTTCCGCGAGCGCGCGGGCCTCGGGCCGGTGCGAGCCGAGGTGGCCGAGGGCCTGGTGGCCGAGGCCGCGGCGGGGTACGGCGCGCAGCCGCTCCTTGACGGACTTGAGGGTGGTGCCCCAGTCGTCCCCTCCGGCCGGGTCCAGGGTGACCGGGTACTGGGTGGTGAACCAGCCGACCGTGCGGGACAGGTCGGCGCCCTCGTCGAGTTCCTCCTCGCGGCCGTGGCCCTCCAGGGCGACGGTCACCCGGTCGACGCCCGTCCAGTCGGCGAGGACCCGGCCGAGCGCGCTCAGCAGCACGTCGTTGACCTGGGTGCGGTACGCACTCGGCACCCGCCGCAGCAGTGCCTCGGTGGTGTCCCGGTCCACGCGGGTGCGGACGGTGCGCACGGAGCCGGCGAGCGGGGTGCCGGGCAGGTCGACGGGGAGCGGGGTGCGCGGCTGCGCCGCCTCCCGTGTCCAGTGGGGCAGGTCGTCGTCGAGGTCGCCGGCCAGGACCCGTTCGGTGAGGGTCCGCGCCCAGTCGGTGAACGGGGTGTGCTCGGGCTCCGGCAGGGGGTCCTCGCCGGCCGCCGCCCGCCGGTAGGCGTGGGCGAGGTCGGCGAGGAGTACGCGCCAGGAGACGCTGTCGACGGCCAGGTGGTGGGCGGTGAGGAACAGGCGCGGCCGTTCCCCGCCCGGCAGCAGGGCCGCGCGCAGCAGGGCACCGGTCGCCGGGTCAAGGGCCGCGCGGGCCGCTTCCGCCGCCTCGGCGGGTGCCGTTGCGGAGTCGTGGCGGGTGAGCAGTCCGGTCGCCGGGCCGGTGCCGGGGTGCTGCCGCCAGGTGCCGTCGGTGCGGGTGAAACGGGTGCGCAGGGCCGGGTGGCGGGCCACCACGGCGTGCAGGGCCCGGTCGAGGGCCTGTTCGTCGAGGTCGTACGGGAGGTCGAGCAGCATCGACATGGCGAAGTGCCGCAGCGGCCCGTGGGTGGCGAAGAACCACTCCTGGACGGGGGTGAGCGGGGCGGGCCCGTCCTCGTGCGCGCGGCGGGGCGCGGGTGCGGGGGAGATGCGGCGGGACGCGGCGGCGGCCAGGTCGGCGACCGTCTGGTGGCGGAAGACGTCCTGCGAGGTGATGCGCAGGCCCGCGGCGCGGGCGCGGGAGACGGCCTGCATGCTCAGGATCGAGTCGCCGCCCAGCTCGAAGAAGTTGTCCGTGACGCCCACCCGGGCCACGCCGAGCACCTCGGCCCAGATGCCGGCCAGGGCCTCTTCGCCGGGGGTGCGCGGGGCGACGGACTCCCGCTCGTCCGGGGTGCTCTCCGGTGCGGGCAGGGCACGGCGGTCCAGTTTGCCGCTGGTGGTCAGCGGCAGCGCGTCGAGGCAGGTGAAGGAGGAGGGGACCAGCGCGTCGGGCAGGACCTCGCGCAGGGCCGTCCGCAGGTCGGCGGGGGCGGGCCGGGGCGCGCCGGGCGGGGGGACGACGTAGGCGGCGAGACGGGCGTGGCCGTGCGGGTCGGGCAGGGCGACGACCGCGGCGGCGGACACGGCGGGCAGCGCCAGCAGGGCGGCCTCGATCTCGCCGGGCTCGATGCGGTGGCCGCGCACCTTGACCTGGTCGTCGGCGCGCCCGAGGTAGTCCAGGCGGCCGTCTGCGGTCCAGCGGGCCAGGTCGCCGGTCCGGTACATCCGCTCCCCCGGCCCGCCGAACGGGTCGGGCAGGAAGCGGGCCGCGGTCAGCCCCGGCCGTCCGGTGTAGCCCCGGGCGAGCTGGCCGCCCGCGAGGTACAGCTCGCCGCCGACTCCCGGCGGCACCGGACGGAGCCGGCCGTCGAGGACGTAGGCCCGCACTCCGGGCAGGGGGCGGCCCACCAGGGGGCGGTCACCGCCGTCGATGCGGCAGGACAGCGCGTCGACCGTGCACTCGGTGGGGCCGTAGAAGTTGTGGGCGGTCACGTCGGGGTGGGCGGCCAGTTCGCGCCAGAGCGCGGGGCCGATCGCCTCGCCGCCGAGCATGAGGACCCGGGGGTGGTGCCGGGGGTCGGTGAGCAGCCCGGCGGGCAGCAGCTGCCGCAGGTAGGACGGGGTGACGTCGAGGAAGTCGACGCGGTGCTCGACGACGTACTCGACCAGTGCGGCCGGGTCCATGCGGGTGGTCTCGTCGACCAGGTGCAGCGGGTGGCCGTCGGCCATCAGGAGCACGCCTTCGAGGGAGGTGTCGAAGGAGAAGGACGCGGTGAGCGCGGTCCGGAGCGGGCCGCCGCCCGCCTCGACGACGAACCCGGCCCGGTGGGCGGCCAGCAGGTGCGCCGCCGCGCGGTGGGTGACGGCGACGCCCTTGGGGCGGCCGGTGGAACCGGAGGTGTAGATGACGTACGCGGTGTGGTCCGCCAGGAGTGGGGCGCGCCGGTCGGCGTCGGTGGGATCGGTGTCCGGGGCGTCGGCGGGCGCGGCGCGCAGGGCCGGTTCGTCGAGGACCAGGGCCGGGCGGGCGTCGTCGAGGAGGAACCGTATCCGGTCCTCCGGCAGGGCCGGGTCCAGCGGGAGGTAGCCGGCGCCGGACTTCCAGACGGCGAGGATCGCGACGATCATGTCGGCGGTGCGCGGGAGCCGCAGGGCGACCAGCCGTTCGGGTCCCGCGCCGCGGGCGACGAGGTGGTGGGCGAGGCGGTTGGCGCGGGCGTTGAGCGTGGCGTGGTCGAGCCGTTCACCGCCCGCGACGAGCGCGAGGGCGTCGGGCGTCTCGGCCGCCCTGCGTTCGAACAGCTCGGGGCAGGTGGTGTCCGTGGCGGGGAGCGGGGCGGGGTTCCAGTCGTGGACGAGGCGCCGGGTCTCCTCGTCGGAGAGCAGGGGCAGGCTGTCCAGCGCCCGGTCCGGTTCGGCGCAGGCGCCCTCGACGAGGCGTATCAGCTGTCCGGCCATCCGCTCGGCCGTGGCCGCGTCGAACAGGTCGGTGCGGTATTCGAGCAGTCCGGTCAGGCCGTCGCCGTCCGGGACGAACTCGACGCTCAGGTCGAAGGTGGCCGCGTGCCGGGGCACGGTGACCGGGGTTGTGGCGAGGCCGCGGGGGGCGGTCGCGGCGGGCGGGTCGGGGTGGAGCAGGACCAGCACGTCGAACAGCGGGTTGCGGCCGGCCTCGCGGGGAGCGCCCACCGCCTCCACGATCCGTTCGAACGGGGTGTCGCCGTGGGCGAAGGCGTCGCCCACCGTCTCGGCCGCCTGTGCGAGCAGTTCGCGGAAGGACCCGGCCGCCTCTACGCGGGTGCGCAGCACGACGGTGTTCACGAAGAACCCGACGGTCCGTTCCAGGTCGGTGCGGGAGCGGCCGGGCGTGAGGGAGCCGACGGTGATGTCGTCCTGCCCGGACCAGCGGGCGAGGAGCGCCTGGGCGGCGGCGACGAGGGCGGTGTGCAGGGTGGTGTGCTGCTCCCTCGCCAGGTCGCGCAGGCGTGCGGTCAGGGGGGCCGGGACGGTGAAGGCGCTCACGGCGCCCTCACCCGCCTCCTCGCCGCGCCGCGGCCGGTCCAGGGGCAGCTCGGGCGCCACCGCCCCGGCCAGGCGCTGCCTCCAGTGGGCGAGTTCGCCTTCGAGGCGGGTGCCCGAGAGGCGGGCGCGCTGCCACACCGCGAAGTCCGGGTACTGCGTGGCCACCGGCGGCAGGGCGGGCGCGGCGCCCTGTGCGAGGGCGTCGTAGGCGGTGCACAGCTCGTCCAGGACGACACCCATGGACCAGCCGTCGGTGACGATGTGGTGGGCCGTGAGGAGCAGGACGTGGGAGGTGGCGGACTCGCGCAGCAGCAGGGCGCGGAACAGCGGGCCGTTGCGCAGGTCGAAGGGCCGGGAGTACTCCGCGAGGAGGTCCTTGTCGAGGTCGCCCGCGTCGCGGACCGGCAGCGGCACCGGGCCCGCCGGGTGGACGCGCTGCACCGGGCGGCCGTCGGTCTCGTCGAAGGTGGTGCGCAGCGCCTCGTGCCGGGCCACGACGGTCCGCAGGGCCTCGCCCAGTGCCGCCAGGCCGGGGGCGCCGGTGAGGCGGAGGGCGACCGCGCTGTTGTAGCGGGCGTCGCCGGGCCGCAGCTGGTCGAGGAACCACAGCCGCTGCTGCGCGAAGGACAGCGGCAGCGGGCGGTCCCGGTCGGCACGCGGTATGCCCTGCCGGGCGCCCGTGGCGGTGGAGCCGGCCCGTCCCGCGAGCCGCCGCCGCAGCGCCTCCCGCATCTCCTCGGGCAGGGCTTCGGCGCGGTCACGGCGGGAAGGGCGGGCGGTCTGGGAGGGACGTGCGGAGCCGGTGGCGCCCGAGGGGGAGTCGGGAGCGGAGTTCGAAGGGGTCGAAGACGTCATGGTCGTCGGTTCCTCACCGTTCGTTGTCGTGGTCGGGGCCGCCGGACGCGGCGTCTTCGGTGTACGCGGTCTGTTCGAGTTCGCTCAGGATCTGCTCCTCCACCAGCTCCGCAAGGGCGGCGACGGTGCGGGAGACCAGCACGTCGCGGGGGGTGAGCGTGACGGCGAACGCGTCGTTGGCGCGGGAGGCGATGAGCAGGGCGCGCAGTGAGTCGCCGCCGAGCAGGAAGTAGTCGTCCTCGGCGCCCACGGGCGTCTGGAGGGTCTCCTCCCAGATGGCCGCCACCGCCTCCTCGGTGGGGGTGCGCGGCGCCACGTACGCGGCCCGCTCCCCCTCCCGCTCATCGGCCGGTGCCGGGGCGGGCAGGGCGGCCCGGTCGGTCTTGCCGTTCTCGGTGAGCGGGAAGCGGTCGAGGACCACGAACGCGGACGGCACCATGTACCCCGGCAGCGAGCGGGCGGCCAGGTCCCGCAGTTCCGCCGGGGCGGGCGGCTGCGCGCCGGGGGCCGTGAGCAGGTGGGCGACCAGGCGCGGCAGGCCCGGTTCGTCCTCGCGTACGGTCACCACGGCGTCCAGTACGCCCGGGTGGCGGACCAGGGTCGCCTCGACCTCGCCCGCCTCGATGCGGTGGCCGCGCAGCTTGAGCTGGTGGTCCGTACGGCCCAGGTAGTGCAGTTCGCCGGCGCTGTCGCGGCGCACCAGGTCGCCCGTGCGGTACATGCGGGTGCCGGGCGGCCCGAACGGGTCGGCGGTGAAGCGGGACGCGGTCAGGCCGGGCCTGCCGAGGTAGCCGCGCGCCAGTGCCGGTCCGCTGAGCCACAGTTCGCCGGTGACGCCGTCGGAGACCGGCCGCAGCCGGGCGTCGAGGACGTAGGCGCCGGTGGCGGGCAGGGGACGGCCGATGGGCGGTGCGCCGCCGTCCGCCGTGAGCGGCGCGGACCAGGTGGCGACGACGGTGGCCTCGGTGGGGCCGTAGGAGTTGACCATACGGTGATGGGGCGCCCAGCGGGCGACGAGTTCGGGCCCGCACGCGTCGGCCCCGACGATCAGCGTCTTCAGGTCCGGCAGCGTGCCGGGGGTGTCGGGCGGCAGCGTGGCGAGCGCGGCGGGCGGGAGCAGGGTGTGGGTGATGCGCCCGGCCCGCAGGACGTCGGCGAGTCCGGCGCCGAGCAGCGGTCCCGGCGGCGGTACGACGAGCCGGGCGCCGTGCGGCAGGGACGCGCACAGCTCCAGGACGCTGGCGTCGAAGCTGGGCGTGGCGAAGGCGAGGACCCGGTCCCCCGGGGCGATGTCGTAGTGGGCCGCCTCTGCGGCGCCGAACGCGGCGAGCCCGCGGTGGGTGACGACGACGCCCTTGGGCGTGCCGGTGGAGCCGGAGGTGTAGATGACGTAGGCCGGGTCGTCCAGGTCCAACGGGCGGGTGAGGTCGGCGTCGGTGGGCCGGTGCGCGGGGGCGCCGTCCCGCGCGGCGAGCAGGTCGGCGACCTCCTGGGCGTCGAGGGTGAGGGCGGGGGCGGCGTCGCCCAGCATCAGCGCGATCCGCTCCTTCGGGTAGGCCGGGTCGACGGGCAGGAAGGCGGCACCGGCCTTCGTCACCGCCAGTTGGGCGAGCACCATGTCCGTCGAGCGGGGAAGGAGCAGCGCGACGAGGTCACCGGGTCCGGTGCCGCGGGCGATGAGCCGGTGCGCCAGCCGGTTGGCCCGCTCCTCCGCCTCCGCGAAGCTCATCGGCGCCCCGCCCGCGCCGAGGGCTTCGAGCGCGGGTGCGTCGGGCCATCGGTCGGCGGCGGTCCCGACGAGGGCGGGCAGGGTGGCGGCGGGCACCGGCCCGGTCGCGGGGCGGGCCGGGCCGCGCAGCAGCTTCTCGCGCTGCGCCGGCGGCAGGACGTCGATGTCGTCGAGGCGGGTGGTGCCGTCCGAGGCGGCCAGGGCGTCCAGGGTGTGCAGCAGCTGACCGGCCAGTGACCGCGCGCTGGCCTCGTCGAAGTAGCGCGGGTCGTGGCCGAGTTCGACGGTCAGCTGCTCGCCGGGCGAGACGACCACGGTGAGCGGGTAGTTGGTGGCCTCGCGGGCGTCGAGGTCCCGCAGGGCGAGTCCTTGGGCCCCCGCGGTCGCGTCGCCGACGGGGTAGTTCTCGAAGACCACCAGGCTGTCGAAGAGGGCGGTGCCCGAGGGCAGGTCGCCGAGGGCCTGCAGGGTGGTCAGGGGCAGGTGGTCGTGGCGGCGGTCCTCGGCGCGGGCCTCCTGGAAGGCGCGCAGCCAGGCGCCGCAGCCGGCACCGCCGTCGACCTCGGCGCGGGCGGGCAGGGTGGTGATGAACAGGCCGGTGATGGTGTCGGCGCCGGGCAGGTCGGCGGGGCGGCCGGAGACGGTGGTGCCGAAGCAGACGTCCTGCTCCCCGCTCCACCGCGCGAGCAGCAGCGCCCAGGCGCCCTGCACCAGGGTGTTGAGGGTGAGGCGGTGCCGGCGGGCGAACTCCTGGAGCCTGCCGGTCCGCCGGGCGTCGAGCCGCTGGGACAGCCAGGTGCCGGAGCGGGCCGTGGCGTCCGGGGCGGGCCGCCGGTCGTACGGCAGCGGGGTCGGGCCGCGCAGGCCCGCCAGGGCGGTGCGCCAGTGCTCTTCCGCCTGGTGGGTGTCGTGGGCGGCGAGCCAGCCGGCGTAGTCGGCGAACGGCCTGCGTTCGGGCAGGTGGGGCCGGTCGCCGCGGGTGAGGGCGGCGTGCGCGGCCGTGACGTCGGACAGGACGTGGAAGACGCTCCAGCCGTCCAGCAGGACGTGGTGGAAGGTCCACACCACACGGACCGCGTCGGGGCCGAGCCTGACCAGGGCGAGCCGCATCAGCGGCGCGCTGTCCAGGGCGATGCCCCGGGCCCGCTCGTCGGCGAGCAGCCGCTCCAGCTCCGCACCGTGCCGGTCGGCGGGGAGCGTGCTCCAGTCGCGTTCGGTGACCGGCAGCGTCACGTTCCTGTGGACCACTTGGAGCGGTACGGGTACGCCGCTCAGCGCGATGGAGGTGCGCAGTACGGGGGTGCGGTCGACGACGTGCTGCCAGGCGGCGGCCAGCGTCCGCGGGTCGGGGGCGCCGTCCGCCACGAAGGTGATCTGCTCGACGTACAGGCCGTGTTCCGCCTCGTCGAGACCGTGCATCACCATACCGGTCTGGGTGGGCGTGAGGGGGTAGACGTCCGTGACGTCCCTTCCGTCGCCGACGAGCCGGTCGACGCCCGCCTGGTCCAGCGGGGCGAGCGGGAAGTCGGCGGGGGTGCGCCCGCCCGCGCCGGGTTCGGCGCAGTGCTTGAGGACGGCGCGCAGTTCGTCGGTCAGCTCGTCCGCGAGCCGGGCCACGGTCTCCCTGTGGTGCACCTCGCGGGAGTAGGACCAGGTGAACTCCAGGCGTTCGTCGCTCACTTGCCCGAGGACATCGAGGAGGTGGGGTCGTCGCGCCGAGCGGTCCATGCCGCCGGTCAGGCCGCCGTAGGGCGTGCGCAGCAGGCCGCCCCGTGTGCCGGTGCGGTCCTGTCGGCCCAGGTAGTTGAAGCAGACCGGCGGCAGGGCGGGCAGCTCGCGGCCCGCGCCGGGGTGCAGGAAGCGCAGCGCGCCGTAGCCGAGCCCGCCCCGCGGCACGGCCCGGAGGTTCTCCTTGACGGCCTTCAGGACGGTGCCGGTGTCCGCGTCCCGGGGCACGTCCAGGGCGACGGGGTACATGGCGGTGAACCAGCCCGCGGTGCGGGCGAGGTCGGTGTCCTCGAACAGTTCCTCGCGGCCGTGGCCCTCCAGGGTCACCGCCACCCGGTCCTGTCCGGTCCAGCGGGCCAGGACCCGGCCGAGGGCGCACAGCAGGACGTCGTTGACGCGGGTGCGGTACACGTCCGGCACGTCCTGGAGCAGCCTGCGGGTCTCCTCGGCGTCGAGTCCCGCCGTCAGGCTCTCCTCGTCGGCGACGCCGTTCGCGCCGTCGGGATGGTCGGTGGGCAGCGCGGCGGTGCCTTCGATGCCGCGCCAGTGGGCGAGTTCGCCGTCGAAGCCGCCCGCTTCGGTGTGCTCGGCGAGGCGTCGGGCCCACGTACGGAACGACGTGCTCTTCGGGGCGAGAGCGGGCCGTCCGCCCTCCCGCAGCGCGGTGTAGGCGGCGTCCAGGTCCTCCAGGACCAGACGCCACGACACCGCGTCCACGACCAGGTGGTGGGCGGCGAGCAGCAGTACCGGCCGCCCGCCCCCGCCCGGCCTGCACAGCGCGGCCCGCAGCAGCGGTCCACCGGCCAGGTCGAAGCCGGCGCCCAGGGCGGTGGCCACCTCCTCCGGGGCCGTCCGGTCGTGCACCTCCAGGTGGACGTCCTGGCCGCCGGGCGGGGTCCCGTACTGCCGCCACCGTCCGCCGTCGAGCGGCTCGAAGCGCATCCGCAGCGCGTCGTGGTGCTCCAGTACGGCGGAGAGGGCGGCGCGCAGCAGGGCTTCGTCGGGGTCGGCGGACAGTTCGTGGGCGACCGTCTGGCTGAAGTGGGCGGGGTCGCCCGTGAGGGTGTCGAGGAGCCAGTGCTGTACGGGGGTGAGCGGGGCGTCACCGGTCACCGGGCCCTGCTCGGCGGCGGCCGTGGCGGTGTCGGGCACCGGCTCGGCCACGGCGGCGAGTTCGGCGAGCGTCTGGTGGGTGAACAGGTGCCGGGGCGTCAGGGCGAGTCCGGCCCGGCGGGCGGCGGAGACGATCTGGATGCCGAGCACGGAGTCGCCGCCGACCGTGAAGTAGTTGTCGTCCGCGCCGACCTCGGGAATGCCGAGCACGTCGCACCAGATGGCGGCGAGGGTCTGCTCGGCCTCGGTGCGCGGCGGCCGGCCTCCCGCGCCTGCGGCCGGCGCCCACTCGGGCATGGGCAGCGCCCGGCGGTCGAGCTTGCCGGTGGCCCCGAGCGGCAGTCGCTCCAGCGGGACGACGAGGGCCGGCAGGAGGTGGTCCGGGAGGCTCCGGGCGAGGAAGGCACGGAGTTCACCGGTGTCGGGCGGGGTGGCCGGGTCCGTGGCGGTGGCGGGCTTCGGGTGGGTCCGCGAGGCATCGGTGGGCGCGCCGTCGGCGTCCGGCAGGGCCCTGGTACGGGGCACCACGTACCCGATCAGGCGGCGGTGCCCCTCGTGTTCGACGACGCGGGCCGCCGCCTCGGCCACGGCGGGGTGGCGGGCCAGGGCCGCTTCCACCTCGCCGAGTTCGATGCGGAAGCCCCGTACCTTGACCTGGTCGTCGCCGCGTCCGAGGTAGACGAGGTCGCCGTCGGCCGTCCAGCGGACCAGGTCGCCGGTGCGGTACATCCGGCTGCCCGGCGGGCCGAACGGGTCGGGCAGGAAGCGGGCGGCGGTCAGGCCCGGGCGGCGCAGATAGCCGCGGGCGACACCGGTCCCCGCGAGGAACAGCTCGCCGGGGGCGCCCGCGGGCACCGGGCGCATGCGCTCGTCCAGGACGTAGGCGCGGGCGCCGCCGAGCGGCCGGCCGATCGGCGGGTCGCGGTCGGGGTCGGCGGGGTCGCAGGTGAAGGCGGTGGCGTAGACGGTGGCCTCGGTGGGGCCGTAGATGTTGCGCACCTCACCGCCGGCCACGGCCGCGCGGACCCGGCCGACGGTGCGGGCGGGCAGCCCCTCCCCCGCGAGGACGACAGTGTCCGCGGTGACGTGGACGGCGTCCTCGGCGAGCAGCCGGTCGAGGGCCGAGGGCACCGCGGAGAGCAGTCCGGCCCGCCAGGGCCCGGGGCGTTCGGCGAGGGCCAGCAGGTCGCGGACGATCTCCACGCAGCCGCCGGCCAGGAGCGGCGAGAAGATCTCGAACACCGACACGTCGAAGTTGAGCGAGGTGGACGCCACCACGTGTGCGAGGCCGCGCCCGGTGAACTCGGCCTCCGCCCAGTCGGTCAGGGCTCGTACGGACGCGTGGCTGACGACCACTCCCTTGGGGCGGCCGGTCGAGCCGGAGGTGTGGATGACGTAGGCCGGGTGCGCGGGCAGCAGAGTGGTGCGGCGCTCGGCGTCGCCGACGGGGGTGTCCGGCAGGCCGGCGGCGGGCTCCTCGTCGAGCAGGATGCGGGCCCATGGCCCTTCGGGCAGGCGGCCCGCGGTCTCGGCGGCCGTGATCACGGCGTCCGGTCGTACGTCCTCGAAGAGGAACGCGACGCGCTCGGCGGGGTACTGCGGGTCGACCGGCAGGTAGGCCGCGCCGCTCTTCAGCACCGCGAGGAGCGCGACGACCAGGTCGGCGGTGCGGGGCAGGCACAGGGCGACGAAGCGCTCGGGTCCCGCGCCCGCGGCGATGAGCAGCCGGGCCAGTTCGCTGGAGCGGGCGTCGAGTTCGCGGTAGCTGAGGCAGGTGCCGGCGTGGCGGACTGCGGGGGCGTCGGGGGTGCGCCCGGCCTGGCGCAGGAACGCCGCGGGCAGGGTGTCGTGCGGTGCCTCGGCGACCTGTCCGCCGAACCGGGTCACCAGGTCGCGTCCCTCGGCCGGGGCGAGGAGGGGCAGGTCGGCGAGGCGGCACTCCGGTGTTCGGGCCATGCCGGTCAGGAGGGTGCGCAGGCTCGCGCCGAGCCCCTCCACCGTGGCGGCGTCGAAGGCGGCCGGGTCGTAGTCGAGGTTGACGGCCAGGGCCTCGTCGGGTGCGACGACCACGCTGAGCGGGTAGTTCGTCGGTTCCAGGTCCCGCTCCTGCTCCATGGCGAGGCCGTGCCGGGCCATGGTCCCTTCGTCGAAGGGGTAGTTCTCGAAGACCACGATGGAGTCGAACAGGACGGTGCCGCCGGGCACGTCGCTCCACGACTGCACCTGTGCCAGCGAGACGAAGTCGTGACGCCTGGCCTCCACCTGGGCGTCCTGGAGCTCGCGCAGCCAGTCCGCGAGCGCGCGCCGCCCGTCGACGCGGACCCGGGTGGGCAGGGTGTTGATGAACAGGCCGACCATCGAGGTGACGCCGGGCATGTCGGCGGGCCGTCCGGAGACGGTCGTGCCGAACACCACGTCACCGCTGCCGCCGTAGCGGGAGAGCAGCAGGGCCCAGGCGCCCTGGACGACCGTGTTGAGGGTCAGCCCGGCCCGTTGGGCCATCTCCCGCAGCCGTGCCGAGACGTCCGCGCCGAGCGCCATCCGCACGGACCCGGAGGACGAGGCCCGGTGGGCCTCGGCGGGCCGCCGGTCGCGGGGCAGCTCGGTGGGCGCCTGGAAGCCCGCGAGGGTGGCGCGCCAGTACCGCTCGGCGCCCTCGGTGTCCTGCTCGGACAGCCGGCGCAGGTAGTCGGCGAAGGGCCGCCGCTCGGGCAGCCGCGGCTGGTGCCCCGCCGTCAGGGCGGCGTACCGCTCACACACCTCTTCGAAGACCTGGGCGGCGCTCCAGCCGTCGAGCAGGACGTGGTGGAAGGTCCACACCACCCGGACCCGGTCAGCCGTCAGCCGGATCAGCGTCAGCCGCATCAGGGGCGCGGTGCCGACGTCGACCCCGGCCTCCCGGTCCTCGGCGAGCAGGCGGTCCAGCTCGCGCGCGCCGCGCTCGGCGGGCCATCCGGTCCAGTCGTGGTGGGCGACGGGCACGGTGGCCCGGTTCCGGACGACCTGGAGGGGTTCCGCGGTCTCCTGCCACACCAGGTGGGTACGGAGGACGGGGTTGGCGTCGGCGGTGTACTGCCACGCCTCGGCGAGCGCGTGCGGGTCGGTGACCCCGGAGAGCACGAACTGCACCTGGTTGACGTACGTGCCGCTGTCGGCGTCGAGCAGGCTGTGGAAGAGCATGCCCGCCTGCATCGGCGTCAGCGGGTAGATGTCCGCGACGTCCCGGCCGTCCCCGACGATGCGGTCCACGGCGGCCTGGTCGAGACGGGCCAGCGGGAAGTCCGACGGGGTACGTCCGCCCGCGTCCGGCAGGGCGCAGTGCGCGACGATGTCGCGGAGCGCCCGCAGCATGGCGTCGGCCAGCGCGGTGACGGTCTCCTCGCGGTGCCGTCCGGCGCTGTAGTACCAGGTGATCTCCAGCTGGTCGTCCTCGACCCGGGCCACGACGTCGAGGAGGTGCGGCCGTCCGGTGCCCGGCGCCTCGGCGCCGCCCAGACCGTCGGGGACCCCGGCGACCAGGGCCCCGGTGCCGGCGGACCAGTCGAAGCGGCCCAGGTAGTTGAAGCTGACGCCGGGCTCGGGGGCGCCGGTGAGCCCGTCGTCGCGTACGAGGTGGCGCAGCACGCCGTAGCCGATGCCGCGGTCGGGTACGGCCCGCAGCTGCTCCTTGACCGCTTTCAGCGCGGTGCCCCAGGAGCCGGCGGGCACGGCGAGCGCGAGGGGGAAGAGCGAGGTGAACCAGCCGACCGTGCGGGACAGGTCCACGTCATCGAACAGCTGGTCCTCGCGGCCGTGCCCCTCAAGGCCGACGGCGACGGTGTCGCGTCCGGTCCACTCGCCGAGCACCCGGCCCAGCGCGGTGAGCAGCACGTCGTCGACACGGGTGCGGTAGACGCCGGGGACGTGGCGCAGCAGGCCGTCGGTGCGTTCGCGGTCGAGGCGGACGGTGACCTCGCGGACGTCGGCCGTGGTGTTGCCGCCTGCGAGGTCCGTGGGCAGCGGCTCGGCGCAGGCCAGGGCCGTGTGCCGCCAGTGGCCGAGCTGCGCGGCGAAGCGGTCGCCCCTGCGCAGCCGGCCGGCCCACTCCCGTACGGAGGTGGTGCGGGCGGGCAGCCGTACCGGTTCGCCGGAGAGGGCCTGCCGGTAGGCGGTCTCCAGGTCCTCGGTGAGTATGCGCCAGGAGACACCGTCGACCACCAGGTGGTGGGCGACGAGCAGGAGCCGGGCGGGCCGGGCGCCGTCGGCGGTGAACAGCCGGGCGGTGAACAGCGGGCCCGTCTCCAGGCACAGTCCGGCGTGCGCCGCGGCGGTGGCGCGTTCCTCGTCGGCCGGGTCGGCCTGCTCGTGCACCCGGAGCAGCTCGGGCACCGGTCCGTCGGCGGCGATGTCCTGCCGCCAGGCGCCTTCGTCGTCGAGGTGGAACCGGGCGCGCAGGGCGTCGTGGTGCGTCCACAGGGCGGTGAGGGCGGTGCGCAGGGCGTCCTGGTCGACGGCTCCGGGCGTCTCGATGACGACGGACTGGTTGAAGAAGGCGGGGTGCGCGGGGCGCGGGTCGAGGAACCAGTGCTGGATCGGCAGGAGGTCCGCCGCTCCGCTGACGGGTCCGGTGCCGGCGACGGCGGGCGCGGCGCCGTCGGTGGCGGCGGCCAGTTCGCCCACGGTGGGGTGGCGGAACAGGTCGCGGGGGCTGATCGCGAGTCCCGCGGCGCGGGCCCTGGAGACCACCTGGATGCTGAGGATGGAGTCGCCGCCCAGCATGAAGAAGTTGTCGTCCACACCGACCCGTGCCACACCGAGCAGTTCGGCCCAGATCCCGGTGAGGACGCGTTCGGCCTCGGTGCGCGGGGCACGGTGGGCCCGTTCGCCGCCCGCCGCCCAGTCGGGTGCGGGCAGCCGCCGCCGGTCGACCTTGCCGTTGGCCGTCAGGGGCAGTTCGGGCACGGTGACGAACGCGGCGGGCAGCATGTAGTCGGGCAGGTCGGCCGCCAGGTGGGTGCGCAGCCCCGCGGCGGAGGGCGGTTCGGCCCCGCCGGCCGGCACGAGGTGGGCGGCGAGCCGCTTGCGTCCGCCGTCCTCGTACAGGGAGACGACGGCCTCGGCGACGGCGGGGTGGGCGGTGAGGCGGGCCTCGATCTCGGCGGGTTCGACGCGGAAGCCGCGGATCTTGATCTGGTCGTCCGCGCGGCCGACGAAGTGCAGTTCGCCGTCGGCGCTCCAGCGCACGACGTCGCCGGTGCGGTACATGCGGGTGCCGGGCGGGCCGTAGGGGTCGGCGAGGTAGCGGGCGGCGGTCGCACCGGGCCGTCCCACGTAGCCCCTGGCCAGGCCGGCGCCCGCGACGTACAGCTCGCCGGGGATGCCGGGGGGCTGCGGCTGGAGTGCGCTGTCCAGGACGTACACGCGGGTGTTGTCGAGGGGTCGTCCGATGGGCAGCACCGCGGGCAGCGGGTCGCCGGAGCGGAAGACGCGGCGGGTGGCGAAGGTGGTGGTCTCGGTGGGGCCGTAGCCGTCGACGACGGTCAGGCCGGGGCAGGCGTCGAGGACCCGGCGCACCACGGCGCCGGGCACGGCCTCGCCGCCCGTCCACACCTCGCGGGCACCGCGCAGGCAGCCGGGGTCCTCCTGGGCGAGCAGGCGGAACAGGCCCGCGGTCAGCCACAAGCAGCTCACCCGCCGCTCCGTGACGAGGTGCCGGACCTGGGCGGCGTCCAGGTCGGCGGGCGGGGCGAGGACGGCCGTGCCGCCGCGCAGCAGCGGCACCCAGACCTCGTAGGTGGCGGCGTCGAAGGCGTGCGGCGAGTGCACGAGGACCCGGTCGTGCCCGGTGAAGGCACGGTCGAGGGCGAGCGCGGCGACGTCCCGCTGGCGTACGGCGACCCCCTTGGGCGTGCCGGTGGAGCCCGAGGTGAACATCAGGTACTGGACGTTGTCGGGGTGCGGGGCACGGACGGGCGTGGGACCGGCCGGTTCGAAGGCGGCGTCGGCGCGCAGGACGCGGCCGTCGGGCAGCACTTCGCGGGCCGTCGTCTCCCGGGCGGCGTCGGTGAGCAGCAGGCGTGCCCCGGCCTCGGTGAGGGTCCGGCGCAGCCGCTCGGCCGGCGCCCTGCCGTCCAGCGGCACGTACACGCCGCCGGTGCGCACCAGCGCGAGCTGGGTGACGACCAAGCCGACGGAGCGGTCCATGAGGACGCCGACCGGGTGTTCCGGGCGTACGCCCGCCCCGGCCAGGCGTGCCGCCAGCGCGGCGGCGCGGGCGTCCAGTTCACGGTAGGTGAGGTGGTCGTCGCCCGCTTCGAGGGCCACGGCGTCGGGCGTGCGGCGCACCTGGGCGGCGAAGAGGTCGGCGACGGTGGTTTCGGGCAGGTCGGTGGCGGTGTCGTTCCAGGCGTGCAGGACCTGTTCGCGCCGTTCCTGGCCGAGCAGCGGCAGCCGGGCGGGCGGGCTTGCCGGGTCGGCGGCCATGGCGGTGAGGAGGACGACGAGGTACTCGGCCATGCGCCCGGCCGTGCCGGCGTCGAACAGCTCGGGGTCGTAGCCGAGGCGGAGGGCCAGTTCGGTGCCCGGGTAGGCGGTCAGGCTCAGCGGGTAGTTGGTGGTCTCGACGCCTTCGAGGCCGCTCAGGCGGAGGCCGTGGGAGGCGGCGAGGTCGTCGTCGACCGGATAGTTCTCGAAGACGACGATGCTGTCGAAGAGCCCGACGCGCTCGGGGAGTTCGGTGAACGTCTTCATCCGGGTGAGCGGCAGGTGGTCGAAGCGCCGGTCCTCGCTCTGGTCGTGCTGGAGCGCGCGCAGCCAGTCGAGGAGGCCGCCGTGGCCGGGGACCGTGGCCCGGGTGGGCAGGGTGGTGATGAACAGGCCGGTCATGGCCTCGGCGCCGGGCAGCTCGGCGGGGCGGCCGGAGACGGTGGTGCCGAACACCACCTCGTCGCGGCCCGCCTGCCGGGCGAGCAGCAGCGCCCAGGCGCCCTGGACCAGGGTGTTCAGGGTGAGGCCCGAGGTGCGGGCCAGCTCCTCCAGCTTCCGCGTGCCGGCCGCGGGCAGCGTGCCGTGGACCGCGTGCGTGGACTCGGCGCGGTGCGCCTCGCGCGGCTCGCGGTCGTAGGGCAGCGGCGTGGCCTCGGCCAGGCCGGAGAGGCGGCGCCGCCAGTGCTGTTCCGCCGCTTCCCGTTCGCGCCGCCGCAGCCAGGACACGTACTCGCGGTAGGACGGGCGGTGCGGGAGTGCGGCGTCGGGGCCCGCGTGGTGGGCGAAGACGTCCGAGAGCACCTGGAACATGCTCCAGCCGTCGAGCAGCAGGTGGTGGAAGGACCACACCACGCGTACGGCGGTGGCGGAGACGCGGGCGAGCAGGAGTCGCTGGAGCGGGGCCCGTCCGAGGTCGATGCCCGCCGCGCGGTCCCGGACCAGCAGGTCGTCGAGGCGGGCGCGGCGCTCGTCCTCCGTCAGCTCGCACCAGTCCAGGTGGGTGACGGGTACGGCCGCGTGGCGCTCGACCACCAGCAGCGGTTCGGGTACGTCCTGCCAGACCACCCGGCCGCGCAGCACCTCGGTGCGGTCGGTGACGTGCTGCCAGGCAGCGGCGAGTGCCGCCGGGTCGGGCACGCCGTCCAGGACGAACGTCAGTTGCTGGACGTAGACGCCGCGGTCGTCCTGCGACAGACCGTGGAAGAGCATGCCCGCCTGGGTGGGCGTGAGCGGCAGGACGTCGGCCACGGCTGCCGGGTCGGCGCCGGTGATCCGGTCCACGGCGGCCTGGTCGAGCCGGGCCAGCGGGAAGTCGGACGGGGTGCGCCCCGCGGTGCCCGGCCGGGCCGCGTGCCGGGCCAGGTCGGTGAGTGCGTCGGTGAAGCGTTCCGCGAGGTCCGCGACGGTGTCCTCGTGGCCCGGCAGATCCGCGTGGAACCAGGTGAACTCCAGCTCGTCGCCGACGAGTCGGCCCACGACCTCAAGGGCGTGGGGGCGCTCCGTCGCCGGGTCGGCGTCCAGTTCCAGCGGGCGCACGGTGCCCCGGTAGAGACCGCCGGAGTCCTCCGGCGTGTCCATGCGGCCCAGGTAGTTGAAGCTGATCCGCGCGCCCGCGGTGCGCGGTGGCGTCCCGTCACCGGTGAGGCGCAGCAGCGCGTCGTGGCCGATGCCGTTGCGGGGCACGGCGCGCAACTGCTCCTTGACCTGCTTCAGTACGGTGTCCCAGCCGGCGTCCGGGGGAACGGCGAGCGCGACGGGGTACCGGGTGGTGAACCAGCCGACCGTGCGGCTGATGTCCAGCTCGCCGAAGAGCTCCTCGCGGCCGTGCCCCTCGACGTCGACCACCACCCGCTCCCGGCCGCTCCAGCCGCACAGGGCGCGGCCGAGCGCGCCGAGCAGGACGTCGTTGGCCTGGGTGCGGTAGGTGTCGGGCAGGGTGCGCAGCAGGGCCGATGTGGCCTCGGCGCCGAGGCGCACGGTGAGCGCCCTCTGCGCGGCGTAGGTGCCGGGGCTGCCCGTCGGCTCGGCGGGCAGGGCGTCCTCGGCGGCGGGGAGCGCCCCGGTCCAGTACGCGCGCTCGTCGTCGAAGCCGCCGCCCTCCGCGTGGGTGCGCAGCCTGCGGGCCCACTGCCGCAGCGGCGAGGACTTCGCGGGAAGTGCCGCGGTGCCGTCCTCGCCCGCGCGGCGGGCCCGGTAGGCGCGGTCCAGGTCTTCGAGCAGCAGCCGCCAGGAGACCCCGTCGACCACCAGGTGGTGCACCGCGAGGTGCAGTACGGGAGGCTCGTCGGTCCCGGTGTCGTGCAGCACGGCCCGCAGCAGCGGCCCCGCGGCGAGGTCGAACGGGCCGAAGTGCGGGGTGTCCGTCGCCGGACCGGTGTGGCGGGCCAGGAGGATGCGGGGTGCCCGTTCGTCGATGTGCCAGCCCGCGGGAGCGCCGGCGGTGAAGCGGGAGCGCAAGGCGTCGTGGTGGGCCACCAGGTCGTTCAGCGCGTCCTCAAGCGCCGCCGGGTCCAGGTCGGCGGGCATCCGCAGGGACAGCGCCTGGGAGAAGTGGCCCGCGCGTTCGCCCGCGGCTTCGAACAGCCAGTGCTGGATGGGGGTCAGGGGGGCCGGGCCTGCGGGCTCCTCGGGCGCGGGCGGGGCCTCGCGCGGGCCGGCCGCCGCGTCCGCGCAGTGCGCGAGCGCGGCCACGGTCTGGTGGCGGTAGAGGGCGCGGGAGGTGATCGGCAGGCCCTCCTGCCGGGCGCGGGCCACAACCTGGATGCTGAGGATCGAGTCGCCGCCGAGCTCGAAGAAGTTGTCGTCGACGCCGACGCGTTCCTCGCGCAGCACCTCGGCCCAGATCGCGGCGAGAGCGCCTTCGGTGGGCGTGCGGGGCGCGACGTGGCGCACCGCGCGCACGGCGGGTCCCGGGCTGGGGAGCCGGCCCCGGTCGAGCTTGCCGTTGGGGTTGAGCGGCAGGGCGTCGAGGACGACGACGGTCGCGGGGACCATGTAGTCGGGCAGCGTGCGGCCGAGGTCGCGGCGCACCGCCTCCGGGTCGGTGGACCGCCCGGCGGCCGGGACGACGTAGCCGACCAGGCGCCGGTTGCCGTCGGCGTCGGTGGCGGCGACGGCCGCCGCCTCGGCCACGTCCGCGCAACCGCGCAGCGCCTCCTCCACCTCGCCCAGTTCGATGCGGAAGCCGCGCACCTTGACCTGCTGGTCGGTGCGGCCCAGGTAGTCGAGGCCGCCGTCGGGGCGCCGGCGCACCAGGTCACCGGTGCGGTACATCCGCTCCCCCGGTACGCCGAACGGATCGGCGACGAACCGGGCGGCGGTCAGTCCGGGCCGCTTCAGGTAGCCGCGGGCCAGGCTGCCGCCCCCGAGGTACAGCTCGCCGGGGACGCCGACGGGCTGCGGCCGCAGGGAGGTGTCGAGGACGTAGGCACGGGTGAGCGCCACCGGGTCGCCGATCGGCGGGGCCTGCTCCGGGAGTTCCTCACCGGCGAACCAGGCGGTGGCGTACACGGTGGCCTCGGTGGGGCCGTAGACGTTGGCGACCCGGCAGTCGGGCATGGCGGCCCGCAGGTCCTGCATGGTCTGCGCGGGCAGGGCCTCGCCCGCGAGGACGACGGTGTCGGCGCTCAGGGGCGCCGTGCCGCCCGCGACGAGCCGGGAGACGACGGACGGCACGCCGCTGAGCAGGGTGGCGCGCCGGGGCCCGGCGCCGTCGGCGAGGGCCGGCAGGTCGGCGACCACCTCGACGGTGCCACCGGCCGCCAGGGGGCAGAGCAGTTCGAACACCGAGACGTCGAAGTTGAGGGAGGTGGAGGCGATCACATGGGCCAGGCCCTCGGGACCGAACCTCTCCCCCGCCCACTCGGCGAGCGCCGCGGCACTGCGGTGGGTGACGATCACGCCCTTGGGGCGGCCCGTGGAGCCCGAGGTGTAGATGACGTACGCGGGATGGTCGGGCAGCAGCGGCCGGAGCCGGTCGGCGTCGGTCAGCGCTGCGTCGGACACGTCCGGGGCTGCGCAGTCCTCCAGGAGCAGCGGTTCGCACTCCGCGGGCAGCGCGGCGGCGGTCTCCCGGGTGGCGAGGACGAGGGCGGGCCGGGCGTCGTCGAGGATGAGGCGGACCCGCTCGGCGGGATAGGCCGGGTCGAGCGGGAGGTAGCCTGCGCCGGAGGCGAGCACCGCCCACAGCACGGGCACCAGGTCGGCGGAGCGCGGCAGGCAGAGCGCGACCAGGGTCTCGGGTCCCGCGCCGCGCGCGACGAGCAGCCGGGCCAGCCGGGACGCGCGCCGGGCGACCTCGGCGTAGTCGAGCCGGACCTGGCCGCAGACGACGGCCGTCCGGTCCGGGACGCGGGCCGCCTGGGCGTGCAGCAGCGCGGGCAGGGTGCCGTACTCGTTCTCGCGCACCGCGCGGGCGGGCGGATTCCAGGACTCCACCAGCGTGCGCTGCTCCCCGGCCGCGAGCATGGGCAGTTCGGCGAGCGTGCGGCCCGGTCCTTCCGCCATGCCGTCGAGGAGCCGGTGCAGGTGGGCGGTCATCCGGGCCACGGTCGCCGCGTCGAACAGGTCCGTGTTGAACTCCGCGGTCAGCACGCAGCCGCCGTCCGCGTCCGGTGTGAACTCCAGGACGAGGTCGAAGCGGGCCGCGGGGCGGGGCAGCGGGTGCCCGGTGACGCGCAGGCCGCCGGCGAGCGGTGGCGCGGGAGGCGCGCTCTGCTGTACGACGAGCACCTGCACGAGCGGGGTGCGGCTCGGGTCGCGTGGCGGGGCCAGTTCCTCGACCACCCGGTCGAACGGCGCGCCGTCGTGGGCGAAGGCGTCGAGCAGCGTGGTCCGCATCGTCTCCACGAACCGGTCCACGGTGGCCCGTTCGTCCACCTCCTCGCGGAGCACCACCGTGTTGGCGAAGAACCCCGGCACGTCCTCCAGGTCCCGGCGGCCCCGCCCGTTGGTGACGGTGCCGAACGCGACGTCCCGCTGGCCCGAGTAGCGGGAGAACAGCAGCGCGGAGGCGCCGGCGAACAGGGTGAACAGGGTGGTGCCGCGCCCCGCCGCCAGTTGCCGCAGCCGGGACGTCAGCTCCGCGGGCAGCACGTGCCGGTGGGCCGCTCCGGCGGTGGTGCGCACGGCGGGACGCGGCCGGTCCGTGGGCAGCTCCAGGTGCGGGAGGTCCGCCAGGTGCCGCTTCCAGTAGGCCAGATCGGCGGTGTCCGCGGCACCGGTCCTTTGCCCTCGCTCCCAGACCGCGAAGTCCGGGTACTGCACGGCGGGTGGCGTCAGCCCGTCCGGTTCACCGGTGGTCTCCGCGTGGTACAGGGCGGCGAGTTCCCGGGTCAGGATGCCGACCGACCAGCCGTCGGTGACGATGTGGTGCTGGGCCAGGAGCAGCAGGTGGTCATCGGCGGCGAGCCGGACGAGCAGCGCCCGGGTGAGCGATCCGGTGGCGAGGTCGAACGGGCGGCCCAGTTCCTGGGTGAGCAGTTCCTCGGCAGCCTCGGCGCGGCGTGCGTCGGGTACGCCGGTGAGATCGGCGGTCCGCAGGGGTACGTCGGGGTCCGGTGCGACACGCTGGACGCCCTGGCCGTCGACCGTGGGGAACGTGGTGCGCAGGGAGTCGTGCCGGGCCGCGAGCCGGAGCAGGGAGCGGCGCAGCGCGTCGGTGTCCAGGGCGCCCCGCAGGCGGAGCGGGACACCGGTGTTGTACTCGGTGCCGCCCTCGGTCAGGTCGTCCAGGTACCACAGCCGCCGCTGAGCGCTGGACAGCGGCAGCCGTCCCTCGCGGGGGGCCGGCGGGATCGGCTCCGGCGGCGCGGCGGCCGACGGGTCGGCGAGCAGGGGCGCGAGCGCGGCGATCGTCCGCGCGGTGAACACGTCCCGCACGGTCAGCCGGACGCCCACGTCGTCCCGGACGCGGGCCAGCACACGTGCGGCGAGGATGGACTCGCCGCCCAGGTCGAAGAAGTCGTCGGTGACCCCGACCGCGTCCACGCCCAGGACGTCCGCCCAGATCCCGGCGAGCACCCGCTCCTCGGCCGAGCGCGGCGGCACGTACCCGGCCACGGCCGACCGCTCCGGCGCGGGCAGGGCCCGCCGGTCGATCTTGTGCTGCGGGGTGAGCGGCATCCGGTCGAGCACCACGACGGCGGACGGCACCATGTGCCCGGGCAACACGGCCGCGACGGCGGCACGCAGGGCGGCCGGGTCGAGGGGCTTGGGGGTGGGCTCAGGGGTGGGGTGGGCGGAGTTGGCGGGGGCGATGGGAACGGCCGAGCCGGTGGGACCGGCAGAGCCGGAGGGACCAGTGGGGTCAGCGGAGTCGGTGGGGCCGGCAGAGTCGGCGGAGTGGGTGGGACCGGCAGAGCCGGTGGGACCAGCAGAGCCGGTGGGACCAGCAGAGCCGGCAGAGTCAGCGGGACCGGCGGGATGGGCGGAGCCGGTGGGATGCGCGAAGTCGGCGGAGCCAATGGGGCCAGCGGGGTCGGCCGAGCTGGCGGGGTCGGCGGGGTCGGCGGGGTCGGCCGAGCCGGAGGGAGCAGCGGGGTCGGCCGAGCCGGAGGGGCCGGCGGGGTCGGCGGAGACGGTGGGCGGAGGGGTGGCTGCGGTGACGTAGGCGACGAGGCGCTGGTGGCCCGGCACGTCCTCGCGTACGACGGCCACGGCCTCGCCGACGGCACCGCCGCAGGCCCGGCGCAGCGCCGCCTCGATCTCCCCCGGCTCGATCCGGAAGCCGCGGATCTTCACCTGCCGGTCGAGCCGGCCGAGGAACTCCAGCTCTCCCCCGGCCGTCCACCGCACACGGTCACCCGTGCGGTACAGACGCGCTCCGGGCGCGCCGAAGGGGTCGGCGACGAAACGCGCGGCCGTGAGGCCGGGCCGGCCCAGGTAGCCGCGGGCCACCGCGACACCGCCCACGAACAGCTCACCGTCCGCGCCGGGCGGCACGGGCCGCATCTCGGCGTCCAGGACGTGCACCCGGGTGTGCGGCAGGGCGCCACCGATCGTCGGCGTACCACTGCCCGCGCTGAGCGGCCCCGTCCAGGTGGCGACGATGGTGGTCTCGGTCGGCCCATAGGAGTTGATCATCCGGCGGCCGGGGGCCCAGCGGTCCACGAGCCCGGCCGGGCACGCCTCGGCGCCCACGATCAGTGTGCGCAGGTGGCGTGCGGTGCCCCGCTCGGGGTCGGGCAGGGAGGCCAGCGCGGCGGGCGGGATGAGGGTGTGGGTGATGCGGTGCTCGTCCAGGACCGCGGCGAGTTCGTCTCCCAGCCACGGCCCGTGCGGCGGCACGACCAGCGTGGCACCGGACAGGACGGAGATGAACAGCTCCAGGACGGAGGCGTCGAAGCTCGGCGAGGAGAACTGGAGCACCCGGTCGCCCGGCCCCACCGCGTACCGCTCCGCGGCGGCCTCGGTGAAGCCGCCGATGCCGCGGTGGGTCACCGTCACGCCCTTGGGGCGCCCGGTGGAACCGGAGGTGTAGATGACGTAGGCCGCGTGGTCGGGGTCGACGCTGGTGCCGACCGGCCGGCCACCGGCGCCTCCGGTGGCATCGGCGGCCGTGTCGGCGGCAGCGGTGTCCAGGAGTTCCCCCACCCGGCGCGGATCGTCCAGGGTGAGCGCGGGCGCGGCGTCGGCGAGCATCAGCGCACGGCGCTCGGCGGGGTAGGCGGGGTCCACCGGCAGGAACGCGGCACCCGCCCGGGCGACGGCCAGCTCCGCCGCGATCAGCTCCATGGAGCGCGGCAGGACCAGGGCCACCACCCGGTCCGGCCCCGCTCCCCCGGCTATCAGGTGCGCGGCCAACCGGTCGACGCGGGCGGCCAGTTGACGGTAGGTCCAGCTCCGTCGGCCGTCGGTGAGGGCCGGTGCGTCCGGGGTCCGGGTCACCCAGGCGGTGAACAGCTCACCGAGCGTCGGATACGCCGGAGCCACCGCGCTCTCCTGCGCGTCGGCGGCGGGGCCGCCCTGCGGCAGGGAGGACGCCGGTGCGGGCTTGTCGTGCAGGTCCGTCATGGGTGAAGTCCTTCTGGAGAGCGGGGCGATGCGGCGCGGGCCACGCGGACGATCCCGACCCCGCCCCGTGGGCGGTGCGCTGGACCGGACGTGACACACCGGACGTGCGCGGCGGTGCGGGTCGGTGACCTTGGTGTGGGCGTTGTGGGCGTTGCGGGCCTTTCGAGCCTTGCGAGTCTTGTCAGTCCTGTGGACGTTGTGGACCTTGTGATCCCTGTGGGCCTTGTGACCGCTGTGGGGAGCGGACGGGTGCGGCCGGGTGGTGCGGTGGCCGGTGCCCGTGGACGGTCGGCGGGTCCACGGCCCGGTCACCGCGGACCGGCGCACCGGCCCGGCGGCGGGCCACCGCCGGCTCCCGTCGACCGGACCCCGGCCCGCTCCGGACCCCACCTGTGGACCCGGCCGCCCAGCGACCGTCACCACGGGAAGCCGCGGACCTCCGCCGGGCCGAGGCGACAGTGGTCCGGCAACGGTGCTCGGCCGATCCGTACCGGCCGCGTCGGACCGCCACGGGACCGGTGCCACACGGCAGGGCGGCCAGGCGCACCGGCTCCCGGGGCCCCAGGGCTGGGCCCGCGACCGGTGTCGGCACAGGCCGGACCGGGGGTGGCCCCGGCTCAGCCGTCGTCGGTGCGGCGCGCGGTGCGCCCGGATATCTGGACCCGGTCGATCACGCCCGTGGCCGGGTCGCGGTGGAACCGGCCACCGGGTTCGAGGCGCCCGGTGGCCGGATCGCGCAGATCACAGGACAAGTCGGCGTAGCAGACCAGGGGAAGGGCCAGATCTCCGTCGACGGAGAGGGCCGGCGTGCCGTCCGGCCCGGGCGCGACGCGGTAGACCGTGCTCCCGTTGCGGTAGGTGCCCGCGCAGCCGGGCAGGTCGACGGGGCCGCCCCGGTCGGCGATGGGCGTCTCGGCGGGCACCCGTATGCCGGTGAGCCGGGCCAGCTCCTCGGCGAGGTCGCGCCAGAGAGCGGTGGCGCCCCCGGCGTTGCCCGTGAAGGCGACCACGACCCCGCTCTCCGGGTCGGCCCGCAGGTGGCAGGAGGTGCCCTGGGCGTTGCCGTCATGGCCGCACCAGACCCGGCCGTCACGCTGGTAGAGGGCGAGTCCGGCGCCCCAGCCGTCGGCGAGAGTGCCGGGGTCGGCGGCGGTCTCGGCCCGGCGCATCTCCTTGGCGACGGCGGGCGGCAGCAGGTCCGAGCGGCCGGTGAGCGCGTTGCCGAACGCGACCAGGTCCAGGGCGCCGGCGAGCAGCGCGCCGGCCGGTGCCTCCAGCGGTGCCAGGTTCTGCCGGGTGGCGACGGGCTGCCCCGTGGCGGTGTTGACGGCGTGCCCCACGGCCACCGGGCGCCCGGGCGCGGTGTCCGCGAGGAACGCGGGCCGCGCGCCGAGGGGTTCGAGGAGCAGCGTCCGCACGGCCTCGGGCCACGTCATGCCGGTGACCGTCTCCACCAGCCGGCCGGCGGCGACGTATCCGGCGTTGGAGTAGGAGAAGTCGGTCCCCGGCGGGAACAGCAGGTCGCGGGCGGTGCAGACGGCCGCGAGGTAGCGCGCGGCGGTGGTCGCGGCGGCGGTGTCGGAGTCGGGCCCCGTGGGCAGACCGCCGGTATGGGAGAGGAGTTGGCGTACCGTCACTTCGGGGGTTCCGGCCAGTTCGGCCAGGTGCCCGGCGGCCGGTTCGTCCAGGTCGAGGTCGCCGTCGTCGGCGAGGAGCATGACGAGCGCGGCGGTGAACGGCTTGGTCAGCGATCCCAGGGGGACCGCGGTGTCCGCGGTGAAGAGTCTGCCGGTGGTGACATCGCTGGTGCCGGTGTGCACGGCGAGGACGTCGGTGCCGGTGTCCAGGGCCAGTTGGGCGCCGGGCACCCGGTGGGTCCGGGCCAGTTCGTCGAGACGGTCTTGCAGCTCACGGTGGGGCAGGGACGGTGCCCGTAAGGCGACCGGAGCGGCGGGCATGGTGTACGGCATGAGAAGGGGACTCCCGTTGGGTGGGTCTCATGTGCGGTTGTGCCGATCCGGCCCGGATACGAGCGGTGCGGGTGCGGGCCGGCCGGTGGGCGCTGTGCGCGCCCCGGCTACGGTCTGCCGACCTCTACGGGCAGATGCCGTACGCCGATGATGACGGCCGGGTTCTGGTAGACGATGTCCTCGTAGGAGGGGATCACCATTTTGCGGAATCGTTCGTGCAACATGTGAAGAGCGATCCGCGCTTCCAGCCGGGCCAGCGGTGCGCCGAAACAGAAGTGGATGCCGTGCCCGAAGGTCAAGTGGGGATTGGGACTCCGGGTCACGTCGAGGACGTCGGGGGCGGTGAAGCGGGCGGGGTCGCGGTTGGCGGTGCCGAGGTGGGCCATCAGCATCGTGTCCGCGGGGATCTCGTGGCCGCCGAGGACTACGGGGCGGGTGACCCTGCGGCCCAGTTCGGGGAAGGGCGGCAGCCAGCGCAGCACCTCTTCGACGGCGGCCGGGACGCGCGCGGGGTCGGTGCGCAGCGCCGCGTCCACCTCGGGGTGTCCGTCGAAGGTGACAATCGCGTTGCCCAGGAGCGCGGTCGTGGTGATGTGCCCGGCCACGAGCAGCAGGGCCACGAACCCGACCATCTCCTGGTCACTGAGGCGGACGCCGTCCACATCGGCGGCGATGAGCCTGCTGGTGAGGTCGTCGCCGGGGTGGGCACGGCGGGCGCGGATGTGCTCCAGCATGTAGCTGTTCATCTCGCGCACGGTGGGCGCGATGGCTTCCAGCGCCCGCTCCAGGTCGGCCATGTCGGGGGCCTCGCCGAGCTGGTCACCGCCGAACAGCACGCTCGCCCATTCCTGGAAGAGCCGGTGCTCGTCGGCGGGGATGCCGAGGAGTTCGGCGATGACGATGATCGGCAGCGGATAGGCCAGCGCGTCGACCAGGTCGAAGCGGTCGCGGTCGGACACGGCGTCGAGGAGCCGGGCGCAGATGGCCTCGATGCGGGGTTCGAGTCCTTGTACGACGCGCGGGGTGAACGCCTGGCTCACCAGCGTGCGCAGCTTGCGGTGTTCCGGCGGGTCCATGCCGACGAAGTTGCCCTGGGTGAAGGTCTCGAAGTCGGACTGGGTGGGCGCCAGACCGGAGAGATCCGAGGAGTACGTCGCGGGGTCGGCGAGCACGGCGGAGACGCTCTCGTGGTCGAGGACCTGCCAGACGCGCTGGGTCTCGTCGTACCGCACGGGGCCGGCCTCGCGTAAGTGCCGCCAGCGGCCGGGTAACTCCTCCAGGAGGGGTCGCTCGCCCGTCGGTTGCTTGCTTGTCACCTTGTCTCCCTTGCTAGCGGCTGGCGCGTGCGGGCACGTTGGAGTCACGCCCACAGGGGTGCGGTGGAGCGGGCCGGCCGGGGCGGGACGGCCTCGGGCACGGCGGTGTCACTGACGTCTGGAATCGGACGAGAGCCGCGCGGGCCCCCGGGGGGCCCCGCGTGCGGCGGGGCGGTCAATCGGTGTCAGTGGGACACCTGGACGGGCTCCCGGCCCTCAGCACACGCGGTGCGGGACGTCGTGGCGGCCACCTGGCCGACCACCCCCCGCAGCCGACCATGTCGTGCGGCGCGCCAATCCGACATAACCCATCCCCCTCGGCGATACCTCCCGCGCACCGGATGCGCGGAACCCTCCCGGCTCCTGGACGGCCTGCGGCTCCCCTGCCCGGCCGTTCGAAACGGGTTTGAGAGTACGCAGCCGCAGCGCGTGTCGTGCCACGAATGACATCTTGCGCCCCCAAAACACCTTCGTTTCGATGGAACTCGGCCACAGTCTTCACGGCGGGTCACGTCCAAGCAATCCCCCAAGCTTGAACGGAGAGTGTCGGATCGGTGCTTTTCCGTCACGTCTCGGTCGCTTCGCCCGTACGGCCGCCCATCGAGGCCGACCGTCGAACGTCGCACCGCCGCGTGTGCCCCGGGGGCGCGTCTGCAAACCGGACTGTGCGCAAAAGAACGCGGCCAGCGGCGCGGCGGCCCCACCGAGAGCCGCCCGTGCCAGCCGGAAGAATGTTCGGTGCCACCCTCCGCGGATCGCCCGATTCCCCCCACGATCTGGGGTGATGATTGAGCCGACCGCCGCTCAGGGCCGCGCCGCGGAGCCGGTGGCCGAATCCGCCGCAGGCGGAACCGGGCCATCACGGCCGCGCCCCGGTCGGCTCCGCGCCACCGCTCCCCCTCACCGCACCCGGGCGGCCCCCCGCCGCTCTCCCGTCACAAGAATTCGGCCAATCGGCGCCGGCGCGAAGGACCCAGTCATCCGGAGGCGGCGTCCTTGGACGGGCCGGGCAATTCGACGGACTGGGCGTGGCGGAAGACGTTGTGGGGGTCCCAGCGCTGCTTGACCTGCTGCAGCCGGGCGTAGTTGGCCTTGTAGTACAGCCGGCGGGACCGCTGCTCGGAGGTGTTGAGTCCCGTGTCGTCGAGGTCGACGTCGGGGTAGTTGACGTAGCAGCCGTCGGTGCCCGCGGACCGGGAGGCGGGCCAGGCCGGATCGGCGACGGCCGGCACTCCCTTGGTCTCCTGGTAGACGCCCGCGTAGATCGCGCGGATCCACTTCAGGTGGGGCTCGGCGATGCGGGCGTCCTTCTCCGCGTCCCGGTAGTCGTAGACGCCGTTGTGGTCGGCGTCGGCGTTCCACGTCCAGTACGTCTGGTACTGCAGCTTCATGACCGAGGAGCGCTGCGGCACGGCCGTCGCGCCCGCCTCGGTGTCGTTGACCTTGCCGCCGTAGGAGTCGATCTGCAGCAGCGCGTCGGGGTTGCTGTAGTCCGCGTCGGTGAGGTGGTGGTACATGGCGTCGATCTGCTGCTCGGTGAACGCCTTGGTGTGGTACGCCGACTTGTACTTGCCGCAGCGGTTGGGGCCGGAGTCGTTCAGGCTCTGGGTGGCGGTCAGCCACGGCAGCAGGGTGGGGATGAACAGCTCCCGCTGCGCGGGGTGCTCGCCCATCTGCCGGTCCAGGACGGTCTGGGCCACGTGCGGCCCCGGACCGGCGGCGAACCCTTCGGTGAGGTGGTCCAGGAAGGCCTTCAGGCGGTCGGGGGAGTCCTTCTTCGTGCCGTCCATCTGGACGATCAGACCGACCTTGCCGTTGGACATGTGCGTGAGCTTGAGCAGGGTGAACATGTCGCGGTAGCCGCGGCGGACGAAGTCCGGGCCCGTGCCGGCCTGCTCGTGCTCGAAGAACTGGCCGTAGCGGCGCACCAGGGACTTGAACAGATCGGGCCGCTTGAGCAGGTCCTTCCACTCCCAGGCGACCGAGCGCAGCAGGACCTGGGCGGGCGGGCGCGGCAGGTCGCGGAACCAGTAGCGGGTGATCACGCCGAAGTTGCCGCCGCCGCCACCGGTGTGGGCCCACCACAGATCCCGCAGCGCGGCGTCCTGGGAGTCCTTGCGGGCCAGGGTGACCGTCGCCTTCCCGCCGTCGGCGACGGTGACCACCTCGACGGCGTACAGGTAGTCGACCGTCAGGCCGAACAGCCTCGACAGCAGGCCGTATCCGCCGCCGGAGATGTGGCCGCCGCTGCCCACGGAGTAGCAGGAGCCGCCCGGCAGGGCCCGGCCGGCCGTGCGGTACAGCTGGGTGGTGCTGTGCCAGTTCGTCGCGCCCGCCTCGACGCAGTAGGCGTTCATCGAGGGATCGAAGTAGGCACGGTTCAGCTGGCTGACGTCGATGGTGACGGCGACGTCGGCGGAGGAGACGAAGTTCTCGTAGCAGTGGCCTCCGGAGCGGACGGTGAGCCGTCGTGAGGCATGCGCCGGGCCGGCCAGGAACTTGTCGACGGCGGCGACCACGTCGTCGGCGGACGTGGCGACCACGATGTAGTCGGGTGCGGCGATCCAGCGCTGGTTGAACCCGCGCCGCAGTGCGTCGTACCGCGCGTCGTCCGCCTTGACCTCGATCGGTTGTGTCGTCATGGCGCCTTTCAGGTCTGCTCGGACTCGTCGGCCGGTTGGTCTGCGACCGTCGACCACCCGACGCGTACGGCAGTCAACGTAGGGCAGGGACCGGCGCCGCTCCGGGAAGGCCGTCCGCGTGGCCGAATAGTGACGTGACCCTTCAGGTGTGCGGAGGCATTGACGGCACACACCGGGCCGCGGGCTGCCAATCGTGCGCCGTCCCGGCCCGGGTGTGCGCCGTCGCACCCCGCCATGGCGCACGAGCGCCCGTGCGCCGACTCGTCCGTTCGCGCCCGGTGCGGCCGACCGGTGCCTCAGCGGGTCGGTGCGTGGTTCCCGTTCACTGGTGTGCCCTCGTGGTGCGCCGGGGGCCGGTTCACACGATGCCCGCGTCGGCCGCGTCACGCGGCAGCGGGAACCAGCGCAGGGCCTCGGCCTCGGGAGGCAGGGCGGTGCCCGCGCCGCCCGGACCGGACGGGTGCCTACGGAGGATGCGGCGGCCTTCCTGCCTGTGGGCCGCCAGCACGTCCTCCCCCGCCCGAGGGCGCGGGGGCCGCGGTGCCACGACGTCGATGGCGCCGCGCAGACTGCCGGCGTCCGGTTCCGGCGGGGCGGCGCGATGACGCCAGGCACCGGTACGGGCGTCGAAGCCGTAGTCGGCGAGAAGCCGGTGGCCCGCATCGGCGATGATCTCCACCGCCTCGATGACATGGTCGCGGACCGCGTCCGACATGAAGTAGGGGAAGCTGACGCGGGTCCAGCCCGGCTTCATGCCGTCGAGGCCGCCGTCCGTGACGATGTCGCGGAAGGCGTGGGACCGCCTGGTGTCGATCGCCAGGAGGTGATGACCATAGGGACCCGCGCAGGAGCAGCCGCCCCGCGCCTGGATGCCGAACAGGTCGTTCAGGAGCGCTGCGACGAAGTTGTGGTGCAGGTGGCCGTCGCGGTGGCGGATGAGGAACGAGACGACCGGCAACCTGGGCGCGTCGGTGTTGCCCAGCACGTCGATCCGGGGATGGCGCAGCCAGCGGGCGCGCACGCGTCGCCATGCCCGCTCCTCACGTGCCCGGATCAGGTCGGGGCCGACGGAGTCCTTGAGCGCGAAGACGAGGCCCGCCCGGATGGACTCGACGATCGCGGGGGTGCCGCCCTCCTCGCGCGTGACCGGGTCGGGTGCGTACCGGTGCCCGTCCGGTCCGACGTAGGTGACCGTGCCCCCTCCCGGGACCACGGGCACGGCGTTGCGCATCAGGTCGCGGTGGACGACGAGTACGCCGGGGGTCTGGGGGCCGCCCACGAACTTGTGCGGGGACAGGAAGACGGCGTCCTTGTGGTCCCGGCGTCCCGGCTCCGACTCACCGACGCGTATGGGCAGGTAGGGGCCTGCGGTCGCGTAGTCCCACAGGGACAGGGCGCCGTGGCTGTGCAGGAGTGAGGAGACGGCGTCGGTGTCGGTCAGTATGCCGGTGACGTTCGAGGCGGCGGACATGCTTCCTATGCGCAGCGGCCGGTGGGCGTACTCCCGCAGCCGGTCCCGCAGGTCCCGCAGGTCGATGCCGCCGGAAGCGTCCTCCCGTACGACGACGACGTCCGCCTGGGACTCGCGCCACGCGAGGTCGTTGGAATGGTGTTCATAGGGGCCGACGAAGACGACGGGCCGTTCCGCCTCGGCGAGCGTGCCGGCGCCCGCGTGGGCGGGGTTCCGGAGCCCGAGGACGCCGACCAGTCTGTCGACGGCGCCGGTGACGCCGGAGCCGCAGAAGATGACGTGGTGGTCGGGGCCCGCGCCGACACCGGCCGCGATGATGGCGCGGGCCTCTTCTCTGAGCCGGTTCGTCGAACGGCCGTTTCCCGAACTCTGCGTGTGCGTGTTCGCGTACCGCGGGAGAACGGCCTCTCGCAGATAGTCCTCGATGAAGTCCAGCGGGCGGCCGGAAGCGGTCCAGTCCGCGTACGTGTTCCTGCGGAGGCCGAAGGGGCCTGGTACGAGGTCGCCCTCCCCCACCAGGCCGGCGCGGATGCGATCAAGGACGTCAGCGGCGGGAGCTACCGGACTTGGCGTGGGAGCAGCGGCTCTTACGGTGTTTATGTCCATATTCATACGACGCTCGTTCCGCTCCGGTGGTTCGACGGGACGGCGCACGGACGCCACTTGGCGTGCGGGCCCCTCGGCCGCTCCTTCCGGTCGAAAAAGTTTCGGTCGTGTCGCGCCATTGTTTCGGGAGCGCACATCCTCCAGGATCGCTCTCGGCAAACCCCGTCCGGGCGAACGCGGGACAAGGGCGGCCCGTCGCCTCCTGAAAGCTTTCGGGGCAAACCGGTGCGGCCAGGCCCGCGTTCACCCTCCGGGGATGCCTTCCCCCCGACGAAAGGTTGACATGATCATGATCAGATCAACCCGATCATCGCGCACCGCCACCCGCAGGGCCCTGGCCCTCACCGTCACAGGGCTGCTCACGGCCACCGGTGTCGCCGCCCTGTCCGGCACCGCCCACGCGGCGAGCACCCTCGGCGAGTCGGCGAGCGCCAAGGGCCGCTACTTCGGCACGGCGGTCGCCGCGAACCACCTCGGCGAGGCGCCCTACGCCGCCACGCTGAACACCGAGTTCAACTCGGTGACCCCCGAGAACGAGATGAAGTGGGACGCGCTGGAGGCGTCCCGGGGATCGTTCACCTACGGGGCGGCCGACCGTATCGTCAGCCACGCCCAGAGCCGCGGCATGAAGGTGCGGGGACACACCCTGGTCTGGCACTCCCAGTTGCCCGGCTGGGTGGGGTCGCTGGGCGCGGGCGATCTCCGTACGGCGATGAACAACCACATCACCCAGGTCATGCGGCACTACCAGGGCAAGATCCACTCCTGGGACGTCGTCAACGAGGCGTTCCAGGACGGCAGCAGCGGAGCTCGCCGCAGTTCGCCCTTCCAGGACAAGCTCGGCAACGGCTTCATCGAGGAGGCGTTCCGCACCGCGCGGGCCGCCGACCCGGCCGCCAAGCTCTGTTACAACGACTACAACACCGACGGGGTGAACGCGAAGTCCAACGCCGTGTACGCCATGGTGAAGGACTTCAAGCAGCGCGGCGTGCCCATCGACTGCGTGGGCTTCCAGAGCCACTTCAACAGCCAGTCCCCCGTCCCCGCCGACTTCCGGCAGAATCTCCAGCGCTTCGCCGATCTCGGCGTCGACGTGCAGATCACGGAGCTGGACATCGAGGGGTCCGGGGCCGCGCAGGCCGCGAGCTACGCCAACGTGGTGCAGGCGTGCCTCGCCGTGACGCGTTGCACGGGCATCACCGTCTGGGGCGTCACCGACAAGTACTCCTGGCGCGCGAGCGGTACCCCGCTCCTCTTCGACGGCAACTACAACAAGAAGCCGGCCTACGCCTCGACGCTGGCCGCCCTGGGCGGCACGGGCGGCGGCGACGGAGGGGACGGCACCCGCACCTGCACCGTCTCGTACGCGAAGCAGGAGACGTGGGGTGACCGCTACAACGGCAAGGTGACCGTGACCGCGGGGAATTCCGCCATCAGCGGCTGGAACGTACGGGTGACCGTCGCGTCGGCGCAGCGGATCTCGGCCACCTGGAACGGCACACCCAGCTGGGACAGCACCGGGAAGGTGATGACCATGACGCCGAGCGGCAACGGCAGCCTGGCGGCCGGTGGCAGCACGAGCTTCGGCTTCACCGTCATGACGAACGGCGACACGGCACCGCCCGCCATCAGCGCCTGCACCGCGTCCTGACCGGAGCGTCCGGCCGGAGGGGCACGAGGGCCTTCGCGGGCGGGGTCTCCCGCCCGCGGGAGTCCTCCGGCCGGCGCACACCGGTGTTCTATGCTCCTCGCCATGCGCGATGACGAGGAGACGGGCCGCGTCACCCTGGCCCAGGTGGCCCAGCGGGCCGGCGTCTCCATCTCGACGGTCTCGAAGGTGCTCAACGGGCGGCAGGACGTGGCGCCTCCCACGAGGGTCAAGGTGGAGCGCCTGCTGGAGGCCCACGCGTACCGGCGCACCACACGGTCGGCCCACGAGGCCCCGCTCATCGAGATCGTGTTCCACGAGCTGGAGAGCATCTGGGCGATGGAGCTGATACGGGGCGTGGAGAACGTGGCCAAGGCGCACGGCGCCGGGGTCGTCCTCACCGAGAGCGGAACCCGTCACTCGCCCGGCCCCGACTGGCTGGAGGCGATGCTGCAACGCCGGCCGCTCGGTGTCGTCCTGGTCTTCTCCGCCCTTCCCGGCGCGGTGAAGCAGCAACTCCAAGCGCGTTCGATCCCGTTCGTCATCATCGATCCGGCGGGTGATCCCAACCCCGACGTCCCCTCGGTCGGCTCCGCCAACTGGAACGGCGGTCTGGCCGCCACCCGCCACCTCATCGAGTGCGGACACCGGCGCATCGGGATCATCACCGGGCCCGAGGACCTGCTCTGCTCCCGCGCCCGGCTCGACGGCTACCGCTCGGCAATGGCCATGGCGGGGCTGGAGGTGGACCCCGGGCTCGTCCTGTTCGGTGACTTCCACGTCGAGGGCGGTTACGACCGGGCCGCCGAGCTGCTCTCCCTGCCCCGGCCGCCCACCGCGGTCTTCGCCGGCAGCGACCTCCAGGCACTCGGCGTACTGGAGGCCGCCCGGGTGCACGGCCTGCGCGTCCCCCATGACCTGTCGGTGGTCGGCTATGACGACGTGCCGATCGCCCGCTGGGCCAGCCCGGCGCTGACCACGGTCCACCAGCCGCTGCGCCGGATGGCGGAGGAGGCCACCCAGATGCTCATGCGGCTGCGGGCCCGGGAACCGGTGTCCACGCGGCTGGAGCTGGCCACGAGCCTGGTCGTGCGCAAGAGCACGGCGCCGCCGCCGCCCGGGAGGTGACCGCGGCGGGCCGGCGGTTCAGCGCTGCAGGGTGAGGAGACCCGGCCTGTACGGCAGCCGGTCGTAGGGTCCGTCGGCGGTCGGGGACTTGCCCTGATAGAGGAACCGGAGGTTGCAGGGGTCGACGGTCATGGTCTGGTCGGGGTTGTCCCGCACCAGGTCACCGTGGCTGATGTCGTTGGTCCAGGTGGCACCGCTGTTGGCCTTGCCCGCGAAGGGGTTGCTCTCACCGGCGGCCTGCGGGGTCCATGAACCACTCAGGCTGGAGGCCGTGAACGAGCGGAAGTAGCGCCCCTGGGAGCCCATCGCCTCGACGATCATGAGGTACTGGTTCTGTCCCTGGACCTTGTAGACCTGGACCGCCTCGAACAGGTTGTTCGTCGAGTCGCTCATGATCGTCGTGTACGACGAGCCGAAGTTGCCCGGGAAGTTCCCGATCGGCATGCTCGCCCGGTAGATCTTGCCGTTGTCACCGGCGAAGAACAGGTACATGTTCTGGCCGTCACCGATCAGGGTCTGGTCGATGGGCCCGGTGTTCGAGCCGGAGATGCTGCCGGTGAACAGCGGCTGCGGGGAGGACCAGCCGTTGGGGTCGGCGGGATTGCTCGACGTGCGGTAGACGAAGGGCGACGAACCCCACTGGTACGCCAGCACCCAGATGTTCTTGGGGGCGAAGTAGAACAGCGTGGGCGCCACCGCCGCCTGACTCATCCCGTGCTGGGCCGCCGACCCCATGTCCGACCAGTCGGAGAAGGGGCTGAACATCATCGAACCGTACGACGACCCCGACGAGTTGGACGCGTAGACCAGGCGCTTTCCGTTGTGCATCACACTGGTGAAGTCCTTCAGCGAGACCCATCCGTTCGCCGGTTGCGCCAAGGCCCCCGTCGACTTCCACCGGTACGTCGACGGAAGAGAACACGTACCTCCCGCGGAGAGGCCGGTCCACCTCTGGCTGCTCCCGCCGTTGCAGGTCTGGATCTCCACCGCCGTGCTGTTGGCCGTACCGGAGCCCGTGACGCCCAGACAGAGCCCGGACTCCTCACCGACGACCGTGCCGTCCGCGTTGACCCGCCACCGCTGGTTCGCGCCACCGGAACAGGTCCAGATCTGCACGCGCGTACCGGCCGTGGTGGCGTGGCCCGGAACATCCAGGCACTTGTCGCCATACACGGTCAACTGCTTGGCGTCCGTCCATGTCCACCGCTGGTTGGCGCCGTCCCAGCAGTCGTATATCTGGAGGTACGTGCCATTGGTCTGGCTCGCGCCCGGCACGTCGAGGCACCGGCCCGACCCGACACCGCGCACGGCGCCACTCGTGGCCGCCTGGGCCGGGACGGCACTGAGCAGCGCCGCCAGCAGAGCCAGGACCGCGATCCCGGCGGTGTGCAAGACGGTCGGACGTCTGCGATTGCCACATCCACTGCGCATGGGACTCCTCTGCCTTAACTGTTCGGGATTTCGAACGAGGTTCGGAGATTCGAGCAATCTGAATGATAGGGAGTGAGGCAGCGGCGTCAATACCTCGCAAGCGTCACGTGGGTCGGCGGTGGCACCGGGGGCGAGCAGCGACGGCCCGCGGGCCTGGTGGGCGTCCGGCCCTGCGGACGCCCACCAGGACGAGGGCTCAGGCGTGCGGCACGACCGCGACGGGGCAGGCGGCGTGGTGCAGCGCGGCGTGGGCGACCGACCCGATGCGGGCGCCGACAGGTGCGCGCCGCACCCGGCGGCCGACCACGAGCAGCCCTGCTCGTGAAGCGGCCGACAGCAGCACCTGTCCCCCGCTCCCGATCTCGACGTGCTCGATCACCGGCACATCGGGGAACCGGCTCCGCCAAGGAGCGAGCACATGGGCGAGGGCCTGCTTCTCGAACGACTCAAGGCCACCCGCCTCGTCCACCAGGGCCAGTGAGCCGGGGCTGTAGGCGTACAGCGGCGGCAGGCTCCACGCCCGTACCGCGCGCAGCGTCGCGCCTCGTGCCGCCGCGGCCTCGAAGGCGAACCGGAGCACCGCGTCGCTCTCCTCCGCCGTGCCCTGCTGGCCCACCACCACCTCGCCGGACTCCGGCGGCGCCGCCCCCTCACGGGCGCGCACGGAGACCACCGGCCGCGTCGCGGCGGCGATCACCTGCTGGCCGTACGAACCGAGCAGGAAGCCGAGCAGGGCTCCGTGCCCACGGGAACCGAGCACCAGCATGGCGTGCCGCTCCGCCTCGCTCACCAGCGCGGTCACCGGCGTGTCCTCCACCACCTCGGTGGAGAGGGCGAGGTCCGGGTACTCCTCGGCCACCCGCGTCGCCGCGTCGCGCAGCACGGCTTCGGCTGACGCGGCCTGGGCGTCCTTGTCCTGCACGATCGGCACGTCCAGCGGCTGCCAGAGCCAGGCGTGGACGATACGCAGCGGCAGGCCGCGCAGGCTCGCCTCACGCGCCGCCCAGTCGACTGCCGCCAGCGCTTCGTCGGATCCGTCGACCCCTACTGCGATACCGCGGACCATGGGGGCTGCCTCCATACTGTTGTCGCGGGGACCGCCGCCTCGGCCGGCCCTCTTCCGACAGCATTGTCGCCGCGGCGGCCGGGCGTGAAGGGCCGCCCGGCCCCGGCCGTCGGCCGTTCGGGGCACGACGGCCGGGTCCCCGCGTCAGACGGAGTCGATGAAGAACACCTGGTCGGTCCGCTCGGCGCAGGGCTCCTGCCTGGCCGTGGCGCCCTCGTTCGTCGAGCCACCGGTGATGCCGACGCAGTACTTCTGGTCGGGTGTGTGCAGCGTATGAACCCGGTAGGTGTTGGCCACGGGGGTGTCGACCGCCGCGATGTAGAAGGAGTTGGCCGTCGCGCAGTCGGCCGTGGTCTCCAGCAGGTCGGGGACCGTGCTGACGGGGAACACCATGAGGCAGCGGACACCCGCCTGGGTGCTGTGCCACTGGATCTTGAACAGTCCATCGCCCTGCGGCAGCAGGTAGGTACGGGGTGACGTGGCCTGCGCACACGGACGCTGCACGGCGACCGGCACGTTCAGGAACCCCGCCCGCCCCTCGGTCAGGCACAGCCCCGGCGCACTGCCCGGACGGAGCTTGATCCAGCCCTCCTGGAGGCCCCGGAAAGTCCCCTGGGTGAACTGCGCGCCGGCCTGGCCGTCGCACGTCCACTGCCGGAGCGGGGCGCCGTCCGCGGTGGCGGACGAGGTGACCTCAAGGCACTTGCGCGGGTTCGCCGTCATCGGCTGGATCAACGCGGCATCGCCGCCGTCGCCGAACTGGAAGCTCGTACCGGGCCGGTTGTCGCACTCGGTCTGCACGACGGCGGCTCCGTCGTCGGCACTGGAGTCCCGCACCGCCATGCACTTGCCGCTGAGGACACTGACGATGTGCACCGCCCCGCCGCCGGCCGAGGACACCTTCAAGTACCACCGTGCCCCCTCGCGCCCGGCACAGCGGCGCTGTCTCACCGGCTCACCGACGTCGTGCGTAGCGACCTCCAGACACATGCCGGTGTGGGTGGCGGCGATGTTGATCTGCTGGCCCGAGGCGGCGGTCGCGGCACCGGCCGTCGGGCCGCCGACCGTCAGCAGCGCCGAGACCAGCACCAGGACAAGGGCGAGGACCGGGGTGACCGCGGGCGGACATGGTCTGGGCAACCTCGGCATCGCACTCTCCCTCACGGCGGGTCCGGGCCCGCCCGCCTCCGCACGCCCGCTGCGCCTTGCGGCTCGACCGAGCAGGTACGGAGACGGGCGGGCATGATGCCGCCCCATGCTGCCCGCGGGTGCTGATGCCGGGCTGACGCGAGGGGGCAGGTCCGGCGGGGCCGCTCCGCCCCCTGCTCGCGCGTCACACCGGCAGCAGCCGCCACTGCCTGCCCCGATGGTCGCCTTCCGCCCAGCGTTGCGTGATCACCGCGGGCGCGTTGGTCTCGACGCCCAGAAGCAGACCGCTGGCGCGGTTCGCGATCTCGTAGACCCGGGAGTCGTCGGCCGCGGTGCCCACCGGGATCAGTCGCCACTGCTGATGGTGTGCCCCGTCGCCTTCGCAGGCACGCTGCGCCACCACAGCCCCGGCCGTCCCCCGGGCTTCGTCGACCTCAAGGACCTTCCCGCTGCGCACGTTCTCCATCGTGTACACCACGTCGCCGCTTTCGCTCTCCCCGGCCACGACCAGCCGCCACCGCTGCGACCGGCGGGGAGCGGCGAGCGACTGCTGAATCCTGGCCCCGTCCTTGAGCGACTCGCGCGTGACCCCGATCCGCAGCCGGCTGCGGACGCTCGCCCAGGAGACCACCGTGCCTGATGCGGGCAGTCCCGCCATGGCGGCCGCCGCGACCTTCCGGACCCGGTCGTTGACGTAGTCGGCGATGTAGAGGGCGCCGACGCAGTCGACCGCGAGCCCGAACGGGTAGTTCAGCCGGGCGGAGGCGGCGGGCCCGCCGTCGCCGCTGAAGCCGTCGGCACCCGTGCCCGCGATCGTGCTGATCGTGCCGTCCTCGGCGACCCTGCGGACCCGGTGGTTGTTGTGGTCGGAGATGTAGAGGATGCCGCTGGTGCCGGCCACGACGCCCAGGGGGAAGTCGAGTCGGGCGGAGGCGGCGGGGCCACCGTCACCGCTGAAGCCGTCGGCACCCGTGCCCGCCACCGTGCTGATCGTGCCGTCCTCGGCGACCCTGCGGACCCGGTGGTTCTCGGCATCGGTGATGTACAGGTCGCCCACGCCGTCCACCGCGACGCCGTACGGGCTGTTCAGCCGAGCCGCGGCGGCGGGCCCGCCGTCGCCGGAGAATCCCGGGGTCCCGGTCCCGGCGAGGGTGACGATCCGCCCGTCCGGTGTGACCTGCCTGACCCGTTGGTTGTCGGTATCGGCGATGAAGAGGTTGCCGGTGCTGTCCACCGCGACCCCGTACGGACAGTTCAACTCGGCGGCGACGGCGGGGCCGTCGTCACCGCTGAACCCGGCGGTGCCCGTGCCCGCGACGGTGTCGATCCGTCCGTCGGCGGTGACCCTGCGGATGCGGTGGTTCTCGGAATCGGCGATGTAGAGGTTGCCCGCACGGTCGACCGCCACCTCACGCGGGCCGTTCAGCCGGGCCGAGAGCGCAGGTCCCCGATCGCCCTCGAACCCGGCGGTGCCGGTCCCCGCCACCCTGTGGATTCTGCCGTCCGTGGTGACCTTCCGCACTTGGTGCTTGTCGTAGTCGGAGATGTAGAGGGTGCCGGTGCCGTCCATCGCGAGGCCGTAGGGGCGGTGGAGCCGGGCCGCGGCAGCGGGCCCGCCGTCTCCCGCGGCCCCGGCGTCTCCGGTACCGGCGACCGTGGTGATCTCGGGGGCGAGGTCCTCACCCTCCGTTGCTGCTGTCCGGGCCTTGCTCATGGTCATCCCCTCATCGTGTGCCGGCCGGCCGGGGCGGAGGCCTTGCCGGTCGGGTCCGAAGACCGCAGGAGCGGCAGGCGGCGAGCGCGCCCGCGCGTGGACGTCGTGGCGCTCACTCGTCGACCGTGTACTGCAGGGTAATCTGGTTGCCGTTGCGCGTGATGGCGACGGGCACCACTGTTCCGGCCCGCTTGCTTGCGAGGGCGGCGCCGAGCGACGCAGCCGACGTGACCGGCTGACCGTCGACGGACGTGATGATGTCCTTGTCCCTGAACCCCGCGGCGGCGGCGTGCAGATCGGGGTCGACGAAGCGAACCCGGGCGCCTCCTCCCCCGGGGACGCTGCTGACGTACCCGCCGAAGGCGCCAGGAGTGCCCTGGGTGATGTTGACGGTCCAGTCCACCGCCACACCTTCGAAGGTGAGGCTGCCGGTGTACCGGCCGCCTGCCATGGGTGCGTCGTCCGCGGCGACGACGTCGACCTTCCAGGCCCGGCTCCACACCCACCTGCTGCCCTGCAACGAGAAGCTGGCGGACGAGCCGTCGGGGGCGATGGACACGGGGCAGCTCATGCCGCTGCACCAGGGGTCCACCCGGACGATGCGCGTGTACTGCGGAGCCTGGATCGTCACATGCCCCGGGCTTGAACGGACCCGGCCGTCCGGCGGGAACTCGACCGTCCTGGCCGGTCCCGGCGCGGCGAGATCAGGGACGGACGACGGAGGCGTCGGCGCACGGAGCGCCGTGACCGTGCCAGGGACGGCCGCGGCGGTGGCTCCGGGCACCGCCCCTCCGAGCAGCAGGCTCGCTCCCAGCGCGAGCACCGTGCATGCCGTCGTGGACCTACGCATGAACCCTCCTCAAGGTGAACTGTGACGGGTGGTCGATCGAGTGCGGATGCCGCTGCCGCTGTTTCACCCCGGGGCCTACCGGGTCCGGAAGCGGCGGTAGAGGTTGCGGGCCACGTACACGCCCGGTCCTCCGAAGCCGACGATGTCGACGCGTCCGTCGCCCGTGACGTCCGCGAGGAAGCGCGGGTGGTGGCCGACCCGCCAGGCGCCGGCGGCGTCGTCGTACCCGAAGCCGCGGCAGACCAGTTGGGCCCGCTCGAACGTGCCGTCGCCGCGGTTGTGGGAGACCCACACCCCTTTGTCGCCGAAGCCGACGATGTCGGGGGTGCCGTCACCGGTGACGTCGGCGAGGAGGCGCGGGTGCTTCCGGGCCGTCCATCCCTGGGCGGTCCCGAAGTCGTTCAGGACGAGTTTCGAGGGCCCGAAGGTGCCGTCGCCGAGGCCGCGTGCGACGACGACGCCGTGGGGGCCGAGGCCGACGAGGTCCGTCGCCCCGTCGCCGGTGGTCCTCAGCAGGAACCGGGGGTGCTCCTCCGTCGAGGTCCATCCCTGGCCGGTCCCGAAGTCGTCGAGGACGTACAGGGGTTCGGCGAACTCTCCGTCCTCGTCCTGGAGGGAGATCCAGACGCCGTCGTCATGGCAGCCGACGAGGTCGAGCCGGCCGTCACCGGTGGTGTCGGCGAGGAAGCGGGGATGCTTGTCCGCCAGCCACCCACCGGCCTGATCGCCACCGCCGAACGCCCGGAGAGCGGGCTCGTCGGGCAGCGGCGCGAACGTCCCCTCCTCGTCCTGGAGGGAGATCCACACGCCGTCGTCATGGCAGCCGACGAGGTCGAGCCGGCCGTCACCGGTGGTGTCGGCGAGGAAGCGAGGGTGCTTGTCCGCCAGCCACCCGCCGGCCTGATCACCGTGGCCGAACGCCTTGAGGGCCGGTTCGCCGCCCGCGGACGCGAAGGTCCCGTCCTCGCCCTGGAGGGACAGCCGGACACCATCGGCGGCCAGCACCACGAGGCCGGGCCTGCCTCCGCCCGTGACGTCGGCCACGGCGTACAGGTCCGCGGGGCTCGCGGAGGGGCCGGGCGGGTGCAGGACGCGCTCCTCGTCCGCGAACGTGCCGTCACCTCGTGCGGCCGCCGTCACGGCGCCCTTGCCCGGCTTGAGCGCGACGATGTCCGCCGGCGCCTCTCCGGCGGTTCCGGCGAGGAACCGCGCGCCGAGTCCGGCCCACCGGCCCGGCTGCGCGCCGGGGCGGGGCGCGGCCCCTTCGCTCTTCCACCCGCCGGCGTCCTGGTCGGTGCCGAACCGGTCGAGGACCAGCAGCAGGTCGCTGAACGCGGGGGTCGCGCCGGGTGCGGGCCGCAGCGCCGGAGAGGGAGCCAGCCGCCAGGACTGCCGGCCGTTCCAGTGGCCGAGCCGTGCCCAGCGCAGTACGGGGTCGCTGACGCGCTCGGGCCCGGCGGGGACGAGACGCCATCGCTGGCTCTCCGCGTCCTCGTCGTACGCGCGCACGACGACCGGGATGCCGCGCTCGGCGGACTCGTCGAGCGCGGCATCGAGGTCGCCTCCGAGGTCGCTTTCCAGGTCGCTTTCCAGGTCGAGGACGGTGTCGTCGGCCGCGCTCTCGATGAAGTAGAGGCCGGCTTCACCCTCGACGGGGACGAAACGCCACTGCTGGGTCTTCTTGCCGTCGGCCACGTCCCCCTGGCGGACGCCGCCGTCCGCGGCGGCGGGCTGCTCAAGGGCCTTCCCGCCGGTCACGTTCCGGATCACGTAGACCTGCTCGTCCCGCCCGGACTGCGCGGACTGCGCGGACTGCGCGGACTGCGCGGGGACGATCTGCCACTGCTCCGGGGCCGGACCGTCCTCGCGGAGTTCACGGACGACGAGCGCTCCGCCCTGCCCCGGCGCGGCCCTGCCGTCGAGTGCCTTCCCGGTGGCGGCGTTGACGATCTCCAGTTTCAGTTCTTCGGTGGGCACGGGCATCGTGGTGCCTCTTCCAAACGGTGCGGGCGGTGGCTCGGGACGGGTGGCGTGCGGCGGTGGCCGCGGATCACGTGAAGACGTGGTGGTACGGGACGTTCCACTCGCTGGGCAGGCGCGGGTAGAAGGTGTTGATGACCGTCCCGGTGAAGTCCCCGCCCCAGTTGTGGGTGAGCCGGACCTCGCTGTCGGCGGTCACCGCGTGGTCCTTGAAGCCGAGGATGGTGTCGGGGTGGGTGATCGGCACGAAGGTGATGCCGCCCCATGGAGTGACCGTGACGACCCAGAGCTGGGTGTCCTCCGGTGCGCCGTTCTTCCCCCGCCATTTGTCGCCCACCTTGCCGGGCAGGCCGACCTGGACGGTGTCGGCCGTGCTCTGGGGCGCGTCCTGATGGACGGTCATGCGCCTGCGCCGCGGCGCGGGTGTGCCGTCGTCGCCGCGTCCGGTGTCGGTTCCGCCCCCGCCCGCGGGCTGGTCCGGTGCCTGGCCGGCGGCGCTCTCGACGAAGTACAGCGGCCGCTGCCCGAAGAAACCGGCGGGGGTGATGTGCCAGAGGTGGCCCTTGGCCTCCTTGACGGTCTCGTCGAGGGCGGTGGCCAGTCGGACGCCCTTCTCGTGGCTCTCCTCACCCAGCTCCGCGGGGCGCAGATACCCGCCGTTGAAGGCGTGGACGAGCATCACCGGCCGGTTCTCGACCAGCGCCGCGACGATCGCGTTGTCGTAGCTGTTCACGGCCACCGGGCCGCCGACCACCAAATTGGACATCGCCGTGCGCTCTTGGGTGTACATCGCGGAATCCTCACCTGTCGTGAATGCGGAACACGAGAACTTCGGACGCTTGAGGCGGCAGAGGGGAGCCGCATCGCTGTGGGTTCCGGCTTCGAGAGGAAGCGGACGGGAACTGGCCGAACGGCCGAACAGCGCCTGGGGCCACGGTACCCACGAGCGAGGCGCGCAGATAGTTATCGATCGAGTGAATGCCGGTGCAGAATGGTCACTGCATCGGCGTTTCGGAAGTGGTTTCCGGAAATCGATCACTCGATTGAGTGTGGCCTGTGAATACCCCTTTCAGGGTGCAATCAGACGCGGTAATTTCGTCCGGCGGAACGTGCGCAGTTCGCTCCTTGAATATTGCCGAGCGGATATTTCCGAGCACAGTCCGGCCGAATCAGTCGAGGACGGGTGAATGCCTTCCACCGCATACAGCCTGGTAGAGGCCAGGCGTCAGCCACTGACGAAGAAGAACCTGCGGGAACTCAACATCGAGCAGATCTGGCAGGCCATTCTGAACCACCCCAACCTGGTGTATGTCGACCCCTCGGGTGTGAAGCACAGGCCCGTCGGCTTCTCCGTGAACAAGTCGAGCTTCGGCACCTTCTCGGGGTCCGCGTTCGAGCGGGGCTGGCTCTCCTACATGACTCTCGGGGAGCCGCTGATCGAGGTGCGGGGCGACATCGCGCAGCCCCCGCCCGACACGTTCTCCTCCCGCACCTACGTCAACCGCAGCGGTGCCGAGATGACCTTCACCGACTCGGTCGACTTCACCGTCTCCAACGGGATCACCTGGTCGCTGCACGGGGACGCCAAACTCACCTTCGGCGGCAGCGTCGGCGCCTCGCTCCAACTGCAGCTGCAGAACCAGCTCCGCCTGGACCTGCAGTCACAGCTCGCGGCGTCCTGCCAGAACGGGACGGCGAACAAGAACGCGAACACGGTGACCAACAAGAACAGCAAGGACAGCATCGGCGTCGACAACGCCAACACCACCGAGACGTCCGGGAGCAGCTCCGCGACGAACTCCTCGTCGAACACGATGACCAACTCGGTGGGGTTCACGACCTCGGGCAGCGCCACCGGCAACGCGTCGCTCAACGCCCAGCTGGCCCTGGGCATCGCCGCCACCGTCGGCGGCTCCCTGAACACCAGCTGGGCCTCCAAGTCGCAGATCAGCGGCAAGGTTCCGGCGAACTCCCGCGTGCGGACCCTCGTCACCCAGCGGCGCACCCGCAAGCAGTACACCTACGAGATCCCGGTGACCTTCTCCGGGCTGATCGCGGTGCAGTACGCCGTGCCGGTGAGGACCCTGTCTCCCCCGCAGCCCGGCACCTACCCCGGCCTCAGCCACATGGTCGCCCGCGACATCAACGACATCGACCTCACGCCCGGCGGCTTCCGCATGAAGGGTCTGGCCGAGGTGGTCTCCGCCCTGGACGTCCACCACACCCTGCTCGACGTCGAGAGCCTGGTCATCAACCAGCAGACGCTCCACAAGCAGCCCTGACCGCGCGGCACCGCCGCCACGACGACGACCAGAGGTGACGACCATGGTGTTCGACAACATCTTCAACGCCGCCGGCAAGGGCGCGGGGATCTTCTCCGTGACCACCGACGGCACGAAGCCCCGGCCGGGTGAGGACGTCGACTTCGAGGACTCCGACGACGGCACGTACGACGACACGAGCACCAGCCTGTTCAACGACGCGATCCACGGCGCCTCCTCCCGCGCGAAGACCGTGCGGGAGACCTCGCCCGAGGCGCGGGCCGTCCTGGGCTTCCTCGGCTCCTTCATCCGGACCACCCAGGCGTCCGCCGGCTCGCAGGCCCAGTACGCCCAGGACCCCGGCTCGGTCACCCGGGCGGCCTCCGACGGCATGCGGGACGCGAGCGCGACGGTGAAGGACCACGGCGACCTCCAGAAGGACGCGGATCTGGCGAACAGGCCGAACAAGGACGACTTCAGCGGTCCCCCCAGGACCCCGGACGCCCCGAAGGCTCCGGAGGCACCCAAGGCGCCCAAGGCGACCGCGGAGAAGCCGTCCCGCGCCGAGTAGGCCGGTCGGCCTCAGCACGGTCGTACCGACCCGCCGGCGGGCGGGGTCCACCGGCGGTTGGGGGGCACCGAGTGGGTGACGCCGTAGTCCTTCTTGAGGTGTTCGGGGATGGCGTAGTGCATGACGCGTCCGCGTGTGAGGGAGGAGAGTTCGAGGATGGTGGTGAGCCGGCCCAGGTGGTCCAGGGCCCAGGCGCCGAGGGGTGAGCGGTCCTCGATGGTCTCCAGGACGCCGAGGAGGTGCGGGACGGCCTTGACGACGGTGTCCCACGGGGTGCCGGGCACCTGGAGCCAGTCGGCGCAGGTGTCGCCGATCAGGTGGCGGATGAGGGCGGAGACGATCGGGTCGAAGAAGGTGCCGGGTACGACTTCCTCGTAGAGGTCGATGAGCTGCCGGGTCAGGTGCTTCCCCTCCTCGGAGGGCCCCATGTGCCGGAGCATGTACAGGTCGAGGAAGGCGCGTGCCTCGTCGAGCGTCTTGGGAACGGCGTCCTGGTCGACGCCGAGCATGGCACCGACCACGCGCCAGGCGTAGTAGTAGGCTTCCGCGCCTTCCGCCGTCATGTGGACGCCGAGGCGGTGCAGGCTGTCCAGGACGAGCAGGGAGAAGAACATCTGCCCGCCGATCATGTCCTCCTGGCAGATCGGCGTGCCGAGCTCGCCGGTGTCCCACCGGTTCTCGCGTTCGAGGTGGTGGCGGATGGAGGCGTGCAGGAGGCGGACCTTCTGCGCGGCGGGGACGAAGCGGCCGCCGGCCTCGAAGGCGTCGGGCCGCATGAGGTAGACGGTGAACTGGCCGGTCTCGGCCATCCGTTTCGAGGGGTACTTCAGCCCATGCGTGGCCGACAGGAGTGCGGCCACGTGCGGGACGACGTAGCAGGCGGGCATGGCGGCGAAGGAGAGGGCGGTGGAGATGTGCACGTTGTTGTCGATGAAGAAGAGGCGGGCCTTCTCCATCTCGCCCCAGTCGACCCAGGCCGGCGGGACGCTCGTGGCCCGGAGGTACTCCCTCGCGACGTCGGGCAGCCCGTCGGGCAGCGGAGCGCCGGCGGTGGAGACGTAGCGCATCAGGGTGTTGAACTTGCCGACCTCTCCGCGTTCGAAGAGTGTGGCGACGGTGGCGTCGGCGAGTTCGTCGCCGGTCTGCCGGAGGGCGTCCATCGACGCCTCGGTGTAGGTCATGGCGAAGCTCCTTGTCATCCACGCGAGGTGGCGTGAGAACGGCGGGAGGGACTGGCCGGTGGCGGCGCGAGTGTGCGTCGTCCGTGCGCGGGGCTCAGGACAGGCGGACCGCCGCCGAGTGCGCCAGAGCGGCCAGGGCAGCGGCGGCATGGGCGGGCACGTCCAGCCCGTGCAGGGTGTCGAGGGCTTCCTCGACCCGCGCGGTGATCATGTTCTCGACGCGGTGGGGTGTCTCCAGCCGGCGCATCACCTCGCGCACCGCGCGCAGACCGTTGTCGTCCAGGTCGCCTCGGCCCAGCAGGGCGCGCAGCCGCTCCCGGTCGTCGTCACCGGCCAGGCGCCATGTCTCCGCCAAGAGGGCCGTGGGCCGGTGGCCGCGTACGTCATCGGCGTTGTCCTTCCCGGTGAGTGCCGTATCGCCGAACAGGCCGAGCAGGTCGTCCCGGAGCTGGAACGCCTCACCGAGCGGCAGCCCGTAGGCGGAGTACCCCTCGCGCAACCGCCGGCCGGCCCCGGCCAGGGCGCCGCCGATCAGCAGGGGCTGCTCGACGGTGTACTTGGCGGTCTTGTACCGGATCACTTTGAGTGACGCGGTGGTGTCCGGCTCGGCCCCGGTGCGCAGGATCTCCAGGCATTCGCCGGCGATCAGCTCCCGGGCGAGCACCGCCCACAGCGGGCGGGCCCTGGCCAGATACGCGGCGGGGAGACCGCTGGTGGTGAACAGCTGCGCGGCCAGCCCCATCAGCAGATCCCCCACCAGTATCGCCAGGGACCTGGCGGCCGTGGCGGCGCGCGGTCGGTGGCGTACGGCGTCGCGCAGCGCGATGTGCGTGGTGGGCCGGCCGTGCCGCAACGCGCTGTCGTCGATGAGGTCGTCGTGCACGACCGCCGCGGCATGCACCAGCTCCATGGAGGCCGCCGCCCGCACCAGCGCGTCGCTGTCCGGCTGCCCCACCGCGCGCCAGCCCCAGTAGCAGAACGCCGCCCGCAGCCGTTTGCCGTCCGCGACCGCGGCCTCCAGTTGCCCGGCCACCGGTGCCAGGTCCGGGTCGATGTCCGCGAACCGCTCGGCCTCCTGGGCGATGAAGAGACGCAACACCTCGTCGACGCGGTTCTTGAACGCGTCCTGTTCCCACCGGTCAGACATCATCGGCGGCCCGCCGGGTCAGGACCTGCCGGGCGAGGAGCTCCAGATGGGCGGGCGGCGCAGCCGCGTACCTGTCAAGCACCAGACGCCCGCGCGACATCAGGTCGTCCTGGGCCTCCGCCGCCAGGTCCGCGGCGTCCGCGCGGCGCAGCAAGCCGCGCATCGTCCCCACGGCCGACCCCACCAGGCCGACCGCCAGATCGGCCAGCCCTGCCACCACCAGGACCGCCTGTTCGTCCAGGCCCCCGCGTTCTCCTGCCGTCCCTCGCATCACGCCACCCCCACGCCAGACATCCCGTACGGCGCCGGTCGCGCGCCGCTCTTCCCAGCATCACGACATCCGGGCATAGAAGCGGAGGAAATCACCATCGAGTGATCACATCGCTCGCACGTACGAGTCGTCTCCGTCGATGACGGTCCGCACGGGGCGCGTCCGTGCCGTTCGAGCGGTGGCGGCCCCGTCGTCAGCCGCGGCTCAAGCGGCGCGCGATGGCCTCCAGCAGCTCATCCGGCGCCGCCTGGCGTGTCCGGCCCTTCGGCCGGGCCAGCCCTACCCGGCTGGGCGAGACGCCGCGGACCGGGCGGTACGTCACGTCCGGGTGGGAGGAGAAGCGGGCCGCCGACGCCGGGGCCAGCGCCACGCAGCCGGCAGCCACCGCTCCGAGCCATTCGTCGGGCCGGCCGGCGACGGCGCCGACCCGGACCGGGTGGCCCTCCCGCTCCTTCACCGCCAGCCAGTACTCCCTCCAGGCCCCGGTCTCGGCCCCGGCCGCGACGAACGGCTCGTCCCACAGCTGCCGGAACTCCACCGTCCCGTTGTCCGCCAGCGGATGCCGGGACGGCAGCAGCACCCCGCGCTCCTCGACGAACAACTCCCGTACGTCCCACTCCTCCTCCCCGGGAAACGGCAGACGCACCACTGCCGCGTCCACCTCGCCCCGGGCCAGGCCGGCACTCGGGTCCGACCAGTCGGCCTGACGCAGCTCCACCCGCCATCCCGGCCGCGCTCGGCGGAACTCCGCGACGACCTCGTGGACGGCGCCCACCGCGCCCGCGTCCAGGAAGCCCAGGCGCAGCACCCGCGCCGCGCGGGCGGTCGCCCGGACCGCCTCGTCCCAGCCGTCCAGCAGCGCGGGCACCCGTGCGGCGAGTTCCTGACCGGCCTCGGTCAGCGCCATTCCGTACCGCGAACGCGCGAAGAGCGGCACCCCGAGATCGTCCTCCAGGCGCCTGATCCGCTTGGTCAGCGCGGGCTGCGAGACGAACAGCCGTCGTGCCGCCCCGGTCAGGCTGCCCTCCTCCGCCACCGCGGCGAAGTACCGGAGCAGGCGCGTGTCCACATCCATGCCATCAGGTTATAGAAGGAGGTATTGGACGGCGTCGGCGTGCCCAACGGACCCTGGGGGCATGACCGGTACCCACCTCGCGTTCGTCGTCGTCAGCTCGTTCACCGCCGTCGTCAACGTCGCGATCGCCGCAGCGGACCTGGCAGGGGCCCGCTTCGTGCTGGCCAACTCGGCGCAGGTGGGTGTGGGCCGGTCCTGGCTGCCGCGGCTGGCCGCGCTCAAGCTGGCCGGTGCGGCAGGACTCCTCCTCGGCCTCTCCGACGCGGCGTTGCGCCCCCTCGGTGCCGCCGCGGCCTGCGGTCTCGTCCTGTTCTACCTGGGCGCGATCGCCTTCCATCTGCGCGCCCGCGTGCTCCACAACCTCGCGTTCCCCGGCTTCTTCTGTGCCCTCGCCGTCGCCTCGTCGGCCTTGGCCCTGTCCTCCTGACGGCGGCGCCGCTCGACTGCCGACAGCACCGCTCGACGCGACCGGCTTCCGCGATGTCGACGGGGGACAATACGGATCATGGACTACGGCGTGCGGGAACCAGGACGGCTCGGACAGATACGGCTGCCGGACGGCCGGCGCCTGGGCTGGGCGGAATGGGGGCCGGTCGACGGCACCCCGGTGCTGCTGTGCCCGGGGGCGGCCACCAGCAGGCGGCTCGCGTTCGGCGGTGATGTCGTCGATGAGGCAGGTGTCCGGCTCGTGAGCGTGGACCGGCCCGGCCTCGGTGCCTCCGATGCCTCCCCCGGCCGCACCCTGGCCAGTTGGGCCGCGGACATCCGGCATCTCGTCCGAGAGCGGTCCCTGCGGGAGCCGTTGGCGGTGGGGTTCTCCCAAGGGGCACCGTTCGCCCTCGCTCTGGCGGCGCACCGCTCGGTGAGCGCGGTGGCCGTGGTGTCCGGCAGTGACGAACTCGCCCATCCCCGTTTCGCTCACGCGCTGGACCCGCAGGTGCGGGACATGGTGGACGCGGTCGCGGCCGACCCCGACGCCTCCGAGGCCGACTTCGCCGGCTTCGGCAGCACCGAGGCGCTGTGGAATCTGATCATCACGACGAGCCCGGAGCCGGACCGGGCGGTCTACACCGACCCGGTCTTCCGGCACGCCTTCCTGCGCGCGATGGACGAGGCGTTCAGCCGGGGCTCGGCAGGCTATGCCCGCGACACCGTCCTGGCGATGGGCCGCTGGCCGTTCGACCCCGCGGGCATCACCGTCCCGGTCGACCTCTGGTACGGGCAGCGGGACACCAGCCCGGTCCACTCCCCGGACCTCGGTGAGTCGCTTGCCCGGATCATCCCGACGGCGACCCGGCACCTGCTTCCCGCCGCCGGGGGAGCCCTGCTCTGGACACACGCCGAGACCGTCCTGCGCACCGTGCTGGCCCATGTCCGCTGACGGCCCCATGGCATCGTCGTGACGGCGTCGGCGTAGAGCGGGGCGCGGTCGGTACAGGCCGGAAGGGCGGATGAGGCGCTGCTCACCGGCCTATGATGCGACCCCGGCCCTCCCCCCGCCTGGAGAAGACGCATGACCGATGCGAGCACCGGCAAAGTGGTCGTCAACAGGGCGATGTCCCTCGACGGGTTCATCGCCGGCCCCGGCCACACGATGGACTGGATCTTCGAGCACCTCACGTCCGCGACGTTTCCGGAGGTCATGGCGGCCACGGGCGCCATGCTCGTCGGCCGGGGCACCTACGAGGTCGGTAAGCGCATGTCCGAGGAGAGGACCGACTACGACGGCGGGGCGCAGTTCGTCCTCACCCACCGCCCGCCCGCCGAACCGGACCCCGGCGTCACCTTCCTCACCTGCGACGTCGAGGAAGCGGTGGCCACGGCACGCCACGCCGCCGGCGGCAGGAACCTGGAGATCCTCGGCGCCGACGTGGCCGCGCAGTGCCTGCGGCGCGGCCTCGTCGACGAGATCCTGGTGTACGTGCTGCCGGTCCTGCTCGGCGACGGCGTCCGCTTCACGCCTTCGGGCCTCGGCCGGATCGACCTGGAACCGTTCAGCAGCATCCGGTCGGGCGGGGTCACCATGCTGCGCTTCCGCGTGCGCAAGTAGGCATGGCCGCCGGCCTGCTGGGGCGGGCCCGGCCGCACGCTCAGTTCCGCGGGGCCGGAAAGGTGACACCGGTCAGCCGTTCGCTCTCGCGCCACAGCCGGGCTCCCAGTTCGGGATCGTCAGCCCCGGCGGGCAGCCGGGCCGGCTTGGGCGTGCCGGCGGTCTGGTCGCGTCCGGCCGGGCCGAGGTAGGACCCGTTGACGACGTCGGGGTGGGTCGCGGCATACAGGGACGGCCAGGCCGCGCCGCCGGGAGAGCCCATCAGCGTGCGTGAGGCGAGGGCCACCAACAGGCGCCCTGTTCGGCGGGCGGAGGTGTGGCGCTGCAGGTTGGTGACGGCCGAGCCCGGGTGGACGACCACGGCGCGCATCGCACCAGGGGCGAGCCGGCGGGCGAGTTCCCGGGTGAAGACGACGTTGGCGCGCTTGGACTTGGCGTACGCGCTCATCGGGCGGTAGCCGTGCTCGCTCATCAGGTCCGCGAGGTCACCGGAGCGCCAGACGGCGGCGACGGCGCCGACCGTGACGACACGGGCAGCCGCGGAGCGCTCAAGGGCCGGCATGAGGTGCGCTGTCAGCGCGAAGTGGCCGAGGTGGTTGGTGCCGACCGTGAGTTCCAGTCCGTCGCGGGTGAGCCGGCGTTCCGGGACGCTCATCACGCCGGCGTTGTTGACGAGGAGGTCGAGGGTCTCTTCCGCGGCGAGGGGTGCGGCGGCCGCACGGATCGCGGCCAGGTCGCCGAGGTCGACCTCCACCGTCTCCGGACGGGCGCCGGGCACGTCCGCGCGCAGGCGCCGGGCGGCGTCCGCCAGGGCGTCACTGACGCCGTACGCCGCCTCGTCACCCCGGACCGGCCCGCCGGTCGCTGAGAGCGCCACCGCGGGCCCGCCGCGTCCGGCGGCAGCCCGGTGGGGCCGGGCGGCAGGTCGGCCTCTTGACCGCGGTGGCCGCAGCCATTAGTTTGCGGTGGCCGTCGACCTGTCACCGGAGAGTCGACCTGCCATCGGGGAAAGGGGCGATCAGCGGATGAACACCCACTCTGATCTCGGTCGCCTCGCCCAGCGCACGGCCTGGGTTCCGGGCCGGATCGCGCACGGCGCCTGAGCACGCCGCTCTGATGTGCCCGTTCGCGGCACGTACGCGCCCGCCGTTCGCGGCAGCTTCACGCCCCGTCGGCCGTGGCGCGTTCCGGGCCCCGCGTCATCCCCTGCGCGGTGCCCCCGTCGCGTCACTCCCTTCACTTCACCCTCTTCCGGCACGCCACTGCCGCGTGCCGTCTCGCGCCGCCTGCTCCACGTGGCGCGCCCGAGCACAGAAAGCTGTCCGACATTGGCGAACATCACGACGCGACCGGCCGTGCACCGAAACGAGGGCCTGTCATGACAGAGGCACGGATCACGGTCAACGGAGAAGACACACCGATCTCACCGGCCGCGCCCCACACCACCGCGCTGGATTTCCTGCGCGAGCGCGGCTTCACCGGCACCAAGGAGGGTTGCGCCGAGGGTGAATGCGGCGCCTGTTCCGTCCTGGTGGCCCGCCCCGGCGTGGACAAGCCCACCGACTGGGTGGCCGTCAACGCCTGCCTGCTCCCCGCCGCGGCGCTCGACGGCCAGGAGGTCATCACCTCCGAGGGCCTCGCCACCGTCGGCGAACCCGGCACACCGGCCACCCTGCACCCGGTGCAGGAGGAGATGGCGGCGCGCGGCGGTTCCCAATGCGGGTACTGCACACCGGGGTTCATCTGCAGCATGGCCTCCGAGTACTACCGGCCCGACCGCCGCGCGCACGCGGCCCCGCCCGGCAGTACGGAGCCGGCCGGCAGCGCGGAGCCGGCCGACGCCGAGCACGGCCCGAACGGCTTCGACCTGCACGCGCTGAGCGGGAACCTGTGCCGCTGCACCGGCTACCGCCCGATCCGCGATGCCGCGTTCGCCGTCGGTACGCCCACCGAGGAGGACCCCCTGGCCCGGCGCCGCGAGCAGTCACCGCCCGCGCCGGTCGCCACCGAGTACGCCCAGGGCGGCGCGGTGTTCCTGCGTCCGCCCGCCCTGGCGGAAGCGTTGCGGCTGCTGCGGGAGCGGCCCGACGCGGTGGTGGTCGCCGGCTCCACCGACTGGGGCGTCGAGGTGAACATCCGCTCCCGCCGGGCGGATTGCGTGGTGGCCGTCGACCGGCTGCCCGAACTGCGGGAACTGCGCGTCGCATCCGGCCACGTCGAGATCGGCGCCGCGCTGACGCTCACCGAGATCGAACGCGGCCTCGGCGGTCGCGTCCCGCTGCTGACGGAGCTGTTCCCGCAGTTCGCGTCCCGGCTCATCCGCAACAGCGCGACCCTCGGCGGGAATCTGGGCACCGGCTCGCCCATCGGTGACAGCCCGCCCGCGCTGCTCGCCCTCGACGCGTCGGTGGTGCTCGCCGACGCCGACGGCGAGCGCGAGGTTCCGCTCGCGGACTACTTCACCGGATACCGGCGGAGCGTGCGCCGTCCCGGCGAGTTGATCCGCGCGGTGCGCGTGCCACTGCCGCTGTCGCCGGTCGTGGCCTTCCACAAGATCGCCAAGCGTCGCTTCGACGACATCTCCAGCGTCGCGGTCGCCTTCGCGCTCGACATCGAGGACGGCACCGTACGCAAGGCGCGCATCGGTCTCGGCGGAGTGGCCGCCACCCCCGTCCGCGCCCTCGCCGTCGAGGCGGCCCTTGAGGGCGGGCCCTGGGAGGCGGCGGCCGTCGAGGCCGCGGCCCGGGTGCTCGAAACGCAGGGCACGCCGATGGACGACCACCGCGCCAGCGCCGGCTACCGCTCCGCGATGCTCGGCCAGAGCCTGCTGAAGCTGTACGCACGAACCACTGAGGGTGTGTCGTCATGAGCCAACTGTCCGAGCGCCCCGAGAAGCCCGTCGTCGGCGTCTCCATGCCGCACGAGAGCGCGACCCAGCACGTCACCGGCGCCGCGCTCTACACCGATGACCTGGTCCGGCGCACCAAGGACGTCCTGCACGCCCACCCCGTCCAGGTCATGAAGGCGCACGGCAGGATCACCGCGCTGCGCACCGGGCCCGCGCTCGCCGTGCCGGGTGTGGTCCGCGTGCTGACCGGCGCCGATGTGCCGGGCGTCAACGACGCCGGCATGAAGCACGACGAGCCGCTCTTCCCCGACGAGGTCATGTACTACGGCCACGCGGTCGCCTGGGTGCTCGGCGAGACCCTGGAGGCGGCCAGGCTCGGTGCGGCGGCCGTCGAGGTGGACCTCGACGAACTGCCCTCCGTGATCACGCTGGGGGACGCGATCGCGGCCGAGAGTTTCCACGGGGCCCGGCCCGTGATGCTGACCGGCGACGTCGACGCGGGCTTCGCCGACTCCGCGCACGTGTTCACCGGTGAGTTCCAGTTCTCCGACCAGGAACACTTCTATCTGGAGACACACGCGGCGCTCGCCCTGGTCGACGAGAACGAGCAGGTGTTCGTCCAGAGCAGCACCCAGCACCCCTCGGAGACCCAGGAGATCGTCGCGCACGTACTCGGCCTGCACAGCCACGAGGTGACCGTGCAGTGCCTGCGGATGGGCGGCGGCTTCGGCGGCAAGGAGATGCAGCCGCACGGCTTCGCGGCCATCGCCGCGCTCGGCGCCAGGCTGACCGGCAGGCCGGTCAGGCTGCGGCTCAACCGGACGCAGGACCTGACCATGTCCGGAAAGCGGCACGGGTTCCACGCCACCTGGCGGATCGGCTTCGACGCCGACGGCCGCGTCCGGGCCCTGGACGCCACCCTGACCGCGGACGGCGGCTGGAGCCTGGACCTCTCCGAGCCCGTCCTCGCCCGTGCGCTGTGCCACATCGACAACACGTACTGGATTCCCAACGCGCGCGTCGCCGGCCGCATCGCCAGGACCAACAAGGTCTCCAACACCGCGTTCCGCGGCTTCGGCGGACCGCAGGGCATGCTGGTGATCGAGGACATCATGGGCCGGTGCGCGCCGCTGCTCGGCCTGGACCCGATGGAGCTGCGCGAGCGCAACTTCTACCGGCACGGCCAGACCACGCCGTACGGCCAGCCGGTCACCCAGCACGAGCGGATCTCCGCCGTCTGGCACGAGGTCCGGGAGAACGGCGGCATCGCCGACCGCACGCGCGAGATCGCCGCCTTCAACGCCGCGCACCCGCACACGAAGCGGGCGCTCGCGGTGACCGGCGTCAAGTTCGGGATCTCGTTCAACCTCACCGCCTTCAACCAGGGCGGCGCGCTGGTGCTGATCTACAAGGACGGCTCGGTCCTGATCAACCACGGCGGCACCGAGATGGGCCAGGGGCTGCACACCAAGATGATCCAGGTGGCCGCGACCACGCTGGGCATCCCTCCGCACAAGGTGCGCCTCGCCCCCACGCGTACCGACAAGGTGCCCAACACCTCGGCCACGGCCGCGAGTTCGGGTGCGGACCTCAACGGCGGCGCGGTGAAGAACGCCTGCGAGCAGCTGCGGGAACGGCTGCTCCAGGTGGCCGCGACGCAGCTCGGCGCGAACGCCTCGGACGTACGCATCGTCGAGGGCGTCGCGCGCTCGCTGGGCAGCGAGAAGGAGGTGGCCTGGGACGACCTGGTGCGCACCGCGTACTTCCAGCGGGTCCAGTTGTCGGCGGCCGGCTACTACCGGACCGAGGGCCTGCACTGGGACGCGAAGGCGTTCAGGGGCTCGCCGTTCAAGTACTTCTCGCACGGCGCCGCCGCGGCCGAGGTGGAGGTCGACGGGTTCACCGGCGCCTACCGCGTCCGGCGGGTGGACATCGTGCACGACGTCGGCGACAGCCTCTCCCCGATGATCGACATCGGGCAGGTCGAGGGCGGCTTCGTGCAGGGCGCGGGCTGGCTGACACTGGAGGATCTGCGCTGGGACACCAGTGACGGACCGCACCGCGGCCGCCTCCTCACCCAGGCGGCAAGCACCTACAAGCTGCCGAGCTTCTCGGAGATGCCCGAGGAGTTCAACGTCACGCTGCTGGAGAACGCCACCGAGGAGGGCGCGGTGTACGGCTCCAAGGCGGTGGGTGAGCCCCCGCTGATGCTGGCGTTCTCGGTCCGCGAGGCCCTGCGGCAGGCCGCCGCGGCGTTCGGGCCGGGCGGGGTGAGCGTCGAGCTGGCCTCGCCCGCGACGCCGGAGGCGGTGTACTGGGCGATCCAGGCGGCTCGCCGGGGTGAGGGCTCAGGCAGCGGGCCGGCGCGCGACGGTTCCGCCGTCGGCGGCTCCGCCGGCAACGGCTCCGCCGCCCTGGGCCGCGCCACCGACGGCCGGGTCCGAGGCGACGCCAAGACGCTGAGCGGTGCCTGACATGACGTGGGTCGCCGCGGTCGCGCGGTTGCGGGCGCGCCGGGAGCCCGGCGTCCTGGTGACCGTCGCGGCCGTGCGCGGCCACGCCCCGCGCGACGCCGGCGCGAAGCTCGTCGTGGGAGGGACCGGGACGTGGGGCTCGATCGGCGGCGGCAACGTCGAGGCCGTCGCGATCGACCGGGCCCGGGAGATGATCGCCGCGTCCGGCGCCGCGCCGGAGCTGATGGAGTTCGCCCTGAACGACAAGGTGGCCAACCGGCACGGCGTGCAGTGCTGCGGCGGCACGGTCACGGTGCTGCTCGAACCACTGGCGGTGGTACGGGCGGTGGCCGTCTTCGGCGTCGGCCACGTGGGACTGGAGCTGGCGCGCGTCCTGGCGCGTCAGGACCTCGACCTCCATCTGGTCGACACCCGTTCCGACCTCCTCGCCGAGGAGCGGCTCGGTGTGCTGGCGGACGCGGTGGGGCAGGTGCACGTGCATCACACGCCGCTGCTGCCGGAGGAGGTGCTCGCGGAGCTGCCGCGCGGCACCCACGTCCTGATCATGACCCATGACCACGCCGAGGACGCAGCGCTGTGCGACGCCGCCCTGCGCACTCCCCACCTCGGCTCCATCGGTCTCATCGGGTCGGCGGCCAAGTGGACGCGGTTCCGCAAGCGCCTCGCCACCGAGGGGGGTCACGACGAGGCCGCCATCGACCGGATCAAGACCCCGATCGGGTTGTCCGACATCACCGGGAAGGAGCCCGCGACGATCGCGGTGAGCGTGGCCGCCGATCTGCTGCGGACCTTCGAGACCGAGGGGGACTGACCCCCCTCCCGAGAACGGATCGGCGGGGTGCCTCCGGCCCCCGCCGATGCCCCGGCATGCCCTCACGCATGCCATATTTCGCTGCGGTTACGCCACTTCGGCTGGGCCTGATATGCGGTCTGACCAGGGCTTCGACGGCGGTGGGCGCCAGTTGCGCCACCCGCCCTCCCACCTTGCGGATGCCGCATGCCGGAAGTCTTGTTCCACGCCTGGTGGGGTCCTAGGGTCGGGCCACCCCGCACGACCGACCCGGCGTGCGCGGCATGGCAACTGCGCAGGTACGCGAAGCACGAAAGCGAGCGAGTGAGTTGGCGAACGAGCAGCGGAACGAGCGGTCGGCGGAGCAGGGGCGTGGCGAAGGGCGAGGCCCGGCGGCGGGTCAGCGGGAGCAGCCCGGCAGAAGGAGGTTCCTGGTCGGCACGGGCCTGGCGGGTGCCGCGGGGCTCATCGGGGCTCCGGCCGCCGGAAGCGCCGCCGCGGCCACGGATAGGGAGGGCGCCGGGCGGGCTGGGGCCGAGAGGCCGGACGGGCACGGCGGGGCCGACGCACCCGGCGCGGTGCGGGCCGAGCAGTTCAAGGGGGCCAGGAAGCTGCTCGTACCGGAGCTGTTGATGCTGCCGGAGGGCCCGAAGCGCGGGCAGGCGGTGCTCGTCGACGGCAGGAAGTTCCGGGCGGTCGGCCCGGCGGAACAGCTCATGGCCGCGCACCCCGGGCTGCGGCCGGTGCGGCTCGACGGGCACTTGATCATGCCGGGCTTCGTCGACGCGCACCATCACCTGACGCAGAGCTTCGGCAAGGCGCAGTCGTTCGGACAGCCCTCGGAGATCTTCAAGACGATATGGGAGCCGCTGGAACACGCTCTCGACCGGGACAGCGCCTACGTGTCGGCGAAGCTGGCCGCCCTTGAGGCCCTGCGCGGCGGCTTCACGACGGTCGCCGACGCCGGGACGCGGGCGCCGGTCGACGTGGCCGCGATCGCGAGGGCGACAGAGGAAGCGGGCATCCGGTGCGTCCTCTCCAAGGTCGTCTCCGACGGGAGGGGCGGGCCGGAACACCTGGGCCGGTGGGACGCGCATCCGCTGGTCCATCCCTCGCTGGCCATCCCGGTGCCCGAGGACGCGTCGGCGAAGGTCATCAAGCGGACGGCGGACCTGTGCCGCGAGGCCGGCGCGGTCCTCCAGATCCATGTCAACGAGCATCTGGCCTCCGTGGAGCGGTCGTTGAAGAGCGTGGGCCGGCGCCCGGTCGAGTATCTGCGGCATCTCGGGGCGCTGGGTCCCCAGACGCTGGGGTCGCACGCCACCCTGCTCACACCGGGCGAGATGCGGATGCTCGCCGACTCCGGCGCGGCCATCAGCTACAACCCCGTGGCCAGCGCCTGGAAGGGCAACGCCGTCGCACACGCCACGATGCTGGCCGCGATGGGAGTGCGCTTCGGCACGGGTACGGACGGAACGCGCGGCGACGGGTTCCGCCTCGTCGACGCCGCGGAGACGGCCCAGCGGCTGGCGTACGGCATCGCGTCGGGGGACTCCTCGTGCGGCGCGGGACGGATGTGGCTGGAGCACGCGACGTCGCTCAGCGCCGACGCGCTCGGCCTCTCCGAGGTGACCGGGGAGATCTCGGTGGGCAAGGCGGCCGACTTCCTCGTCGTGGACATCGACGTCCCCGAACTCACCCCCTCGTCCGCCCTGGAGTGGGAACTGGTCCGCCTGGCCGGTCGTGACCAGATCACCGCCGTCGTGGTCGACGGCAGGCTGCGGCTGTGGGAGGGCTGGCCGCCGGACTGGGACGGCCGCGCGCTGGTGGCACGGGCGGCGAGGATGGGCCCGGAGGTGGTCCGCCGGGCGAAGTTGCAGCGCGTGGAGCCGCATTAGCCACGCCTCCTGACTCACCGCTCCTCCTGACATACCGCTCCCCCTGGCTGACGCTCCCCCCCTGGCTCACCGCTTCACCGCTCGGCCGGAAGCCACCTGGTGACGGCGAACGCGACCAGGGTGATCGCGGCGGCGAGGGCCAGTGTGGCGGTGTGCAGGCCGGCGGTGAACCCGTCGACGGCCGCCCTGTGCAGGTGGGGGTCGGATGTGCGGGACACGGCCTCCGCCACCGTCGTCGGCCGGTCGGGCCCGGACAGCCGTGCGGGGAGTCGGGCCGTGAAGACGGCGGTGGTGACGGTGCCGGTGACGGCGATGCCGACGGCACTGCCCAGCTCCCTGGCGAGGCTCTGCAACGCGGAGCCCGTGGTGGCCCTCTCCACGGGCAGCGCGCTCATCATGGCGTGCGAGAGCAGCGGACTGGCGGTGCCGCAGCCGAGGGCGGTGAGTCCGGCGCCCACGGCGTAGAGCACGTACGGGGTGCGGGCATCGGCGGCCGACACCACGCACAGCCCGGCGGCGAGCACCAGCATTCCGGTGAGGACGGTGCCGCGTCGGCCGCACACCCGCTCCCACCACAGGCCGAGGCGCGGCCCCGCGAGGAGCGCGGCGGCCATCGGCAGCAGCCGCAGCCCGGCTTCGAGCGGCCCGTACCCCTTGGCGTACTGGAGGTACTGGCCGTTGAGGTAGAAGAGGCCGAACATGCCGGCGAAGAGCGCGGCCATCCCCGCCGCGCCCGCCCGAACGGCGGGCAGGGTGAAGAGCCGAGGGTCCAGGAGCGGGTCGCGGGCACGCAGCTCACGCCGGACCCACGCGGCCAGCAGCGCCACCGCGGCCACGCAGGCGGCCAGGACGGGCGGGGCGCTCCAGCCGGACTGCGGGCCGGAGACGATCCCGTAGAGCAGCGCCAGGGAACCGGCCGTGAGGAGGGTGGCCGCGAGCGGCGCGGCGGGGCTCGGTCGGCGGGCGGTGACGGGGGCCACCGCGGCCACCAGGAGCAGGGCGCACAGCGCAAGCGGGATGAGGCAGAGGAAGAGTGTGCGCCAGGTGCCGTACTCGATGGCGGCGCCGCCGCCCACGTTGCCCAGCACGGCCGCGACCCCCGTCATGGACGCCCACACGGCGACGGCCTTGCGCCGGGCCCGGTCGGGCAGGCCGTCGACGAGCAGGGCGAGCGTGGTGGGCAGCACGGCCGCCGCGCCGGCTCCGCTGATCATGCGCCCGGCGATCAGTACGGCGATGTGCGGGGCCGCGGCGCAGATCACCGCGCCGAGGGTGAAGCCCCCCAGGCCGCACATGAGCGTCCCCTTGCGGCCCCGGCGGTCGGCGAGCGCCCCGGCGGGCACCAACAGGCAGGCGAAGACGACGACATAGCCGTCCACGACCCACACCACGCCCTGGGCGGACGGCCGCAGGGCGTCGGCCGACAGATCGGGGATGGCCAGGTTGACGGCGGAGACCATGCCGATCACCAAGGTGACACACAGGCACATGGCCGTCGTGGTCAGCGCGGGCGGACGGCGGCGGGGATGTGGGGACGAGGGCGGGTGGGCCGGGTGAGGGGTGCGGGCGGCGGGCATGGCACGGGACTCGGTGGGATCCAACGGGACCTCCGTGGAACAGGGAAGAGGAGTCGGGCACGCGCGGCGCGTCGCGTCACCGGGCATGCCGAGTACGGGGTTGTCGCGGCGTCAGGTGCGGTCGTACGCGGGCAGGTCGGCGCGTGGAGCCGTTACGGGGAAGTGCTGCCGGTACTGCCGGAGGGTTCGGTGTACCCGGTCGCCCGGTCGAGCGTGGCGTGCAGGGTCAGCCGGTCCCCGCGCAGGTGGAGGAATTCCAGGTCGGCCGGGCGGCCGTCGGCGAGGTGGGTGAGGCGTTCGACGGCGAGGATCGCGCCGCCCGCGGGCATCCCGAGGACCGCGCAGGTCGCCGGATCGGTGACCGTGGCCTGGACGGACACCTCGGCCGAGCCGAGCGGCATGCCCGTCGCGGTCTCGATCAGGTCGAAGACGTCGTGGTTCTCCAGTGTGCGCGGTGTCTTCCCGGCGTGAGCCAGCAGGGGCTTTCCCACCTCGGGGATGAGGTAGGTGCAGTCCAGGGACAGGGGGATGCCGTCCACCCGGCGCAGCCGCTCCAGGTAGACGGCCGTGCCCCCTTCGGGCAGGCCGAGCCGGCGCGCGACCGTGCGCGGTGGCCGCAGGACGCAGGCCTCGCGTACCTCGTTGACGACGGTGCCGTGCCGCTGGAGGACCTCGGCGAGTCCCGACAGTCCACCCAGCGGATGCTCGTAGGCGCGGCCGGTCACGACCGTGCCCACGCCCCGGCGGCGTTCGACGAGCCCCTCGTCGCGCAGGAGCCCCAGGGCCTCCCGGACGGTGTTCCGCGAGACGTCGAACTCGGCGATCAGGGCCCGCTCGTCGGGCAGTGCTCCACCGGGGAAGGCGCCGCGCATGACCTGCCTGCGCAGCACGCCGGCCACGGTCCTCGCCCGGTCGGCCCGCGTCAGCGGCACGCCGGACCCGCCCCTCGGCTTCGGATCGCGCATAACTCCCTCACGGTGGACGCGTGGATGTCCGGCGCGGGCGGCACCCCGCGCCGGACACCGACGCTAGGCGAGCGATGTTGCCGCGACGTTACGCCACCCCATGTGACCTGCGATGACGGCATGACCTGGGGTTTCGTGCGGCAGCCCGCCGGGTGCGCCACCCGTGCCGGAGGAGGCGGGGCTCGGTGCCTCCCGCGCGGTGGCCGGAACGCCCTGACCGTACGCCGCGCGACTGCGGACCGGCAGGCCCGCGCGCGGCGAACGGGTGAAGGTTCGTCCGAACCGGGAATAGGCGGTTCGGGTCGTGGTTGACCCCGTCATGACCTCTGAAACACACAGCGCGTTCGGCCGCATCGGCATCTGGAGCAGCGCCCTGCACGGCTCCCGGGTGGACGAGGCGGGCAGGAAAGAGATCGCGGAAGCCGTCGCCGAACTCGACGAACTCGGTTACGGCACTCTCTGGATCGGCGGCAGCCCCTCCCCCGACGACGCCGCGGCCGTCGTCTCCGCCACTCGTACGGTCACCGTGGCCACCGGCATCCTCAGCATCTGGGACCACCCCGCGGAGGCCGTGGCCGCGCGCGTCGCGGCCGTCGAGGCGGACGCACGCGGGCGCTTCGTCCTCGGCCTGGGCGTCAGCCACGGGCCGATGGTGCCGCAGTACACGAAGCCGTACAGCGCGATGGTGGCCTACCTCGACGCGCTCGACGCGGCCGAACCGCCCGTGGGCTCAGGACGCCGCGTCCTCGCGGCGCTCGGGCCGAAGATGCTGAGGCTCTCGGCCGACCGCGCGCTGGGCGCGCACCCCTATCTCGTCACCGCCGAGCACACCGCCGAGGCGCGCGAGGCGCTCGGCCCCGACGCCCTGCTCGCACCGGAACTGACCGTAGCGCTCGACACCGACCTCGAACGGGCCCGCAGCACCGCGCGGCAGATGCTGGCGATGTACCTCCAGCTGCCCAACTACACGGACAACCTGCTGCGTCTGGGGTTCGGGGAGAACGACTTCGACGGCGGCGGCAGCGACCGTCTCCTCGACGCCCTCTTCGCCCTCGGCGACATCGAGCGCGTCAAGGCGCGGACCCAGGAGTATCTCGACGCGGGAGCCGACCACGTCGCGCTCCAGGTGCTCACCGCCGAGGAGGGCGGTGCGGCGTTGCCGCGAACCGAATGGCGCCGGCTCGCCGAGGCGTTCGGCGGCGCGCTGTAGGGACCTTCCTCCCGGAGCCCGGTACGGCACCCTCGCGCCGTACCGGGCCCGGTCGCCGCGGGCGACGTCTCGCTGTCCGGCGCCGCCGGTGCTCAGTAGCCGCGCCAGATGTTGTCGAACGCGGCGTCCTCGATCACCTTCCGCTGCCGTACGGCCTCCAGTTCCTGTACGGCGTCGCCGACGGTGGCGAGCACGGTGACCGCGTCGTCGGTGAGGTCGCCGGCCGGTTCCTCGCGGATTCCGGCGGCGGCGGCCAGCGCGGCGAGGGTGGGTTCGCCCGCCGCCCAGCGCTCTCCCGCCTCGCGCCGGGCGGCCGAGTCCACCAGTTCCGCCTGCCCGGTGCGCAGGGGAATCCGGCGGCCCCGCGGCCGGACCGTGAGGCCGGTCCTTTCCAGTTCCTCGGCGTAGGCGGAGGACAGCCCGCGGCCACGGCGCCACAGCCAGTCCTCGACCGTCTCGTACGGCTCCCGCGCCACGAGCGCCGAGGCCGCCTCGTCCAGCAGGCGGTCCCCCGTGGGTGACTGGTCGCGCGGCACGATGCGGTCGCCGTCCAGGACGAGGCACCGGGCCTCGATGAGGTCGAGGACCTCGGCGCCCGCGAGCAGGAGCGACAGGGTGCCCGGCTGCACCGGTCCGTCGGTGCTCGGCTCCCGGGCGACGATGGCGAGGTCTCGTGCGGTGGTCATCAGCAGCTCCACGTCGGGTGGCTCTCTTGCACGACCGTGCCACCGCCGGAGCCGGGGGCTCCGATGACCTCAGCCGGACGCGGTCAGGGGACCAGCTTGATCGAGTTGTACGGCGTCAGCGATCCGTGGAACGCCTGTCCAGCGGGGATCGTGACGGTGCAGTTCGTGCCGTTGTAGCCGAGGCAGAGCAGTGCGCGTGCCCCGCCGGTCTGGTTGTTCCACACGGTGTGGTCGTTGGTCTCGTTCACGAAGTTGTACGAGCCATAGTAGTAGTACCGGTGTTCGGGCGTCATGCCGACAGGAATCAGGGCGTCGTAGACGCAGACGTTGCCGGGCGGGCAACTGTCCACCTTGGGGCCCGGGTTGTCGTCGATCCACATGGCCGCGGCGGGCGACGCGGTCAGCAGCGACGCGGCCAGGGCGGCTCCGACGGCCATCGAGGCGGTGGAAGCACGCAGCTTCGGACTGAACCGGTTCGTCGACTTCATTCTCTACCCCCGTGTCACGCGATGCGCGTTCTGTCGAACCCCACTGGATTCGCCGGGCATATTAACGCACGCTCGGCCGGTCGGACAGCGGTTCCCGGACGGGCGGAGGCGGTGGCCGCCGCTGAGGCCGCGGCCACCGCCTCTTCCCTCTTCCCCCGTGTTCCCCCGTGTTCCCCCGTCCCCCGTCCCCGGGGGCGCTCGGCAGACCCTCGTGGGAGGGTCAGGACTTGGCCGCGTCGGCCGCGGCGCAGTGGTAGAGCTTCCGTGTGCCGCGGTCGTCGGTGTCACCGGCGCCGTAGGTGCGGGGATCGACTTCGGTGCAGGCCGACCGCACCCAGGCGCTGATCCTCGACCTCTCCGCGCCCTCCTCGGTGATCAGCGCGTAGGTGAGGTCCCCCGCGGCGACGAGTTCCCGGTACCGGGTCAGGGTGAGGGCCTCGCCGTGCATGCTGGCCACCGGGAGGACGGGTACGGCTTCGGCATAGATGTACGGGGCCGCGGCCATCGTCGTCTCGGTGGACATGGTGTACTTCGCGGCGCCGTTGTGCCGCTGGACGTAGGCGAGGAGCTTGCTCTCGGCGGCGGTCAGCGTGGAGCGGGTGTCCTGGCTGACGTTCACCGTGCCCGGTCCCCCGCCCGTGTCGGCCGCCTCGCCCGAACCGGTCCCGGCTCCCGGGCCGTCCCCGGTGTCCCCGCCGCTCCCCCCGCCGACGACCCTCCCGGCCGTCACGCCCGTCCCCGCGCCCTCGGGGCGCGGGCCCGCCGACGCGTCGAACGCCGATCCCGCGTAACGCTCGTTCAGTACGGACAGGGACCACGCCGTCGGCGCGGCGAACATGGCCACGCAGCCGGCCAGCAGTCCGACGAGCCCGGCCCGGCGGGCCCTGCCCCGCAGAGGGCCGAGAGCCAGGACCGCGACGAGCGCGGCGACGACGACCACGGGGATGAGCCAGGGCGCGAAGTCCGTGTGCGCGGAGGCCAGGTGGACCGTCCAGCCCGCTTCGGCGGCGATCACCGCGGGCAGCGCCCAGACGCGCCGGCCACCGGGCGCCGCCCGGTGCGCGCGCCACAGGGCGATGGTTCCCGCGGCGGCCAGGGCGGCGAGCGGGGGCGCCAGGACGGACAGGTAGGCGGTGTGGAAGAGGTTGCCGAGGGCGCTGAGCACGAGGGCCGCCGTGGCCAGCCACGTGCCCCACATCAGGTGGCCGGCGCGGCCCGGGTGGGTGCGGGCGGTCCCGCGGTACGCCGCCACTCCCGTGCCCAGGGCGATCACGGCGAGCGGGTACAGCCAGCCGATCTGGGGTGCCATCGGCTCGCGCACCAGCTTGAGCCAGAGGGCGGCGTCGGAGGGAGGCTCAGGGGCGGGCAGCGTGCCGCCGGGCGGCCTGCTGTCGGGTTCGCCGGGGGGCGCGCCGGACGGTGGGGCCGTGGATGGCTGCCGTCCGGCGCCTCCCTTCTCCGCGCCCTCCTTCTCCTGGTCGCTTCCGGGCTGCCCCTGCCCGCCGCTCGCGGGCGGGGCCGTCGGCGCGCTCCGTGCACCGTCTTCGCTGTCGCCCTTGTCCCTGCTCCCGCTGTCGCCCTCGCCCCTCTTCCCGCTGTCGTCCTTGTCCCTGTCCCCGTTGTCGATCTGGGGCATCCCGCCGTCGATCAGTCCGTCGTGCAGGCGGTTGAAGCCGTTGTAGCCGAAGACCATCGCGGCGGCGCTGTCGTTGGTCGAACCGTCCACGTAGGGGCGGTGCTCCGCCGGGGTGAAGGTCAGCAGGGCCACCCACGACAGCGACACCGCCAAGAGCACCGCGCCCGCCGCCGCCAGTTGGCCAAGGCGGCGCCTCAGCCGTACCGGTGCCGCCACGAGGTAGCCGACGAGGAAGGCGGGGACGACGATCCAGGCCTCCATCATCTTCATCTGGAAGCCGATGCCGATCCACAGGGCGCTGAGGAGCAGCGGCCCCAGCCGGGCGGTGCCGACGGCCTTCTGGTACTGGTCGGCGGCGAGCACGAGGCACATGATGAGCGAGGCGTCCATCATCGCGTGGCCGAACATCGAGGCCGCGACAGGCGTAACCGTCAGCAGGCCCGCGGCGAGCAGCCCGGCTGCGGGCCCCTGCCAGCGGCGCACCAGCCGGTACAGCACCAGGACGGAGACCACGCCCATGACGCACTGCGGCAGCGTCAGGGCCCAGTCGTGGAAGCCGAAGACCCGCGCCGACAGCGCCTGCGGCCACAGGAAGCCGCCGATCTTGTCCATGGTGAGGGTCGCCGCCGGGTCGACGGTGGTGAACAGGAACGCCTTCCAGCTCTCGGACATGCTGCGGGCGGCCAGGGAGTAGTACGGGGCGAGCCCGCTGCTGGTGATGTTCCAGGCGTAGAGCAGGGCGGCGAGGGCGGCGATGCCCAGGAGGCCGGGCCTGGCCCAGTGGGGCTGGTCGGGCGGGGAGCGCCAGAACTCCCTGCGGCGGCGCCCCGGCGGTTGGCGTACTGGGGGCGCGGTCGTGCCGGACGTACTCGTCGAAGACGTCATGATCGCAGCAGGCTCCTCGTTCCCGGCGGTACCCGGCAGTGGTCGACCACTCGCTTCTACCGGTCCGTCGTTGTCCGGCGCCGAGGGCCCGGCGCCGGACAACAAGCGCCGGACAACGGCCCACGCGCCCCGCGGTCAACGCCCACAGGCCCGGCGGGGTGGGCGCTGGTGCGGATCGTGCAGGTAACGGGCGCGTTCTCGGGGGGTGAGGTCCCTGCTCAGCGACTTGCAGATCATGCTGATCGCCTCGTCGGTGCTCAGGAGTACGTTCCACAGGCGCAGCGCGCCGTCGCTGCTTCCGGTGACGACGGTGCGGCCGTCGCGGCTGAAGGCCAGGGACCGCACCGGGCCCGCACGCCCCGGGAGCACCGCCTTTTGCAGCCCCGTGTCGGCGTCCCACAGTCGTACCGTCCCGTCGCGGCCGCTGCTGACCACCGTGCCGCTGTCGGGACTGAACGCCACCGCCTGTGTGCTGCGGCGCGCTCCGGGCAGCTCGGCCCGCTTCCGTCCCGTGTGCGCGTTCCACAGCCGCACCGTGCCGTCATCGCTGCCGGTGGCGACGGTCCGCCCGTCCGGGGCGAACGACACCGAGCGCATGGGGGACGTGGTCCGCTCGCGCTCCCCCCGGGCCCTGCCGGTGGCCGTGTTCCACAGCCGCAGGGTCCCGTCGTGTCCGCCACTGGCGACGGTGCGCCCGTCGGGACTGAACGCGACGGACTCCGCGCCACCCCGATGCCCCGGCAGCGCCTTCCGCTGCTCGCCCGTGCGCGCGTTCCACAGCCGTACGGTCCCCTCACGCCCGCCGCCGGCCACCGTGCGCCCGTCGGGGCTGAACGCGACGGAGAGCACGTCCCCCTGATGCCCCGTCAGCACTTTCCGCCGCTTGCCGCTGCCGGTGTCCCACAGCCGTACGGTCCCCTCGCTCCCCCCACTGGCCACCGTACGGCCGTCCGGGCTGAACGCCACCGACCGCACGGCTCCCTCGTGCCCGTCGAGGGTGGTGCGCGTCCCGCCTGTCGCCGCGTCCCGCAGCCGTACCGTCCCGTCGTCCCCGCCGGCGGCGACCGTGCGGCCGTCCGGGCTGAACGCCACCGCGTCGGCGGTGCCCCGGGGCCCGGGCACCGTGATGCGCGCCTTGCCGGTGGCCACGGTCCACAGCCGTACGGCGCCGTCACCGCCGCCGGTGACCACCGTGCTCCCGTCGCGGCTGTACGCCACGGACCGCACCGCGCCCCACTCGCCGCTCAGCACGGCGCGCCGCGCGCCGCTCACCGTGTCCCACAGCCGTACCGTCCCGTCCCGGCCGCCGCTGACGAGCGTACGGCCGTCCGGGCTGAAGGCCAGGGACTCGGCGTCGCGGCGGTGTTCGGTCAGCGTGACGCGGTTCTTGCCGGTGGCCGGGTCCCACAGCCGTACCGTGCCGTCGGCTCCAGCGGTGGCGACGGTGTGCCCGTCCGGGCTGAACGCCACGGCGTTGACCGTGCCCCTGTGCCCGTCGAGCGGGGTGCGTGCCGCGCCGGTGCGCGGATCCCACAGCCGTACGGTGCCGTCGTCCCCGGCGCTCGCCACCGTGCGGCCGTCGGGGCCGAACGCCACGGATTCCACGCCGCCCCGCTGTCCGCGCAGCGTCCTGCGCCGCTCGCCGGTCCCCGTGTCCCACAGGCGTACGGTGCCGTCGCCGCCGCCGGTGGCGACGGTGTGCCCGTCCGGGCTGTACGCGAGGGCCCGTACGCCGCCCCGGTGTCCGGGCAGTGCGCGACGCTGCTTGCCGGTGTCCGTGTCCCACAGCCGTACGGTGCCGTCGCGGCCACCGCTCGCCGCCGTGGCGCCGTCGGGGCTCGACGCCACCGCGTCGACCGCTCCCCGGTGGCCGCGGAGTGTGGTGCCCGCCCTGCCGGTCGTCGCGTTCCACAGCCGTACCGTGCCGTCACGCCCGCCGCTCGCCACCGTACGGCTGTCCGGGCCCATGGCCACCGCGGTCACCTCGCCCTTGTGGCCGGTGAGCCGCTGCTGCAGGGGGCGCGAGGCCGCGGCTATGAGGCTGGTGGTGGCCTCGGCGGTGGGACGGACCCGGTAGGCGTGGACGGCCAGGAGCGAGGCCAGGTCGGACTCGTCGGTGAGGAGGATGGATGCCTGCGCGGCGAGCTGCCGGGACAGGGCGGCGCGCTGTTCCGCGACGGCCTCGCGCCGGTGGCCCTCGCTGATCCGGTACTGGTCCCAGGCGATGAGGCCCGACACCAGCGCGACGACGAGCAGCACGGACAGGGTGACGGTGAGGCCGCGCAGGCGCCGCGTGGTGAGGACCGCCGCCCAGCGCTCGCGGTCCCGGGCCGCGGTGCTCGCGGTCAGGAAGTCCCGCTCCAGCGCGGTCAGCGTGCTGTGGGGAGCGGCGAAGGACTCCTCGGCCGCCGCGAGCCGCGCCCCGCGGTACAGCGCCCCCGGGTCCCGGTGCTCACGGTCCCAGGCGGTGGCCGCCTCGTTCAGCCGCTGGTGCAGCAGCAGCCCCGCGCGGTCCTCGTCGATCCAGCGCCGCAGACGCGGCCAGGCGTGCAGCAGCGCCTCGTGGGTGAGTTCCACGGTGTCGGTGTCCAGGGTGATCAGCCGGTCACGCGCCAGCGCGTCGAGGACCGCCTCCACCTCGGCCCGGTCCGCGTGCAGGGAGTACAGGTCGGCGCGGGCCGGACGGCGCCCGGAGGCGTCCGTGCCCTCCTCGACCGCGACGAGGCGCAGCAGGAGGGCGCGGGCCAGGTCCCGTTCGGCCGGGGTGAACCCGACGTAGACCTTCTCGGCGGTCCGGGCCAGGGCGTGCTCGATGCCGCCCGCCGCCTCGTACCCGGACAGGGTGAGGGTGCTGCCGCGGCGGCGGCGCCAGGTCTCGCGCAGGGCGTGGGAGACCAGCGGCAGCACCGTGGCCCTGCCGGTGGCGTCGGCGATCACGCGGGCGAGGAGGGCTCCCTCCACGGCGCAGGCGGCGCGGGCGGCGGGCCGGCTGATCGCCCGGCGCAGTTCGTCGGTGGTCATCGGCCCGACGAGCAACTGGGCGTCCCGCAGCGCCTCGACGAGGTCGGGGTGGTGCGCGCACCGCGCGTAGAAGTCGGCCCGCACGCCGAGGACGACGCGGGTGCGGCTGTTGGCGGCCCGGGCCGCGGTGAGGAGGGCGGTGATGAACCCGGTGCGCTCCCCCGCGTCGGAACAGAGGGTGAAGACCTCCTCGAACTGGTCGATGACCAGCAGGATCTCGGCCTCGGGCGGACGGTCGGCCAGGGCCTTGAGCACGGTCAGGTGCAGGGCCCTCGGGTCGGCCGTCAGCTCGTGGCGCAGAGCGGTCGCCGAGCCGCCGGCGACGGCGGACAGCCGCGCGGCGCACTCCTCCAGGGGGTGGGCGCCGGGGGCGAAGAGGACGGTGGTCCACGGGGCCCCGTCATCGATGCGTGGCAGCAGGCCGGCCCGCAGCAGCGAGGACTTTCCCGCCCCCGAGGCGCCGAACACGGCGAGGAAGCGCCCGGAGCGCACCCGGCGGACCAGGTCGTCGGTCAGCTCCTCGCGCCCGAAGAACCAGGCGGCGTCCTCCCGCCGGAACGCGGCGAGCCCCGCGTAGGGCCCTCGCCACTCGCGGTCCCCGGCCCCGAGGGTCTCGGCGGCGGCCGCCGCGGTGGCGGCGAGCCGGGCGCTGAGCGCGTGCCACCGCTCCCTCCACGCCCTCGTGTCGCCGCCGCAGGCCCGTACGTAGGCGAGGGTGACCGGCAGACTCGGCAGCCTGCGGCCCGCCGCCGCGTCGGCCAGCGTGGACGACGAGTAGTGGGCGTCGCGTGCGAGCTGCCGGTAGGGCGGGCTGCCCGCCTTCTCCCGCAACCGCCGCAGGTCGGCCGCGAAAGCGGTCAGTTCGCCCCCGTCGTCCTCCAGTGGACGTTCTCCCCGTGGCACAGCCACCACCCCCGGCCCGCCGACGCTCGCAGAGTCATTGTCCAATCCGGTGGACGTAATCCGGGTACCGGATCCGGACAACCCGCTTCCGCCGGAGACCGGATATCCGGGCGGTGTTCCCGCCCGAGCACGACCGGGAAGCCCATTACCCGATAGCCCGCAATCCCAGAAGCACGGCACCCGAGAGGAAAGGCCCTACCGATGAAGAGGACGCTGCCCATGGAGTCGAGGACGCGGGCGCACGTCGTGGACGCCCGGTGGTCACGCCCGGTGGAGGAGTCCGACCACACCTGGTCGTGCCCGGAGGGCTACGTCGTCGTGGGCCGCGAGCACCAGGGAGGCCCCGGCGGCGGCACCCGGTACCGGTACGCGCGCCTTGTCCTCGCCGGGCGGGAACTGACCCTGCGCGACGTCCGGTGGAGCCGCCCGTTCACCGAGGCCGGCGGTGTCCCCCACACGGCGCCGGACGATCACGTTCTGGTGGGCCGGGAGCACATCGGTGACGAGAGCGGTACGACCCGCCACCAGTACGCGCGGCTCATGGCCGGGACGGCGGCCTGTTCGGTGACGCCCGGCGAGTGGTCCCCGGAGCTGACGGAGGAGTGGAGCGTGTACCGGGCGCCGACCGACGCCGTCCTGCTCGGCCGCCGGTGCACGGGGGGCGAGAAGGTCAGGAGCCGGTACCTGCCGGGAATGGTGGAGGCCTGACCGCGGCAGCCGGGGTCAGGCGCGTCCCGTGCTACTTGAGGTCTCGCTGCCTGGGGACCACGACTCCGAAGCGGTCCTGGACCGTGGCGAGGGCGCTCTCGTGGACCTGCCGGGCGGGGATGCCGCGCGGGTTGCCCTTGACCGGGAGGGGGCGGGTCGCCGAGGCGTCGCCGATCACGGTCGGGGCGTAGCCGTTGTAGACGGCGCCCTCAGCCGTGAAGAGGGTGCACATGTGGGTCATGAAGCCGGAGATGATGACGTTCTTGCGGCCGGTCTTCTTGAGCTGGGCGGCAAGGTCGGTGTCGTGGAAGCCGTTGGGGACGGCCTTCTCGACGACGGCCTCTCCCTCGGCCGGCTTGAGGGCCGGGATGATCTGGCCCGCCTTCGACTTGAGGTCGTAGCCCTTCTCCACGACGTGGATGACGGGCGTGTCCGCCTCGCGGGCGCGCTTCAGGAGGGTCCGGGTGTTCTTGACCGCGTCGCGCCAGCCCGTGAGCTCCATCGTGCCGTGGGTGTAGACGTTCTGGTAGTCGACGAGGACGAGCGTCGCGTCGGACAGTTTCGCGGGGGTCTCGTCCAGCTTCATCAGCTCACGCAGCGTCGTGGTGTCCTCGGCGTGGTTCTTCTCGTGGCGCCGGTCGCGGCTGTCGGTTCGCGTCGCGGCCTCGGAACTCCCGCCGCACGCCGTGAGCGTGGCGGCGAGCACGGCGGCGGCGCCCAGGGCGGCGGCCGGACGGAGCAGCGTGGTCCGCATCAGACGATCTCCTTCTGCGTGGCGACCACGACTCCGTACAGGTCGGCGATGGTGGCCAGGGCGCTGTCGTGCACCTGGCGGGCGTCGAGGTCGGTACCGGTGACCGGGAGCGAACGGGTCGCCGTGGCTTCGGCGACGACGGTGGGGCGGTTGCCGTTGAGGAAGGCGCCCTGCGCGGTGAACGCCACGCACATGTGGGTCATCCAGCCGGCGATGACGACGTCCTGGCCCTCGGTGAGGTGCGTGTCGAGGTCGGTGCCGACGAAGGCGTTCGGGACCTGCTTGACGACGACCGGCTCGCCGTCGAGGGGCGCGACCGCGGGGTGGATGCCGCCGATCTCGGCGCGGATGTCGTACGGGGTGCCCTCACCGCCGTCGTTGATGACGTGCACGATGCGGGTGCCGGCCGCGCGGGCCCGCGCCAGGAGCCGCGCGGCGGCGTCGAGGGACTCCTGCCAGCCGTCGAGTTCCATGACGCCCTGGGTGTAGGTGTTCTGGAAGTCGACGAGGATGAGTGTCGCGTCGGCCAGCTTCGCGGGCGTCTGGTCGAAGCCGTTGAGCTCGCGCAGCGTCGTTCGGGACATGGGGAAACCGCCTTCATGGATACGCGGAGACAAAGGGAATGCGCAGTTCGCGACGTTCTGTCGAGCTGCGTCGATCACGCTATGACGGGGCGGACAGGTCGGCAATGACGTGTAACCTGCAGATCCAGACATGCCGGTGGGAGACATGCTCCGGTCCCGACATGCCGGATGCGGGCGCGGCAGGTCCAGGCATGACAGCCCGACCGCCCGACCCGACCGGGGAGACCCATGCCGGACACCGCCGCCTCCGCCAGGCGGTTCATCGTCATCGTGCTCTTCGACGGCGTCGACCTGCTCGATGTCACCGGGCCCCCCGAGGTGTTCTCCCTCGCGGCGCGCGAGACCGACGAGGCGGCGGCCTACGAGGTCGCGCTCGCCGCCGCGACCATGGACCCGGTCACCACGGGGGCGGGCGTACGCGTCCTGCCCGACGTCACCTTCGACGAGGCCGCGCGCCGCAGCATCGACACCCTGCTGGTGCCCGGCGCCGTGGAAGTGGACGAGGAGCGCCGCGTACACCCGCTCGTGGACCCCCGGCTCGTCGAGTGGGTGAAGGTGCTCGCCGCCCGCTCGCACCGGATCACCTCCGTGTGCGTGGGGGCTCATCTGCTCGCCGCGGCGGGCTTGTTGGACGGCAAGCGAGCCACGACGCACTGGTCGACGGCGCAACGGCTGGCCGCCGACCACCCGGCCGTCCAGGTCGACGCCGACCCGATCTTCATCCGCGAGGGCAACGTATGGACCGGGGCCGGGATCAGCGCCTGCCTCGACCTCTCGCTGGCGCTCATCGCCGACGACCTGGGCGAGGCGGTCGCGCTGCGGGTGGCCCGCCAACTGGTGATGTACCTCAAACGCCCCAGCGGTCAGAGCCAGTTCAGCGTCCCGCTGACCCAGGTCTCCACGACCCGCCGCGTCGAGGAGCTGCGCCACCACGTCCTGCGCCACATCACCGAGCCGCTGACCGTGACCGCTCTCGCCGAGTACGCGCACGTCAGCGACCGGCATCTGACGCGCCTGTTCAAGACCGAACTGGGCATGACCCCGCACGCATACATCGAGTCGGTGCGCGTGGAGAAGGCCCGCCACGCCCTGGAGTCCTCGGACGCCACACTCGAACGGATCGCGGCCGACTGCGGTTTCGGCACGGTGGACACGCTGGTACGGGCGTTCCGGCGCCGCCTGAACACGACACCCGGCGAGTACCGGCGCGGGTTCCGGGTGCCTCACTCGCCCTGAGAGCCTGTGGGACATGTGGTTCGCGGCCCCTGGAACCGCTGGGCCGAATCCGTCGAGCCCGGCCGTGACGCCCGTCGGCCGATGCCTGCTCACAGCCAGTGATCAACGTACCGAACTGGCCGAATGATCGCGTGTTCGAAAGGCCGCCATCGGGCCACCCGCGCACGCCCGCGCCACGGGGAACCCGCGTACGGAACCTCGGGTCGGCCTCGGTGCCGTCCGGGCCGGTGGCCCGAGGGCTCGCCCTGACTCCTGCGACCCGTCGCGCATCGCCCCACCGGACCGCACGGCCACCCCGCCTCGCGCTCATCCGGGCAGCCGCACGGCGGAGTTCACGCCTCTCACCAGCCGGAACGGGAACCCCGCCCCGACACCCGTGCGCACGCGGCGACCAGCACCCGCCCGCGGCGGCGCGCCACCCGAGTGCTGCGAGTGGCCCCATGGTTACGTTCGGCGACGTCCCCCCGTCGCGTGTCCGAAAGCCACACCTGAGCAGCCGGACAATCCTGGATTCCCTGGCCATGCGCCTCTCCAGGCACTTAAGTACCTGTCTGGCACTCGATCCGTGCCGCTCACCCCCGCACTCACCCCCACTGCCCCAAGGATTCCTTTTCTCATGGCCCGTCCGTCCGGCCCGCAGGCGCGCTGATGGAGAGTTCGAGCCCCGCCGGCGGCGTGAACCCGGCCGGCCGCGACACGGACCTCTACACCGCCGTACAGGACATCCAGGCCGGATACTGGATGCGCATGCGGCACCTGCTGGCCCGTACCGGCAGCTGGTCGCAGTGGACATCCCGCACCCAGGTCCTCGGCGTCGTCGCGGCCCAGGCCAACGTCGTGGAATTGTGGCTGAAAGAGGAACCGGAAAGCCTCGCGGCGCGCGTGATGTACGCCCGAGTCGCCACCGAACGGGTGCTGCAGGCCCACCGGCGCGACTGGGCGCGTGACTACCGCAAGGCGCGGGACCTGGACGGACTGGTGGCCCGGGCGAGGGACGCCTGCCGTCGGGCGAGCGACGGCAACCCCGACGACGCGGTGCCCTGGATCTGCCGGCTGGCCCTGGCCGAAGCGGACAGCGCTGGACGCTACCCGGAGCATCACGTCGCTCCGCCGCCCCACGAGTACCTGCTGCCCGCCGGGCCGTGGGGCCTCCTGTCGGAAGCGCACCGCAGGGACCCCTTCAACCGCGAGGCGTGGCACCGCATGTCCCAGGCGCTCCAGACCCGCCCCGGCCCCGCGGGCCGGCAGGCCGTCGCGACGGATTTCGCCCGCTGGACGGCTTCCTTCGCGCCGCCCGACTCACCGCTGCTCCTGCTGCCCCTCTACGCCCGTGTGCAGGAACACCGCGAGCGACGGGACAACGGCGGCGCGGTCATGATGAACCTCCTGTGGACCAGGGAGGACACCACCCGGGCCATCACCCGGGCCTTCGAGGGCTGGTTCCGGAAGCGCGAGCCGGCCACCGGTTCCCAGCTGGACCTGAACTACCTCGCCTATGCCCTGGCGAGGGGCGGCTTCGCCGCGTGGGCCGTCGAAGTGTTCACGGCCATCGGCGACTTCGCCACTCCCGCCCCGTGGCTCTACGACCCCCGGTACCCGGAGGCCGAGTGGCGGAAGGCGTTCGAGGAGGACCGAGTCGCCTGCCTCAGGTCCCGCCCGCGGCGAACGGGAGGCCACCACCCGTGACCGCGGACCGACCGGCCCCCCTCGGCCCACCCCACCTGCCCCCCGACTCAGCTCTTCGTGCGGAGAACCCATGACTGCGATGAGAACACCGCGTAAGCAGCGGAACCCGGCCGACAGCGGCGTCGGCCTCGGCACCGACCGCTCCGGCGACCACGGCGTCGACCGCGACGACGAGGACGCGCGCCTCCTCCAGTCGCTGGGCTACACCCAGCAACTCCATCGCCGCATGGGGGCTTTCGGCAACTTCTCCGCCTCCCTCTCGGTCATCTCGATCATGTCGGGGACCCTGCTGCTGTTCGGCTACGGCCTGAACTCCGGCGGCCCCGCGGTGATCACGTGGGGCTGGCTCGCGGTCGGGCCACTGGTGCTGTGCCTCGCGGCGGCCCTGGCGGAGATCACCTCCCGCTACCCGACCAGCGGCGGCCTGTACTACATGGCCCGCCAGCTCGGAGGGGAGCGGTGGAGCTGGTACACCGGGTGGCTCAACCTCCTGGGCCTGCTCGGCGGAATCGCCGCCCAGGACTACGGCATCGCGACGTTCACCGCCGCGTGGCTGAACCTGCAGTTCGACTACGCGCCCAGCAAGGGCTCCCTGCTGGCGCTCTACGCCGTCATCCTCGCCCTGCACGCGGCCATGAACCTCTTCGGCACCCGCCTGATGAACGTCCTGACGTCCTTGAGCGCGTGGTGGCACCTGGGAGGCGCCGTCGTCATCATCGGCTCCCTGGCGCTCGTCCCCTCGCACCACCAGTCGGCCGGCTTCGTGTTCACCGAGTTCACCAACAACACCGGCTGGAGCGCCCCGGCGTACGTGATCCTCCTCGGCATGCTGCTGCCGGTCTTCGCACTGGCCGGCTACGACACCTCGGCCCACCTGAGCGAGGAGACCAACCATGCCTCCGTCGCGGCGGCCCGCGGGGTCTTCCGCTCGGTGGCGGTGTCCTGGATCGCCGGCGGCATCCTGCTGACCACGCTGCTCTTCGCCGTCCAGGACTACACCGCGACCCTGCAGAGCCCGACCGGCGTACCCGTGGCGCAGATCCTCCTGGACGCACTGGGCATGGCGACCGCCAAGGCGCTGCTCCTTGTGATCATCGTGGCCCAGTTCCTGTGCGGCTACACCGTGACCGCCAGCGCCAGCCGGATGATCTACGCCTTCGCCCGGGACGGCGCCCTGCCCGGCTCGGCGCGCTGGAAGAAGGTCAGCCGCCGCACCGCCATCCCCGCCAACGCGGTATGGCTCGCGGTCGCCGTGGCCTTCGTGCTGGCACTGCCGTCCCTGTACTCCGACACGGCGTTCGCGGCCGTGACCGCCATCTCGGTCGTGGGCTTCACCTCCGCCTACGCCATCCCCGTGCTGCTGCGGCTGATCCACCGCGACCGGTTCTCCCCGGGCCCCTGGAACCTGGGCCGCTGGAGCCGGCCGATCGGCTGGATCGCGGTGGTGTGGGCGGCGGCGGTCACAGTGCTGTTCCTGCTGCCGCAGAGCAGCCCGGTCACCGCCGCCACGTTCAACTACACGCCCGTCGCCGTAGTGGTCGCCTTCCTCATAGCCGCCCTGTGGCGGCGCTTCGGCCGCGACTCCTACCACGTGCCGCGCTCCGGCTCCCCCACCGAGGACAAGCAGTTCGAGGGCATCATCTGATGGCGGCGACGGCGCAACGACCGCGACGACAACGACGACTCCGGGGAGTACGGTGACCGACCTGACGGCATCCATCGAATCGGCACGACAGCTCACCGTTGTCTGGCGCGCCCTGGTGCTCGACCGCGATGCGGACGCGGATGTGAGCGACCTCCCCGGCATCGCCGTCCGCTGGGCCGACTGCCGGTTCTCGTTCTACAACTGCGTCACCCTGACCGAACCGGGAGCGGGAGCCGACCTCGCCGCACAACGCCTCATGCAGGCGGCGGACATCATGCGCGCGAAGAAGCACCCGGGCTTCCTGTGGCTCTTCGAGGACCTCCTCGACGCCGAGGCCCGCGCCACGCTGCCCGCGGCGGCCGAGCGGGCGGGCCTGCGGTACGCCTTCCCCGGCACGGGCATGGCCGGAGACCTGCTGCCCGTCCCCGACCCGGTCCATCCCGACCTGACGTTCGTGCGTGTGCGCACCGACGAGCACCTGCGGGCCTGCGCGGACCTCCAGTCACGCGCGTACGGATTCCCGCTTGAGGAAGGCCGCGACGGTCTGACCGGCTCCGCGCTCTGGACGAGCGGGATGTACGCGTACCTGGCGATGCGGGGCGACGTCCCGGTGGCGTGCGCCACGACGGTCGAGGCGGATGGCCGTCTCTTCGTCGCCTTCGTCGCCACCGACCCGCGGTGGCAGCGCAAGGGCTACGGTGAAGCGGTGACGCGCAAGGCCCTCCACGAGGGTGCCGCTGCCACCGGCCTGACCCGCGCCACGTTGCACGCGACCGTGGCCGGGGCGCCGGTGTACCCGCGCATCGGTTTCGAGCCGAACACCCCGATCCGCTTCTTCGACCTGGCGGAGTGATCCCGGAGATCGGACGGGGGCGCCCGGGTGCCCCCGTTCCGCCCGCCGAGCCGGCCGTCCACGTCGCTCGCCCCCCGGCTTCTCTTCTTGATCACCTCGCTCTCGGCACCTACGCTCCACTCCCATGGACATAGGGGGGCCGGCACGCCGTCGTCCGATCGCGTGGCGGCGGGTGGCCGCGGGCACGCTGGCCGCGACGGCGGCGGTCGCCGCGGTGGGCGCGCTGCTGGTCTTCGTACCCGGTGTGGTGGTCGACCACGATCTCGCCGGGGCGAGCTTGGCCGCGCAGGACCGGCTGACCGCGGTGAACGACGTCCGGACGACGCTTCTCCAGGCCGTAGGCGGCATGGTCGTCCTGTTCGGCGCGTACGCCACCTGGCGGCAGGTGCGCGTCAGCCAGGACAGCCTGCACGCCACCCGCGAAGGGTATGTCACCGACCGGTTCTCCACGGCCGTGGACCAGCTCGGCAGCGACAAGGTGGAGACGCGGATCGGTGGCCTCCACGCACTGTGGCGCATCGCCGAGCACTCCGCCCGCGACCGCGACGCCGTCCTCTCCATCCAGGCCGCCTACCTGCGGACACACCTGCCCTGGCCACCCACCGGAGAGCGGGCCCCGGCGGCGGACGCGCCCATCAACGACATCGTGCCGCTGGAGGTGCGGGCCGCCGATGCCCAGGTGGCGCTGACCGGCCTCGGCGTACTGCTGCTGCACCCCCGCGAGCAGACCTGGCTCAACCTCAGCGTCACCGACCTGCGCCGCGCCGACTGCGACGGACTGTGGCTGACCGACGTCAACCTCGACCGGTCCTGCATGGAGGCGGCCGGGCTGTACCACGCCAATCTGACGCAGGCGTCCCTCGTCTCCGCCAACCTGCGGCACGCCGACCTCACCACGGCGATCCTGCGCCGCACCCGCTGTGCCCTGACCGACCTGCGGGGCGCCAAGATGGTCTCGACGGACCTGCGCGACGCCGACTTCGCCGAGGCCGACCTGCGCGAGGCGAACCTGCGCAAGGCCGATGCGGGCGGCACCGTCTTCCGCGACGCCGACCTGCGCCTGGCCGACCTGCGGGGCGCCGACCTGAGCACCGCCGACCTCACCCGGGCCCGGCTGGCCGGCGCCCTGGCCAGTGACCGCACCCGCTGGCCCAACGGATTCGAGCCGTCGGCCGCCGAGGTCGTCCTCACCCACGACCCGGGTCCCGAACCCCCGCCCCTCCTCCAGCCGCCGGGCATCACGACACAGCATCCGCCCTTGCGGTCCATGCCCTGACCAGCCGTCACGAAAATGCGTTGACGTCTCTCGGGCGGTGGTCGAACATCGCTGTCCATGCTGCAGGAAGAGATGTGGGACGACGAGGTCGCCGAAGGCTACGACACCCCCGGTACCGGCGTGTTCGCGCCCGAGGTGTTGGGGCCGACGGTGGACCGCCTGGTGGAGCTGGCCGATGGCGGGCGGGCGCTGGAGTTCGCCATCGGGACCGGGCGGGTGGCGGTGCCGCTCGCGGAGCGGGGAGTCCCGGTCAGCGGCATCGAGCTGTCGAGGCCGATGCTCGACCAGTTGCGTACCAAGGCGGACGAGGCGGCCGTCCCGGTGGTCGTCGGCGACATGGCCACCGCGCGCGTCCCGGGCGAGTTCCAGCTCGTCTACCTCGTCTACAACACCATCTCGAACCTCCTCACGCAGGCCGAGCAGGTCGTCTGTTTCCGGAACGCCGCACGTCACCTCGCGCCGGGCGGGAGGTTCGTCGTCGAGCTGTGGGTGCCCGAGCTCCGCAAGTTGCCACCGGGTCAGCGGGCCATGGTCTGGGAGTCGGCCACGGGGTACATCGGGCTCGACACCTACGACGTCCTGCACCAGCAGGTCGTCTCGCACCACTTCCGGTTCGATGCCGGGGCCGGCCGCGAGGCCCGGTTGCTGCGAAGCCCGCACCGTTACATCTGGCCGAGCGAACTCGACCTGATGGCCGAACTGGCCGGAATGACGCTGGAGTCCCGGCACGCCGACTGGACCGGGAAGGAATTCACCGCGGAGTCGCGTTCCCACGTCTCCGTCTACCGGACGGCCGGCCCGCGCTGACAGGGCGAGGCCGCGATGTCGGCGGGGCGGCAGCTCTCACTGCTGCCCCAGCCCCGCCAGGAACGGCACGACCGCCTCGATGAAGTGATCGTTTCGGTCACCCGCCACCATGTGCCCCGCGTCGGCCACGTCGACGCGCCGCGCGGTGGGGACCCTGGCGCAGAACTCCTCCGCGATGTCTTCGCCCACCACATCGCTGATCCCGCCGCGGACCAGCAGGATCGCCGCGTCGGCGCGGCGCGCGGCGTCGAGGAGGCGTTCCGCCATGCCAGGAGGGTCCATCCGGCCGTCGAAGCTGTCCAGCAGCCGGGGGTCCCAGTGCCAGACCCACCGCTCGCCGCGGCGGCGCAGGTTGTTCCGTATCCCCTCCCGGTCGCTCGGGCGCGGGCGATGCGGCAGATGGGCGGAGACCGCCGCGGCCGCTTCCTCGACAGCGGCGAAGCCGTCCGGGTCGCGCCGCATGAACTCGACGATCCGGCGGACCCCGCGCGGATCGGGCCGGTGGGCGACGTCGACGAGGACCAGCGCGCGGACCGCCGCCCGGGGTGCTTCCCCGGCGGCGAGCAGCGAACTCAGGCCGCCGAGTGAGGCGCCGACGAGTACGGGGCGGTCACCGAGCCCGGCGACGAGTGCCCGGACGTCCGCGGCGAACAGACCGAGGTCGTAGTCCCCGTCGGCCGACCACGCGCTGGTGCCGTGCCCGCGCAGGTCGGGGGCGATGACCCGCCATCCCAGCGCGGCCAGCCCGGGGCCGGTCCGGCCCCAGGCGTGCCGTGTCTGGCCGCCGCCGTGCAGCAGGACGAGCGGAGGCGAGGACTCCTCGCCCCACGTGTCGGCCGTGAGTACGATCCCGCCGTGGCCGGGGAAAGTGCGGGGGTGCGGTCGCCCGTCGGCCGTCATCGCGTGCCCCGGTCTCGGAGCGGTGCCAGCAGTTGGTCACGGCGCGGGTCCGTGGCGGCAGCGGCGAGGGCGACGTCCAGCGCGAACAGCGCACGCGCCAGGAACCGGCCGTCGTCGATCGACGCGGCCACCCACTGGTGGAGCGCGCCCAGGCACGCGTTGCTGACCACGGCGGCCAACGCGTCGGTGTCGATGTCGGCGCGCAAAAGGCCCTCGGCGCGTGCGTCCCCCATCGCCCGGCGGAGGTGGGTGTGCGGACTGCGGTCGAGCATGAGGCCGCTCCCCTGCCAGGCGCGCACCATGCGGCGCGACACGACCGGGTCGTCCACGAACAACTGGACGGTCGCCCTGACGACCTCCCGCGGGCCACCGGCTCCCGCGGCGGCCAGGCGGCGTTCGAGTTCGTCCGTGAAACCGGCGGCGAGCGCCTCCCAGACCTTGTCGCGCGGTCCGATCAGGTTGTACACGGTGGCCGGGGAGACTCCCGCTCGCTCGGCGATCCGCTCGGTACTGGGCACCGATCCGGGGCTCTCCCGCAGGAGTTCGCGCGTCGCCTCAAGAATCCGAGAGCGCCGCAGGGCCTTGTGCTGCTCGCGCAGGCCCCGACCGTCGACTGTCCGCATACGCGCCGCCCCTTCGCCTGAACCGTACCGAGACCGGCCGAGACCGGCCGAGCCCGAACCGAATGACGTGTCCCTTTTTATAGAGTACTCAAACTTTAGAGACCTCTCTAGACCTGTCCGCACCCGGTTGGGCCCGGTTGGCCCCGGTCGGCGTCGGTTGGGCCAGGTGGATTCCCCGCACGGCGGCGGGAACTGCGAACAACGTGTGTGCCCGGCCGCCGGAAGAGGCCACGGACGAAGCGAAGGTGAAACCCGTATGCCCGTGCAGCAGCCCCACCCCGATCGCGGCGAGAGCCGGGACCTGGAGATCAACCCGGTCTTCAGCCGCGAGCCCCTGCGGGTGCCGCGGTACGCGCTGCCGGAGCGCGAGATGGAGCCGGATACCGCCTACCAGGTGATTCACGACGAGCTGATGCTCGACGGCAATGCCCGGCAGAACCTGGCGACCTTCGTCTCGACATGGGCGGAGCCGCAGGCGCGACGTCTGATGAGCGAGTGCGTCCAGAAGAACATGATCGACAAGGACGAGTATCCGCAGACGGCCGAGCTGGAGCGCCGGTGCGTGCACATGCTCGCCCGGCTGTGGCACGCGGAGGCCCCCCAGCAGGCGACGGGCTGCTCGACGACCGGGTCGAGTGAGGCGGCGATGCTGGGCGGCCTGGCCCTCAAACGGCGCTGGCAGCACAAGCGCCGCGCCGAGGGCAGACCGGCCGACCGGCCCAACCTCGTCATGGGCATCAACGTGCAGATCTGCTGGGAGAAGTTCGCCGACTACTTCGAGGTGGAACCGCGCTACGTGCCCATGGAGGGCGACCGCTACCACCTCACCCCCGACAAGGCGGTCGAGCTGTGCGACGAGAACACCATCGGTGTCGTCGCCGTGCTCGGCTCCACCTTCGACGGCTCCTACGAACCCGTCGCCGACATCGCCTCGGCCCTGGACGAACTGCACTCCCGTACCGGCCTGGACATCCCCATCCACGTCGACGGTGCCTCCGGGGCGATGATCGCCCCGTTCCTCGACCAGGATCTCGAATGGGACTTCCGGCTGCCGCGGGTCGCCTCCATCAACGCCTCCGGCCACAAGTACGGCCTGGTCATGCCCGGCGTCGGCTGGGCCCTGTGGCGCGACAGAGACGCCCTCCCCGACGATCTGGTCTTCCACGTCAACTACCTCGGCGGCGACATGCCGACCTTCGCGCTGAACTTCTCCCGGCCCGGCGCGCAGATCGTCGCGCAGTACTACAACTTCCTGCGTCTCGGCTTCGACGGATACCGCAGGGTGCAGCAGACCTGCCGCGACGTCGCCACCCGCCTCGCCGGTGAGATCGCCGGGCTCGGCCCGTTCGAGCTGATCACCGACGGCAGCCGGCTCCCGGTCTTCGCCTTCCGGATGCGCGACGGCGTCGACCACTTCAGCGTCTTCGACGTCTCCGCCGCGCTGCGCGAGCGCGGCTGGCTGGTGCCCGCGTACACCTTCCCCAAGGACCGTACCGACCTTGCCGTCCTGCGCATCGTGGTCCGCAACGGCTTCAGCCACGACCTGGCCGACCTGCTCCTGGAGGACCTGCGCCGTGTTCTCCCCCGGCTGGACCAGCAGGGCGAGCCCCACCGCGGCGAGGACGACGCGGGCGGCTTCGCCCACGGCGCGGAGACCAAGAACCCCGGCCGCCCCGGCCGCCACTGACCCCACCGCGAACGCCGCACCGCCGGGGCCCGCACACGCGGCTGCGAACGCGGCGGCCGTCCGGCGAGCAAGGAGGACCCATGTGCCGTCTGTTCGGCCTCAGCAGCGCCCCGCGGCGCACCGTCGCCACGTTCTGGCTGCTGGACGCCCCCGACAGTCTCAGCAAGCAGAGCCACCACGACCCCGACGGCACTGGCCTGGGCTATTTCACCCGGGACGGCACTCCGCACGTCGACAAGGCGCCGATCGCCGCCTACCGGGACCGCGCCTTCGCCGAAGACGCCCGCCAGGTGGAGTCCACGACCTTCCTCGCCCACATCCGCTTCGCCTCCACCGGCGGCCTGGAAGCCCGCAACACCCACCCCTTCGAGCAGGACGGGCGGCTCTTCGCCCACAACGGAGTCATCGAGGGCCTCGACCGGCTCGACGACCACCTCGGCCGGGACCGCGCACCGGCCATGGGCGACACCGACTCCGAGCGGTTCTTCGCCCTCATCACCCGGGAGACCCGCGACCACGGCGGCGACGTCGGCGCCGGCATCGAGCACGCCGCGCGGTGGATCGCGCGGAACCTGCCCGTCTACGCCCTCAACCTCATCCTCACCACACCTGACCAGATGTGGGCGCTGCGCTACCCCGACACCCACGAGCTGTACGTCCTCGAACGTCCGCCGGGCGGGCACCACGGCACCCGGCACCTCGACCACAGCGGCAGCGACGGGCACCTGCGCGTCCACTCCACCGAACTGGCCGGACACTCCTCAGTCGTCGTCGCCAGCGAACGCATCGACGACAACCCCCACTGGCGCCTCATGGACCCGGGCGAACTCCTCCACGTCGGCCCGGGTCCGCACACCACCCGACGCGCCATCCTGCCCGATCCGCCCTCGCACCAGCTCACCCTCGACGACCTGCGCCCCGAGGCCGCCGCATCGCAGAAGACGGCCTGAAGAAGGCGCGGCAGGGTCCCCGGGGGGGCGGCGAGGCGTCAGGGCTTCACGGCCACCGCACCGAACTGCGGGAGCACGTCGGGGGACTCCGACCCGGCACGCCATCGCGAGCACGACACGAGACCGGGGGCCAGGAGGTCGAGTCCCTCGAAGAACGCGCTGATCTCCGCCCGGGTCCGGGCGGTGATCGGTGGCGTGGCGTTCGCGTTCCAGAACTCCATGGCCTCGACGTTGCCCTCGCCGCCGAGGTCGGTGTCGGTGGTGGGATGCGTCATGACGAGGTAGCTGCCGGAGGGCACCGCGGCCATGATCCGGCGTACGGTGTCCAGCGCCTGGTCCGTGTCGAGGATGAAGTTGAGGATGCCCAGCATCATGACCGCGACGGGCCGGTCGAGGTCGAGCGTCGCCGAGGCGCCCTCGATGATGGTGTCCGGGCGGTGGACGTCGGCGTCGATGTAGTCGGTGGCGCCCTGCGGGGCGCCGACCAGCAGGCTGCGGGCGTGCACCAGGACGATGGGATCGTTGTCGACATAGACGATCCGGGACTCGGGCGCGACTCTCTGGGCGATCTCGTGGGTGTTCTCCAGGGTCGGCAGTCCGGTGCCGATGTCCAGGTACTGCCGCACTCCGCGCTCGGAGGCCAGGAATCGGACCGCGCGGCCGAGGAATTCGCGGTCGGCGCGGGCCACGTCCCGGATCACGGGAAACACCGTGGCGACCTGGTCACCGACCTGCTGGTCGACCTCGTAGTGGTCCTTTCCGCCGACCCAGTAGTTCCACACCCGTGCGTTGTGCGCGACCCCGGTGTTCAGCGTGTCCGGCACAGCAGACGGGTACTGGTTGACACTCACGTCTTTTCCCTCTCCGCGCGCACGCCTGGGACGTCTGTCCTGGGTGCGCGGCCTTCATGGCGACATTGCAGCGTGTGGCCATTGTGGTGGCCATGGGCCGCGGTGTCCGGGGATTCGGCTGTTCCGGAGGAGAGAGGGGGACAGCCATCACGCGCGACCGACGAGCTCGCGACCGACGAGTTCGCGGCCGACGAGTTCGCGGCCGACGAGTTCGCGGCCGACGAGTTCGGGGCCGATGAGTTCGCGGCCCGCCACCGGTCCAAGTTCATGACACCTCAGGAAAGGACACCACCATGTCGGAACTTCTCGTCGACTTCATCACCTCCCTCGACGGTTACGCGTCGGGAGAGGGCTGGCCCGGCTTCTGGGGCCTTGAGGGCCCGGAGTACCTCGCATGGCTCGGCGAGCAGCCCGAGGCCACCTACCTGATGGGAGCGAACACCTACCGCCTGATGTCGGGCTTCGCCGCAGGCGAGGTCCCCAGCGACCAGGACGAGTTCCGGCCCGAGGAGGAGGCGTCCGTGGACGAGCTCACGCAAGCGTCCAAGGTGGTGTTCTCCTCCTCCCTCAAGGAGCCGCTGACCTGGGCCAACTCCACGCTCGTCCGTGACGACGCCGTCGAGGCGGTCCGCGCCATGAAGTCCAGTGGCTCGGGGCTCCTCAGCACGATCGGCAGCCTCAGCCTGTGCCGGTCCCTCCTGCGGGCCGGGCTCGTCGACCGCTTCCGGGTCGTGATGTTCCCGGTGATCACCGGGGCCACGGGCGAAGAGCGCATCTACGACGGCTATCCGGACGTCGCCCTGGAGATGACCGGGCACCGCACCTTCGACGGCCGCATCCAGCTGGTCGAGTACAGGCCCAGCGTGCTTGAGCACCCGCCGCTCGGCGCCCCCGCGTGACGCCGTCCGGCGGCGCCGGCCCGGGCGGCACCGCCAGGCCGCCGGCCGGCGTCAGGAGGCCGGACCCTGGGCGTCCTGCGGGTACCAGCGCAGCTCGATCGTGTTGCCGTCCGGGTCCCGCACGTAGAGGGAGAGCGCGGTGCCCCGCGCGCCGAAGCGCTCGCCCGGGCCGTCCACCACTGTGAAGACTCCGGAGTCGATGACCTCCTGCCAGTCGAGCGGCTCGACCACGAGGCAGATGTGGTCGACGTTGGTGCCCGCGGGCCGGCCGCCGGGACCCGTGACGAGGTCGATGATCGTGGTGGGGCTGACCCGTACGGAGGGGAAGGGGGCCTTGCCCGCCCGCCACTCCTCCACCCGTACGGGTTCGAGCCCCAGCGGGCCGGTGTAGAAGGCGAGCGAGCGCTCGATGTCGGCGACGTTCAGGACGAGGTGGTCGAAGGCGATCACGCGCATGGGGGACTCCGTGGGTGCGGGGCGCCTGCGGCGCCCGGGGTGGCTTCGGGCCGGTGAGTCCAGCATCGCCGAGCCGCCATCGATCGGTCCAACGCATGCTTGTCATGTGATCCATCGCGTTTCACGATGGGTTGATGGACCTTCAGCAGATGAGGTACGTCGTCGCGGTGGCGGAGACCGCGAGCTTCACCCGTGCCGCCGAGCGGTGCCACATCGTCCAGTCCGCGCTCAGCCACCAGGTGGCCAGGCTGGAGAAGGAGCTGGGCGCGAGGCTCTTCGAGCGGACGAGCCGCCGGGTGCGGCTGACCGTCGCCGGGGAGGCGTTCCTGCCCGCCGCCCGCCAGGCCCTGGAGGCGGCCGAGCGGGCGCGGGCGGAGGTGGCGGCGGCCACGGGCGAGATCCGGGGCCGGCTGACCCTCGGGACGATTCCCACGGTGGCGGCCGTCGACCTTCCGGCGGTGCTGCGGGACTACCGCGGGCGCTATCCGCAGGTGCGGATCAGTCTGCGGACCGCCGCCAGCGAACGCCTCGTCGAGCAGGTGCGCGACGGCACGCTGGACGCCGCGTTCCTCGGGGTGCCGCCCGGCTTCCGGGCGCAGGGGGTCAATGACCGGCAGCTCGCGCACGGCGAGCACGTCGCCGTGGTAGCGCCGGACCACCCCCTCGCCGGGGAGCGGGAAGTCGACCTGCCCCGTCTGGCCGAGGAGGTGTTCGTGGACTTCGCGGCAGGCAGCGCCGCCCGCGCCCAGTCCGACGACGCGTTCACCGCGGCCGGACTGCGGCGCGAGGTCGCCTTCGAGGCCGGCGTCGAACTCATGGCCCGGCTGATCCGCCTGAGCCTCGGCATCGCGCTGCTGCCCGCGGCGTTCGCCGCCGGACTGCACGGCCTGCGGTGCGTGCCGGTCCGCGAAGGCCCGGTGCGGGTCGAGCGCCTCATCTGGAGCCGGTTCACCCCCTCCCCCGCGGCCGCGGCGTTCCTCGCCCTGCTGGACGCTCCCGGCTCGGACGGCTAGGCACTGTCCGGCGGCTCACGGGCGGAGCCATGGCCTGATGGCCGCGACCGTGCCGGTGCCGGTGCCGGTGCCGGTGCCGTGGAGGATGTGGGCCCTGGTGCCGCAGCGGGTGGCGCCGGCCCGGGAGTCCTTCACTGGCCCGCCAGTCGCGCCAGCCATGGATGCCCGGGATGTACGCGCGTCAGCCACCGGCTGAGCGCATCGCGCCGCGCCCGGCTCAGCAACGGCAGGACCCCGTCGAAGTCCGCCTGGTCCTTGGGCCGTGACGCCTTCGCCTTGAACAGGAGCACCAGCTCCGGTACCAGATACGGGATGCCGTCCGCGGTCCGCTCGATGATGGCGTCATACGGCAGCCGCAGGCTCTCGTCCCGTCGGCAGATCCACGTCCCGCCCTCATGCGGCTCACGGAAGACGTCGACCAGGAACTGGCCGCTCACCGGATCCCGCAGCCACGTCTGGTGCGTGGCCGCGAGCACATCGGCCCCTGCCCTCGCCCAGACCCGTCCCGAGCCCACCGCGTCGAACACGTATCGGGGAAAGCGGTCCCGTACCTCCGCGAACCCCGCCGCGGGCACCGCGATCTCCAGATCACCGTGGGGCCGCGACTCGCCTCCGCGGAACAGATCCAGCGCCCACCCCGCGACGACGCACCAGGGCACACCGACGCCGGCCAGCCGCTCCGCAACCTGCTCCGGCCGCCAGGCATGGGCCCACCGAGCCTCCAGTTCACCCGCATCAAGGACAGCGCCGCCGGGCGGCATGGCATCGGTCATCGGACCAACATATCCGTCCTCACTCATAGGCCACGATCACGGCCTGCGCCCGGTAGTTCTCCCGGAACCTGACACGATGGGCTCCGGACACCGGCGCGCCCCCAGGACGACCCGACGGCTGGGTCAGGACCACAACACCGTGAAGAACAGCACCTTCCAGGGCATCTCGGGTGACCCGGTACGCCTGCGGCGCAGCAGCAGCGACAACCTCATCGACCGCAACCAGTTCCGCCGGTCGGGAACGAACGCCATGGTCTCGTACTGGGTGCACGCCTCGGACGGCAGCTTCGCCTGCGGCGCCCGGAACGCGGTCACGAACAACACCTACAGCACCATGTCCGACGAGACGAGACCCGGCATCATCGTGACGAGTGGCGCAGACGACGGCATGGCCTCCTGCCGCACCGCGATCCCCACGGAGAGCGGGAACTCACCGGCCTGACCAGCCCTGCGGTGATCGCTGCGGCCCGAGCCCTCGCGGTGCGAGCTCCGTGTAGACCAGGTTGTGGTCGGAGACGAGCGACATCGACCGAGGTGGCCCGGCCTGTGAGGTCCACCACGCCGGGGACGGCGGGCGCCCGCTCACTCGGTTCGTCCTCCCGCCGCCCGGTGTTGCTGAGGCCCGTAGCCGGGTCTCCCTGGTCTGTAGAGTGCGGAGATGACGAGAAGCGAGCGGCTCGCGGAGCAGTTGGACCGGCACTGGCGCACGAACCTGCGGCCGCGGCTGGACGGTCTGACGGATGACGAGTACTTCTGGGAGCCGGTGCACGGCTGCTGGAGCATCCGCCCACGTGGCGGGACGGCCGCACCGATGTCGATGGGTTCCGGGGAATGGACCATGGACTCCGCACCCACCGCCCCGGAGCCGGCGCCGGTGACCACCATTGCCTGGCGGATGGCGCACGTCATCGTCTCGTGCCTGGGCTACCGGGTCGGATGGCATTTCGGCGGCCCGGACATCGACATCAAGACATTCGCCTACGCGGGAACTGCTGACGAGGCGCTGAAACAGCTCGACGAGATGTACGGAAGATGGAACACAGGGGTCCGCGGACTCGCGGACGCCGACCTGGACAATCCGCCCGCGGTCGGTCCCGAGCGGCCTCCCATGGAAGTCATCATCATGCACGTCAACAAGGAGCTGATCCATCACGGCGCCGAGATGTCCCTGCTGCGCGACCTCTACCGCTGGCAGGACGGAACCGTATCGCGCCGCATATGACGTTCCGGTGACGCGGCAGTCGGGCTGGTCCAGGCCCGCTCGCGGTGGTGCGGGCGTGGGTACTTCACACCCCGAGCCGTCCGCCAACAGGCTCAGCCCTGCGCCTGCGCGTCGTCCTTGCCCAAGGGCGGCAGTGTGCCGTGAGCGGGCAGGCGGGCCGAGGCGCCGGGAGGCTCAAGGTGTGTGGTCCGTCTCCGTTCGCATCTCGTCCAGTGTCTCCGCGACCCGTGAGACGCCGTCGATCAAGGTCTTCTCCGGGGCGCTGAGGCTCATGCGGAAGCAGCGGGTGGCGTGGCCGCGCGGAAGGTCCGTCGTGGTCGCGTCGACGAAGAAGTGGCGGCCGGGGACGACGAAGACGCGCTTCTCCTTCAGACGCCGGTAGAGCTCCGCGTCGTCGAACCACGGGTGGTCGATCCATACCCAGGCGAACATGCCCCCCGCCCCGGAGTGGCTGCGCCAGGCGATGTCCGGCGGCAGTTGTTCCGTGAGCAGGGCGTCCATCAGCTCGCGCTTGCCGCGGTAGTACGGGGTGATGGCGTCGCGGGTCACCTGGTCCAGGGTGCCTTCGCGCAGCGTCGCGGCGAGTGCCGCCTGGGGCAACTGCGCGGCGTGCAGCACGGAGTTGGAGAGGAAGGCCGCGATCGCGTCGACGTACCGGGGGTCGCCGATCGCGAAGCCGACGCGCTCGCCCGGCATGCCTGCCTTGGAGGCCGAGAAGCAGTTGACGACGTGCGGGTGCCGCACCGGCTCGACGGGCACTTCACCGATCCGCGGGAAGGGGGCACCGTAGGCGTGGTCGATGACGAGCGGGATGTCCCGTGCCTCGGCGAAGGCGATGAGGCCGTCGAGCTCGGCCCGGTCCATGGCACGGCCCGTCGGGTTGCCGGGGGTGGAGATCAGCAGCATGCCGATGTCGTCCAGGCGGGCCAGCGCGTCGAGGTCGAGGGCGTAGCGGAAGCCGTGCTCGCCCTCCTCGACGATCCGCGGGGCGACTCCGGCGATGCCGTTCTCGTGCATGCACAGGCCCTGGTACCCGGTGTAGTCCGGCACCATGGGGAGGACGAGTCGCCGGTGGGTGCCGTCCGGCTCCGGGCCGCAGAACAGCGCTGCCGCCGCGAAGCACACCATCTGGCTGCCGGGGCCGACCACAACGTTCTCCGGGCCCAGGTCCCAGCCGTAGGCGCGGTGGAAGTAGGCGCTCACGGCCTCGATCAGGCCGGCGCTGCCGCGCGAGGGGCCGTAGCGGCCACAGACCGCCTCGAAGTCCTCCTCCAGCGCCCGTGTGAGCGCTTCCCGCCACATCGCTCCGGCCGCCGGGATGGCCGCCGGGTTGCCGATGCTGAGGTTGAGCCACTCCTCGGCAGAGGTGTCCGCGGTGCTGGCCGCCACGTCCTCCATGATGCTGCGCAGGCCGGACAGACCTGCCATCCGCGTTCCGATCGGTGACAGTCGCATCTGTTCTCCTTCGAGCCGGTCAAGCGGTCAAGCGGTCCAGTAGGTCGGGGGCCGGTGTACCGGCGCGCCTCAGCGCACCGCCGGTTCCAGCAGCCGCAGGCTGTCCCCGGCGAGCTGCACCGGCACGCCCACCGGGAGCGTGAGGACGGGGTCGGTGTGCCCGAACTCGAATTCCGTGACGATGGGGAAGGTCAGTCCGTGGCTGACGTCGAGCAGGATGCGGTCGAGTTCCGCGCGGGCGGCGGCCGGCCACTGGCGGGGCCGGCCCATGACCAGGCCCTCGATCCCGTCGAGCAGACCGGCGTGGCGCAGTTGCCACAGGTCGCGCGCGGCGTGGGCGGGACCGTAGCCGTCGTCGTTGGCGAACTCCAGGGCGAGTACGTGCCCTTGGTGGTCGGGCAGCCACGGTGTGCCGAGGAGCTGCAGCGCGCTGGGTACGCAGGCCGGCAGCAGGGGGCCCTGCGCGGTGCCGGGGCGCAGTACGGTGCGCGCGGGGGCGGGTTCGGGGACGCGGGGGCGGTCGTCGCCCGCCCAGTCGACGAACTCGTCGTACACCTCCTCGGAGCGGGGGAAGTCTCCGGTCCAGCCGTGCATCGTCAGGTCGAGGAAGGAGGACCGGGTGAACGGCGGGGTGCCGCCGGCCTCGGCGAACTCCGACAGGACGGCCGGGCCGTAGAAGGTGGTGGCGCCGGTCCGGGCGTAGAGCGCGTGGTGGAGGACGGTGGCGTCGGAGTAGCCGCAGACGACCTTGGGGTTCGCGGCGAACGCCTCGTAGTCGATGAGGTCGAGGAGTTCGGTGGCGGCGAGGCCGCCGATCATCCAGAGGATGCCCTTGGTGTCGCGGTCGCGCAGGGCGGCGTTGAACTGCGCTGCGCGGGCCTGGCGCGATCCGGCCGGATGGCCGCCCGGTGTGGTCGCCGGACCGACGCGCAGGCCGGACCAGGACGCCACGTCGGCGATGCCGCGCTCGGCCCGCGCCGGGAAGACGTCGGCACCCTGCCAGGACGGTGAGACCACGGCGACGGTGTCACCGCGCCGCAGTCGTCGGGGCCGCCGCCGCAGGCTTCGCAGTGCGGTCAGTTGCTCGTCCGCGAGGCCGTAGGTGGCGCACAGGTCGCCGTCGGACGTGTCGGGCCGCTTGTCGAGGGCCGCGGCGGCCCGCTTGAGGTTCTGCTCCAGCGTACGGGCGCGCCGGTCGGCCTCTTCGGTCAGCAGCGCGCGCAGCGCGGGTGTGGCGCCGAATCCGCCGAGGAGGGCGTCGCGGTCGCCGGTGCGGTTCAGCAGGTCGGTCAGGCGCAGGGCGAACTTGCGCAGGATCGAGCCGGGGCCCTTGCCGGCGGGGCGGGCCCCGGCTTCGGTCAGCAGGGCCAGGGCGCGGTAGAGGTTGACGGCGTCGGCCGCGTCGCCGGGGGTGAGTCCGGCGAGTTCCGCCGTGCGGACGCGGTCGGCGAGTTCGGGGAGGGCGTAGGCGTGGGGGCCGAGCGGAATGGCGGCGGTGATCTCGACGCCGAAGCCGACCTCGGCGTAGCGGCGGTCCCCGGACTCGACGAGGATCAGGTTGGACAGCGGCTGCCAGCGGGCGCAGCGGCAGTCGGGGCGGCAGTCGGTGTCGCAGCCGACGCCGGGGCGGCGGTAGTAGTAGGTGACGCCGCGTCCGCGCAGCGCGTATCCCTCGCCGTACTCCCAGCGGCTGGCCACCTCGGGGTCGCGCAGTACGTGCACGGTGCCGCCGTGCCGGTCCGCCGCCTCGGTCACCGCCTTGGCCAGGTCGGTGTCCTCCTCGTCGACGAGGACGTGCAGGCGGTCGGCGCGGTGGTCGCTCAGGGCGGCGAGGGTGGCCAGGTGGTTGTCCTGGGTGACCCGCGCCAGGTCCTCGTCGTCGGCCAGGTCGGCGAGCAGGCCGGTCATGCCGAAGGCGAAGAGCCAGGGGCGTTCGCCGTGGGCGCGGAAGCAGGGCTGGTAGTGGCAGATCCGTCCGATGGGGTGCCCGTCGGCGAGGGCTCGCTTGTACGGGGTGACCGTGGCGTTGACGAACGCGACGGTGTCGTCCCCTTCGGTCACCGGGGCCGCTGGGCGCAGTTCGTAGCCGCGGTCGAGGAGGGTGCGCAGGAAGCGGAGCACCGTGCCCCTGGTCTCCGGGGACTCCGCCAGCGAGCTGGTCGTGGCGAACAGCTCCTGGGCGAGCGGATCGTCCGCGGCGGGCGCCGTGCCCGGTGTGGTGCCTTGCGTCATGGAAGGGGTCCTTTTCTCGGGCGGCTACGGCTGCGGCTGCGCGCGGTCCGGCAGGCGGGCGCCGGCCCACTCGATCGCGGTCCGTGCCATGTCCTTCTGGAAGTCGCGGAGGGTGGGGAGCGCGGGGATGGGCGGCATGCGGGACATCCATGTGAACCAGCCGCCGAACACGGCGAGCAGCGCGGTCGCGTCGGCGTCGGCGCATCCGTACGCGGTGACGACCTGGGCGAGTTCCGCCTCGGGCGGCCGGCCGTTGACGCGGGCCACCTCCAGCAGGAGGTAGACCGGGTCGAAGGCGGCCGCTCCCCGGCAGGCGTAGGCCCAGTCGACGAGGACGGGCCCGGCGTCGCTCCACAGGATGTTGTCGGCGCGCAGGTCGGCGTGGAGGAGTTCGTCGCCGGTGAACGCGTGGCGCGCCTGTTCCGCGAGTTCGGCCCACCGCCGCGGGGGCAGCAGTTCGGCTCCCGTCGCGTCCACCGGCCAGGCGTCGAAGGCCGGGTCGGCGGCCAGGACCGACCAGGCGTCGAAGGCGTCCCGCAGGAGCGTCGCCACCGGCGGCAGGCCGGCCGGAGCGGTGATCCGGGTCTCCCGCAGGAGGCGCAGGACCGCGTCGAGCTGACCGGGGGGCCAGCCAGGTCCGCAGATGCCGCCGGACACGGCGCGGAAGGCGAGGACCGTCCAGTCCTGGTGGTCGAGGCCCCACAGGAAGCCCACGGGTGCCCGGGTGGCGGAGAGCAGGCGGCAGGCGCTGTGCTCCTGGCGGTACAGGGCGCGGCCGTGGCTGTTGACCGTCTCGGAGGTCGCTTTGATGAACGCCCGGCCGTGCTCGGTGCGCACGACGCCCGCGAAGCCCGCGGAGAAGCCGCCGGTGACGGCGTCCACGCCGGTGACCGGTGCTCCCAGCCGCTCCTCGACGCGGTGGCGCAGTCCGTCGGGCAGGGCCTGCCAGGGCAGGCGAGGTGTCCACTGCATGGTTCAGTACCCGAGCCCCATCCGCTTCCACACGGTGTGTCCGAAGCCGGGGCCCCTTTCGCCGTCGAGTCGTCCTACGGGTGTGTCGCCCGCCCAGTCGGCGACCGCGCGCACGGCTTCGGCGAGCGTCAGGCGGGCGAGCCCTGCGCCCAGGCAGAAGTGGTGCCCCGCGCCGAACGCCAGGTGCGGCGGTTCCTTCCGCGCGGGGTCCGGCGGGCGGAAGGAGTCGGGGTCGGCGTAGACCTCCGGGTCGCGGTTGGCGGCGGCGACGACCAGCGCCACCCGCTCGCCGGGGGCGATGGTGCGCCCCCGGACGGCGACCGGTTCCACGGCGGTCCTCGGCACGAAGTGGAACGGGGCCTCAAGGCGCAGTGCCTCTTCGGCCAGTTCCTCGGCGAGGCCAGGAGTGGTCCGCACGGCGTCGAGCAGCGGCCGGGCGTCGCCGAGGAGGTGGCGCAGGGCGGAGGCCAGGCACGCCACCACCGGTTCGATGCCGCCGGTGAGGATCTGCGCGAACAGCGCGACGGCACGGTCGGGCGCGAGGTCGAGGAAGGCCCGCAGTTGTGCGGGGCCGCGCCCGGCCCGCGCGTCGGGCAGGGTGACCTGCTCCACATGGTCACGCAGGCCGGTGATGGCGGTGCGCGCGCTTCCGGCCCGGCCGGGGTCGAGCACGGGGACGCCGATGAAGCCGATGATCTCCCCCGACCAGGCGAGGAGGACGTCGCGGCGTTCGCCGGGGATGCCGAGCAGGTCGCAGGTGACCCCCACGGCGAGCGGCTGGACGAAGTCTCCGAGGAGGTCGGCCTTGGCGGGGTCGAGCGGGCCGAGCAGGTCGCGCGCGTGGCGGGCGACGGCCGCGCGCAGTGGCCGCACCGCGCCCGGCCGGTAGGCCGGGGCGGCGGCGGAGCGCACCGTGGTGTGCTCGGGCGGGTCGGTGAACATGGGCCAGGAGTCGAAGAACGACAGGATGTCGGCGACGTCGTCCAGGACGTGCCTGTCGTGGTCGCCCAGGAACCCCTCTCCGATCCGCGCGGCCAGCCGACCGTCCCGCAGCAGCGCGTTCACGTCCTGGTGGGTGGTGACGTACCAGCTCTGTGTCGCCTCGTCCCACCACACGGGGTCGGTCGTGCGCAGGTGGGCGTAGTGCGGGTGCGGGTCCCTGGCGAAGGACTCCGACAGCAGGTCGGTGGCCATGGTGTGCTCCCTGTCGCGGTCAGGCGGGGCGGCGGGCGACGACGAAGAGGTTGTTGCCGCGTCCCGCGATGCCGGGCGCCTTGCGGACGCTCTTCTCCATGGCGAGGACGCGCTCGAAGGCGTCGCCTGCCAGGATGTCGACGAGCTGTTCGGTGGAGCCGTGGAGCTGGGTCTCCTGGTAGCCGGGGTAGATGAGGTTGGGGAAGCCTGAGAGCGCGTCGATCTCCAGCCCGGCCGCGGCGTGCATCTCCTGGATGCGCTGCACGTCGTACAGGTGCATGTCGGGCATGGTGTCGGTGAACCGGCCCCGGCGGGTCAGCGCCTTCTCGGCCTCGTCGAGGTTGCCGACGGCGATGTTGAACCAGGTGGTGTGCCAGACGCTGGGCAGGAACGACACCAGCAGGCCGCCGGGCTTGAGCAGTCCGGCGACGTCCTTGACGGTCTGCTCGGGGTCCGCCACGAAGCCGAGGACGTTGTGGAAGTTGAACGCCAGGTCGAAGGACTCGCCGCGCAGTGTCTCCCCGACGTCGGCCAGGTCACCCTGGACGAAGCGGACGCGGTCGGCGAAGCCGCGCTCGGCGGCCTTCGTCTCGGCGACCTTGATCATTTCGCGGGTGAGGTCATAGAGGACGCCCGTGCTGCGGGGGGCTTCCTGGGCGAAGAAGGAGGTCCAGCGCCCGGTGCCGCCGCCCGCGTCGAGGAAGGCGAAGTCCTCCGGCAGGGCGCTGATGACGTCCTCGCGCAGGGCGTCGGCGAGCAGGCGGTCGGAGAGCACCCAGTAGGGCTGGAGGTCGACGTCGTCGTAGGCCTCGGCCTTGTCGGCGAAGTAGCCGCGGACTTCCTGGTCGTACGTGGGCTCGGTCATGTTCGTCTCTTCCTCGTCTGCGGTTCGGAAAAATGGTGAGCGGTGAGCGGTGGAGCGGTGGGTCAGGCGTCGGTCGGTTCGGTGCGGAAGCTGCTGTTGAGGGCCTTCTCCAGCTCCCGGCCGCGCTCCTCGAACTGCTCCAGGGAGTCGGCTTCGTAGATGAGGTGCAGGCACCACGCGGAGGGGTGCGGGTCGGAGAAGTCGTCGCCCACGCCGTGCGGGCGCACCGTCTCCAGGACGTAGTCGAAGGCGTCGATCTCGGCCTGGGTGGGCTCGGCGGTGATCCGGCCGGCCTCGGTCGGCGCCAGGTTGATCCAGCCCACGTACCGGCTGGGCTCGCCGTCCGCGTAGGGCGCGGGGCGGCCGGGGTCGACCACCGACTTGATCCAGGCGATGCGCAGGTCGTCGCCGAGCGCGCGGTAGGTCGCGGTGATGCCGCCGCCCGCGAACCGGGAGGCGATCTCGGAGAACACCACCTCGCGCTCTCCGGGCTGCTTGAAGAACTCCAGGTGGGTGATGCCCTCACGGATGCCGAGGGCGTCGTTGACGCGGCGGTGGGCCTCCTCGACGTCGGCGTACAGTTCGGCCCACTCCTCACGCGGCAGCAGTACGGAGCCGTTGCTCTCGCCGGCCGTCTCGATGGCCAGCCGCGGCCGCAGGTAGCGCATGATGCCGAGGACCTTGCTGCGGCCGTCGACCCAGATCGCGTCGACGTGGAACTCGTCGCCCGACACGGGCCGTTCGGCCATCAGGAAGTGCTCGGTGTTGTCGGCCCCGAGGTCGGTGAGGAGCTTGGTCAGCTCCTCCTCGGAGTGCACCCGGCTCGTGCCCAGGGTGCCCAGGCCCGCGCAGGGCTTGACCACCGCGGGGAAGCCGATCTCCGACGCGGTGCGGCGTACGCTCGCGGCCACCTCGGAGGTGCGCAGCGACACGAAGTCCGTGCAGGTGACCCCGGCGGCTCGCACCGCCTGCTTCATGGCCCGCTTGTCGCGGGTGTTGAGGGCCATCTCCAGGGTGGGCTGGGCGCAGCCGAGGAGCTGGGCGAGGTAGCCGGCGCCGTACTGGCTGAACTCCGAGAGGCTCACCACCCGGTCCGGGACCCAGCCGTCGTTCTTGAGCTGGGTGGCGACCTGGCCGAGCTCGTCCATGTCGTCGAAGCTGTTGATGCGGAAGACGTACGGGAGTGTCTTCAGGACCTCCTCGTCGACGTGGAAGTGAGCGGCCTCGAAGGTGTCGAAGAGCAGGGCGACCTCGGCCCCCTCCGCGCGCAGCGCTTCGAGGATGTAGGGGTCCCAGCGGCAGACGAGAACGCGGGTGGACATGGCAGGGGGTCTCCTTCGGGTGTGTGCGTTTGGTGCGGGGCGCGTGCGGCGGCCGTCAGGCCCGGGTGCCTTCGTCCGCGGTTTCCTCGTGTCCGGTCGCCTCCAGGCCGGACAGGGGCGTCCTCGGCAGGAGCCGCGAGCGGGCGGTGAGCAGCGCGAGGACCGCGAGGACGGCTGCGAAGCCGAGCATCATGGAGGTGGTGTGACCGTCGTCGGTCAGGCGCCCCGAGACGAGCGGGCCGACCGTGAAGCCGAGTGAACTCACGAACCCGTAGGCGGCGTTGAAGCGCCCCCGGTTGGAGTCGTCGGCCCAGCTGTTGACCAGGGTGGGCCCGGTCGCGGCCAGCAGGGACTCCCCCACCGCGAAGACGACCATGGCGAGGACGCCGACGAGCAGGGCGAGCAGGCCGCCGCTGAGGCCGGTGACCGCCCAGATCAGCAGCCAGAAGGCGGCCCAGCTCGCGGCGAGCAGCGCCAGGGCCACACCCGCGGTGACCTGCTTGATCCGGCCGACCAGCACCGCTTGTACCAGGACGACGGCCGCGGTGTTGGCGGCGAACAGCACGCCCAGCTCGGTGGGGCCGAGGCGGCTGTCGGCCAGGAGGGCGGCGGGCATGCCGGAGTTGAGCTGCGAGTAGCCGACGGTGAACAGGACCAGCACCACGACCAGGAGGGCGACGAGCCAGCGGTGCCCCAGCACCGCACGGTAGCTGCTCCGGGGCTGTTCGGCCGCGGGGGTCTCCGGCGACGTCTCCCCGGCGGTGGACCGCTCGGCGGACCGGTGCCCGCGGACCTCCCTGGCGACCAGCCAGCCGGTGACGAGGAAGGACGCCGCGTCGAGCAGGAAGAGGACCTGGAAGACGGTGAGCGAGTCCGTCATGCCCGCCAGGAGGCCGCCGGCGAGTCCGCCGATGCCCATCATCGCGTTGACCATGGCGAAGTCCGCGGAGAACAGCACGGGCCAGTGCTCCTCGGGCACCAGGTCGGCCATGAGCGCGTTCCAGGTGATGGCCCCGCCCACGCCGAGTCCCTGCACGAACCCCGCCGCCAGCGCCGTCGTGGGGGTGTCGCACAGCGCGTAGCCGACGGCTCCCAGGGCGGCGCAGACCAGCGCGGCCCAGACGGCGGGCACCCGCCCGAGGCGATCGGAGACCCACCCGGCGAGCGGGCCGCCGACCAGTGCGCCCACCGAGGTGGCCGCGACCGCGCCGGTGGCCGCGGTCAGGGAGAGGCCGCGCATCTCGTGCAGGTAGATGACCAGGAGGGGCAGTACGACACCGCTGCCGGCCGCGTTGATCGCGTTGAGCACGATCAGGCGTCTGGCACGGGGCGGGAGCTGCCGCAGCGTCCGCAGACTGTTCATGGGGGGTTCGAGTCCTGTCAGGTGTGGAAGAGCGGGCTGTCGCTGAGGACGTCCGCGCGGGGGTACAGGTCGACCCCGTAGCGCGACAGGACGTCCAGTTGCTTTCTGATCTGCGGGACGGCGGCGGCGGGGTCGCTGTGGTCGCGCGGCGTCATGCCGATGCGCTCGACCGCCTTCTCGACCGCGATGTTCTCCCAGCGTCCGAGCTGGGGCATCAGCAGATGCTGGTAGTCGGCCTGCCACAGGCGCAGCACGGCACGGTCGTTGACCTGGCGCACCCGGTCCAGGGTGGTGTGGTTGAGCCGCCGGGCGGTGTGCACGTCCATGCCGATGTGGGACCACGAGTAGTCCGGGTCGTCGGGGTCGTGCACCTCGATGCGCAGCGCCTCCTTGTCCTCCCACAGCGGCATCGTCTCGTCGGAGATGCTGAAGACGCTCAGCATGAAGTGCCCCGCGTACTCCTCGGAGAGGAAGTCCCGCGTCTCGGCGAAGTCCTCGGGCCGCTCCCCCGGGTAGCCGGCCATGAACGAGCAGCGGTAGCCGAGCCCGCCCTCGGTCAGCAGGCGGAAGGCCCGCAGGTTGTCCTTCCTGGTGACCTTCTTGTTCATGTACCGCAGGGTGCTGTCGCTCATCGACTCGAAGCCGATGGACAGGAACTGGCAGTGTGCCGCCGCGAGTTGGGCGATGAGTTCGGGCGTCTTGAGGACGTTGGCCCGGCTGTAGCCCTCCCAGCCCACTCCGACGTCGGGCAGCAGCCGCATCAGTTCCCGCAGCCGCGTCGGCGGCACGGTGAAGGTGCTGTCCATGGCCGAGATGTAGGAGGCCCCGTTCTCGTCCGCGTAGCGCCGCCAGTCGTCGGCGATCTTCTGGGCCGACTTGTAGCGCCACTTGGGGCTCGCGGCCGGGAAGGAGCAGAACTTGCAGCTGAAGGGGCAGCCGCGCATCGACTCGTACGGGATGACGCGCCACTGCCCTTTCGGGGAGGGCGAGGGGAACGCGTCGAGGTCCAGGTACTCGAAGGGACCGATCCGGTATCCGAGCAGCTCGCGCGGGTGCCGGTAGACGAGGTTCGGCACCGCCTCGACGTCGCTGCCCTTCTCCAGCGCGGTGAGCAGCCCCGGCAGTGCCTCCTCGCCGTCGCCGCGCACGATGTAGTCGATCTCCGGTATCGACCGCATCAGCGAGGTGTACTTGAGGTTGCTGTACTGGCCGCCGAGCACGATCGGGATACCGGGGTAGGTCTCGGAGATCCACCGCACGGCGTGGCGCAGGTCGCGGTCGGTCCAGATGAAGCTCGTGGACAGCAGCGCCGCACGGTAGTCGCCCTGGGGCGCGGGAGCGGGCCGGTCGTCCGTCCACAGGTTCGTGGCGTCGTAGGTGTCCACGTGGTGGCCGGCCCGCTCCAGGATCTCCTGGACCGCGAAGGTGGTGAGGTGGGGGACGTTGTAGTAGCGGGGTCTCAGCAGTGGGTAGTCCGTGCCGTTGTGCCGGAAGCCAAGGCGTTGCAGCCCGAAGCCCTCCAGGTCCGTGCCCTTGAGGTAGGCCGCCGTGTTCGCCTCGCCGCTCTGGCGGTCAAGCATGGTGGTGGCGAGGTAGTCCGAGTTCTTCAGTGTCGGCCCGAGTCCGGACACAAGTACGACGTCGATGGTGCACTCTCCTGGGTGAGCACGGAGCGGCAGGGACTTGTCGGGGGTTCAGGGGTTGATCTGGCGACCGTTCACCCGCTGCAGCATCTGGAGGTCCCGGATGTCGTCGTGCCGGAGCAGCCACAGGAAGAAGCGCTCCACGCCGAGACCGAACCCGGAGGTCTGCATCGGCCGCAGCTCCCGCATGCGCAGGTACCAGGCGTAGTCCTCCTCGGCGACCTCGTGGTGGGCCAGCGCCTCGCGCACCTGCTCGGCGGTGGCGTGCCGCTCGCCGGCGCCCACCGTCTCGCCTATGCCGAACAGCAGGTCACCGTTGCGGGCGCGGGACGTGTCGCCCGGCTCGTACGCCTGGTAGAAGGGCACGGAGAGGTGGTCGAAGTGGGTCACCCAGACGAACTCACCGAACTTGTCCATCAGCGCGGCCTCGGCCTTGCGGGTGAGGGCCCGGGCGCCGTCGGCCACCTCGGTGACGAGGTCGGGGGTGTCGCCGAGCAGGTCGACCGCCTCGGCGAAGGTGACACGCGGGAACGCCTTGAGGGACAGCAGCCGTTCGATGTGCGCGGTGTCTCCCGCGACCTCGGCGATGGCCGTTCCCATCTCGTCGAGGTAGGCCTTCCCGAGGTGGCGTACGTACGCCTCCACGGTGTCCATGACCGCGTCCAGGTCACCCTGGAGCTCGGCCTCCGAGTGGTAGAACTGGCACAGGTGGGTGGGGTCGGGCGCCTCGCCGCGGAACGAGGGCATCACGTAGTACGAGCCCTTCTCCCACATGCGGCAGCTGTACTCCAGCAGGAACTGCATGGAGTCGGCGAGGTAGGTCGGCACGCCCTCCAGGTTGACGCGCACCGGCACCGAGTCGCTGCCCAGGCCCATGGGGCTGGAGATCGACCCCGTGGTCACCGGCAGGTAGGCGGCGCGGACGTCCCGTCCTGCCCAGAACTCCACGGTGGCCCGCTGCATGACGTCCGTCAGCCGGAGCAGCAACCGGTACCAGGGGTGTGTCAGGGCCACCTCGAAGTGCTCGTCGGGGGTGCGCCACGTGCCCGGTGCGGTAAGCGGCTGCGTGTCGGTCATGTACGTGCTCACGTGTCCTCCTCGGACCATCGGTGCGGGGGTGGTTCGGTGTGGGCCGGCCGCGGGACCTCGGGCGGCTGTGCCTGTCTCGTTCGCGGCGCGGCGCCCTGCGGTACCGGGGCCGGTCAGTCCCAGGCCCAGGTCAGGGGCGTCGCGTCGGCGACGTCGGGGGCCGGGGCCGCCGAGGTCACGGTGGCCGGGCCCGTCGCCGGGCCCTCGTGGGCGGAGACCGCGGGGAGGACCGTCGCGGCAGCGGCGGCGCAGGCGGTCAGCAGGACGGCGAGTCTGGGTGCCATGTGGCTCATCTCCTGGCAGTCGGGCGGAGAACCTGCTGGTCACAGCGGTCTCTGTCGGTGCCAACAGTTTTCGGCCCCCGCCGCCCGTCGGGCAAGGGATGCGGATGGCAGCAAGGTGCGTTGGCACCAAAGGGCCCTGTGGGGAGCGGGGTTGCCCCAGGGCATGCGAAAGCCGCCGACCACGGCGGCGGCAATGAGCTGCGGCCGAAGGGCAGTCGGCGGTTCGTCGTCGGTCCGACGGTGGTGCGTCGGCGGGGCTCGGCGGCCGGGCGGCGCAGGTCGGCCGGCAGGCACCTGCCGTGGCCGGTCACGGTTCGGCCGGCAGGCGGGACGCGGCCACGGGGTCAGCCGCGGGGTCAGCCGCCCGGCATCTCGCAGAGAGGCGCGTCGGCGGGCATGGTGACGATGCCGTGGCAGAGGGCGGGTTCGCTCGGTCCTGGCGCGCGCAGCAGCACCTGGTCGTGATCCTCCGTACGGCGCAGAAGTCCGCGTACGGCCAGGATCACGGCGTACCCCGCGGCCTCGGCGGAGGCCGCGGTCACGAAGAGCACGCCGACGCGGCTGCGGTGGGGCAGCACGGCCTCATAGACGTGCTCCACCGCGCAGCCCGGCACACGAGCCACCTCCACGGCGACTCGGCTCAGGCTTACCGCGGCCGGCGCGGACGACGGCGGTGACACTTCAACATGGATGGCGTACACGGCCACCGACCATTCCAGTCCAGCCCCACCGCCGGGCGATCCAGCGGTGACAGCTTATGGCCCTGGCAGGAAGATGACCGCCGTCCTGGGCTCAGATCCAGCCGACCCGCGCGGCGAGCATCCCCGCCTCGAAGCGGCTGCGGGCCCCGAGCCGGGCGGTCAGGACCGCCATCATCCGCCGTACGGTGCGCAGTGACAGGCCCAGTTTCCGCGCCGCCACCTCATCGGTGTGTCCCTGCGCGAGCAGGCTCAGCAGGGCGCTCTCCTGCGGGGTGGGTGCCTCGACGTCGCCGTCCGACAACGTCCGCCCGTCCAGCGGCGCGCACTGCTCCCACAAAGTCTCGAAAAGAGCCACCAGAGCCGCCACCACACCGGGCGCCCGCACCACGACGGCCCCCAGGGAGGACTCCTCCGGGTCGAGCGGAAGGACGGCACAGGTGCGGTCCACGACGAGCATCCGCAGCGGCAGCACGGGGCTGGTCCGCACCTGCCCGCCGCGGGTGGAAAGCCAGCGCGCGTACTCGATCGTGGCGCGGTCGTTGCGGACACTGTCCAGGTAGACCGTCCGCAGCCGCACGCCGGATGCAAGGCTCTGCTCGTCCAAGGGCCGGCTGGCGTCGAGCGCGGCCCGGCTCAAGGCTCCGCCCGGCATGAAGGCCAGCAGTTCCTCGCGCGCGTGCCGGCTGAGTTCGGTGAGCCGCATCCGTACTTCGGCCATGCCGCTCAGCGTCTCCAGACGTCCGCCGCGCCCGGCCTGGCCCGCGGCGTAGGCGGCGGCCAGATCGGCCGCCGCCGCGCGCGCGACGGCCAGTTCTCGCTGCTGCGCCTCGATCTCGGCCTCGCGCCGGTGGATGTGGGCGGCGAGCCCGACCTCCGGGTGCACGGGTACCGGAAGCACGTCGTCGCCCGTCGGCAGCGAGAGCATGGAGAGTTCGGCGAGCTTGTCGAGACAGTCGCGGATCTCCTTTTCGGAGACCGCCAGTTGCCGTGACAAGTCGTCGACGGTCCGCTGCGGCCCTGAGACCACCAGGCGGAAAACGGCCACGCACAGATCGTCCTGCCCGATCAACGTCGCGAGCGAACTGTCCCCTTGAGGTGCAAGCCGTTCCGATTCGGGCGCAAGTGGCCCCGCCTCAATACCTGTCTGCACGTTCCCCCCGATTCACACATCGGTCACACCGATGGCAGCCAAAGTACCTGCGTTTGTTTCTCGCCGCCATGAACTGGCGCGGTCCCTCTCCCGGAGCGGGACATTCCTCCCGACAGGTGGTATACGCCTGTCTCGCACCTTCTGTCGAGAGCTTGAGCCAACCCGTGATCTAACGATTCCGGCCGCGGAGCCACACGGAGGCAAGGACGACCGTCGAGGGAGCAGGCGTCCCCACCGCGGTGGCGAGCCCGTTGGGAGCCGGGCCCGTCGCCCTGGTGAAGTGGACCGCTCCCCCGGAGAACACCGCTCCGCTGAAGTAGACGGCACCGCTGGAGAACATCGTGTCCCGGAAGTTCACCGTGCCGCCCGAGAAGATCGCTCCGCGGAAGTTCACCGTGCCGCCCGAGAACACCGCGTCGCCGAAGTGCACGGCACCGCCGGAGAACACCGCGTCGCTGAAGTGGACCGAGCTGCCCGAGAACACCGCGTCTCCGAAGTGAACCGTCCCGCCGGAAAAGACCGCTCCACTGAAATACACCGAGCCACCGGACAACTCCGCGTTACCGAAGTGAACCGTACCCATGGAGAACACCGCCCCGCTGAAGTGGACCGAACCGCCGGAGAACACCGCGTCGCCGAAGTACACGGCACCGCCGCAGAACTCCGCCCGGGTGAAGGACACCGCGCCCCCGGAGAACACCGCCCGGCTGAAGTTGACCGCGCCGCCGGAGAAGACGGCGTCGCTGAAGTCCATGTCGCAGTCGATGGTGACGCCGGTGAGGTCGAGGTCGCAGCCCTGCCAGGAGCGGTGAGTCCCCTGGGGGCGCCGGTAGTGGTCGGCGATGAGGCCGAGGATCGTGTGCCGGACCTTGCGAAGGGCCAAGTAGCGGTGGTGTTCGTCCTGGTGGGCCGGTTCGGCGTCGCCGGGGTCGGGTGTGAAGGGCAGCTGGAGGTAGGCGCACAGGACGTCGACGCACGTCTGGCGCAGATTGTCGTCGGGGGCGTCGTCGGCGAGACCGGCCAGGGCGTGGACCCCGCCGAGCCGGACCGCGGGTGAGTCGGAGCCGAGTCTGTCGACGGCTTGGGAGAAGCGTTCGGTGTGGAGCCGGGTGGCGTCGCGGTGCGCGCCCGCCTCGTCGACGCGCTGGCGGCGGTAGGCGACGACCAGGGCGACGAGGGCACCGGCTCCCGCGACCACTCCGAAGGAGAGTTTCACCAGGTCGAAGAGCGTCTTCGCGTCGAGCCTCGCGGTGGAGTCGAGCTCCCTGAAGCCGAGCAGCGCCACCAGTCCGTAGAAGACGCCGCCCGCGACCAGGATCGCGGCGGCGAAGGCGAGGGTGAGCGCCCGGCCGACCCTCCACAGCCGTAGCTCCCGATCGTCCGGGACGGAACGCGGCCTTCGATGGGCTGTCATGACGGTGAGGACCGGGTGCCGGGGGTGCGTGGTTGCACGCGGCGGAACGCGCACGTGTGCCGCCGGGTCCCGGGGCCGCGGCGCGAGGAGGTCGCCGTGATCGACGCCCCGCCCCGCGTCCGGTGGCTGCCGGCTGTGGTTCCCCGCCGGGCGTGGAGGCAGCTCGACCCGGCGGTCTACCGCGCCGGGTGGAGGAGAGGTGCGCCTACCGCGGCGGTCGGAGGCCGGCGTCAACCGACGACGGGACGACGCCCTGTGCCGTGTGGCCTGGCGTCGTGGAGGTCGACATCACTGACCGACGGGGGGGGAAGCGCGTCGACGTGCGGGGCGGGAGCGGCGCGGACAACGCCCGTGTCGTCCAGTGGACGTGCAACGGCCGCGGCAACCAGTACTGGACACACTGAGACGGACGCGCGGCGCCCGCGGGAAAACCAGGTGTGGCCGGTGGGCGCGGTGGTGTGGGATCGGGGCATGACGATCGTTGTGAACGAGCCCGGCGTCGAGGGGCTGACCGGGGCCGTGGACGCGCTCCGCGCGTGGCAGGACGACCGGACACCGCTGCAACTGCACCCGGGGGACCTCGGCTGGGCCTGGGCGCTGGGGGCCGAGAGGCTGGCCGCTGCCGTCCGCACCTGGAGCAAGGACGGGCGGGTCATCGCCGTCGGCTACTTGGACGGTCCCGATGTGCTCCGCCTCACGACCGCGCCCGACCTGCGACGGGACGAGGCGCTGGCGCGTCAGCTGCTGGCGGACCTCGACGATCCCGGGCGCGGCGTCCTGCCGCCCGGGAAGGCCGGTGTCGAGATCCCCGAAGGCGCCCTGGTCCGCGAGGTCCTCCTGGAGGCCGGCTGGCATCCGGACGAGCCGTGGACGCCGCTGCGCCGCGACCTCTCCGAGCCGGTGGAGGGCTGCGGCCTGCGGATCGAGGTGGCGGGTCCGCGGACGGCGGGGACGCGGACCGCGGTGCACCGCTCGGCGTTCGGCAGTCCGGTCTTCACCGAGGAGGTGTGGCACGTCCTGGCGGCCGGGCCGGTCTACTCCGACGCCCGCTGCCTGATCGGCTACGACGAGCGGGACAACGCGGTGGCCGCGGCGACGGTCTGGTCGGCCGGACCCGGCAAGCCCGGCCTGCTGGAGCCGATGGGCGTCCACGCCGACCATCGCGGTCGCGGCCATGGGACGGCGATCAGCGTCGCCGCCGCGGCGGCACTGCGCGAGATGGGTGCGTCGAGCGCGCTGGTCGCCACCCCTAGCTCGAACGCGGCGGCCGTCGCCGCCTACACGGCGGCGGGATACGAGCCGTCGCCGGAGCGGCTGGACGTCTGCCGCGCCGCCTGAAGTCCCCGGCGGTACCCGCCTGGGGCGGGTACCGCCACTTTGCTCTCACCGCAACACCCGGTAGCTCTCCGGGGCCTTCGCGCCGCAGGCGTCGTCGCCCCGTCGAGGAAGGGCACGGCACCGGGACGTTGCGCCGGCATTGCACCGGCATTGCGGCGGCGTGGTGACCCCGTCGGAACCGTTGACCTTCTCGCCCCGGCCGTTTACGTTGCCGAACTAGCAGCACCCTAATGGACAGGTTGTTCAGTTACGCGAGATGCCGCGTTCCCCGCGCCGCAAGGAGTCCCGTGCCACGCTCCACCAGAACTGAGACCGAGACCGACACCGGCACCGGCACCGGCACCGGCACCGACGCCGAGGGCGCGCCCCTCGCATCGTCGAAGCCTTCGCCACGGCCCGGCGACACGGCGCCCCGCCCTGAACGCCGGGCATGGGTCGTCCTCGCCATGATCGTGGCGTTCATGATGATCAGTCACGCCGACAAGGCCGTCCTCGGGCTCGCGGCGGTGCCGCTGATGGAGGAACTGGGCATCGGCAAGAGCACGTACGGGCTGATCTCCAGCTCCTTCTACCTCCTGTTCAGCCTGTCCGGGCTCGTCGTCGGGTTCTTCTCGGCAAGGATCTCCAGTCGCGTCCTGCTCCTCGCCATGGCCGCGCTCTGGGCAGTCGCCCAGCTCCCGGTCCTGCTGGTGGCCGCCGTGCCCTCGCTGATCGCCGGGCGCGTCCTGCTCGGCATGGCGGAGGGGCCCGCGGCCTCCATGTCCATGCACGCCCTGTACAAGTGGTTCCCGACCGGGCGGCGGGGCCTGCCGTCCGCGCTGCAGATCGGTGGCGCCGCGCTCGGGACCGCCGTGTCAGCCCCGCTGCTGACCTGGCTCATCGTGGACCACGGCTGGCGTTCGGCGTTCGTGGCCCTCACGCTCATCAGCGCCGCGTGGTGCCTGCTCTGGCCCTTCGTGGGGCACGACGGGCCGTTCGGCGAGGAGCGGAAGCCGGCCGGGGCAGCGGGCCGTCCGTCGCGCGCGGCGGGCCCGCCCCTGAGGACCCTGCTGACGAACGGCACCGTGACGGGCGGCATCCTCAGCGCCTTCGGGTCCCACTGGGCACTCGCCCTGTCCAGCGCGTGGCTGCCGGTCTACCTGCAGACGCAGGTGGACATGACCGCGACCGGCGCCTCGACCGTCATCAGCGGCGTGTCGGTGGTCAGCCTGCTGCTCCTGCTGTCCGTGCCCGCCTACGTCGACCGCCTCAAGCACCGCGGCGTGTCCAGCAGGCGCGCGGACGGCGTCTCGCAGGGCGCGGCGGTCCTGGTCGCGGGCGGCGCGCTGGCCCTGCTGCCCTTCGCCGCGGGGAGGCCGGCGCAGCTGCTGCTGATCGCGGTGGCGTTCGGCTGCCACGCGGTCGCTCTCCCGCTGCACTACGTCACCACGGCGGCGGTCGTGCCGGACGGCCGCCGTGGCGCCGTCTTCGGTGTCGTGGCCGCTTCGGGCACCCTGCCGGGCCTCTTCGTCCCGTATCTGACCGGTCACCTCGTCGACGGCGCGGCCACGGAGACGGCCGGCTACACCGCGGCGTTCCTGCTGTCCGCGGGCGTCATGGCCGTATGCGGGCTGCTGGCGATCGCCACCATCCACCCCGAGCGGGACGCCCGGAGGCTGAACTCCCCGGCGGTGCCCGCCCCGGCGCCTCAGGCGGGCGCGTCGAAGCCCGTGGCCCAGTAGCGGCCGCGCAGGGCGAGGTCGAGCAGCATGCGTACGACCTCCTCGGCCGGCATGGGGGGCGCTTCCTGCTCCACCCACCACTGCAGGACCCCGATCTGCTCGCCCACCCAGGCCCTGGCGAGCAGATCGGGGTCGATCCTCGGTTCGACCGCGTTGCGCTCGGAGCGGCCTCGGAACTCCTGCGCGGCGACGCGGGCGCAGGCCTCCGTGAACATCCGCAGCGGTTTGCCGTCCCCCTCCCCGCGCAGCACGATCCGGTAGAGGTCGCGCTCTTCCTGCACGTGGCGCAGCATCTCCAGGATGGGCTTGCCCGTGAAGCCCACCGCACTGTCCTGCACCGCGGGGCGGAGCCGGACGTCGAGTTCGGCCAGGAGGTCCGCGGTCACCCGGGCGAAGAGTTCGTCCTTGTCGCGGAAGTGGCTGTAGAAGGTCGCGCGGCCCACGTCGGCCCGCTGGGTGATGTCCTCGACGCTCAGCGCGGTGAACCCCCGCTCGATCACGAGTTCCACCAGAGCGTCACGCAGCGCCTTGCGCGTCTTGCGGACGCGCCTGTCCTCGGCCAACGCCGTCCCCCTCTTTCCTCACCGTGCCCCGGGCCCCTGCCGTGGGCGACAGCTCAGTGTACGGAAGCCTTGACACGCTCACCGTTACTGAACAAACTGCCTGCTAATTTACAGACTATCGGTGAGCCTCGTCCGAGGAGACCCCCGCCCGAGGACGCATCCGGCCCCCGCACCGAGACGAGACAGCACTCATGAGCCACATCCCGCAGGACCACACCTCCCCCGCCCACGGGCCCGACGACGGCGAGGACTTCGCGGACGCCGCCCGGGGCTTCATCGCCCGGCTCGAACCGGGCACCGTCCACGACGCCGCCGGACGCCTGGTCTGGGACGCCGACGCCTACGCCTTCCTGGAGGAGGACTGCCCGCCCACGGCGCATCCGTCGCTGTGGAGGCAGAGCGGACTGGTGGCCCGGCAGGGGCTTTTCGAGGTGGTGCCGGGCGTCTACCAGGTGCGGGGCCTGGACCTCTCCAACATCACCTTCATCGAGGGCCGGCGCGGGGTCATCGTGGTAGACCCGCTGATCAGTACGGAGGTGGCCGCTGCCGCCCTCTCCCTGTACCGGGCCCACCGCGGTGAGCGCCCCGTGACGGGCGTCGTCTACACGCACTGCCACGTCGACCACTTCGGCGGGGTGCGCGGCATCGTCGAGCCGGCCGAAGCCGCCTCCGGCCGGGTGCCTGTGATCGCTCCCGCCGGATTCCTCGAACACGCGGCCGGTGAGAACGTGATGACGGGCCCGGCCATGGGGCGCCGGTCCGGGTACATGTACGGCGCCGCTCTGCCCAAGGGACCCGCCGGGCAGATCGGCTGCGGTCTCGGGCAGACCACCTCGCTCGGCAGCATCTCGCTGATCGCGCCCACCCTCGACATCACCGCCACCGGACAGACGGAGACCGTCGACGGCGTGCGCCTGGTCTTCCAGCTCACCCCCGGCACCGAGGCCCCCGCCGAGATGAACTTCCACCTGCCGGAACTGCGTGTCCTGTGCGTGGCGGAGAACGCCTGCCACACCCTGCACAACGTGCTGACCCTGCGGGGAGCCCTCGTCCGTGACCCCAGCGCCTGGGCCCGCTATCTGACGGAGACGCTCGCCCTGTTCGCCGACGGCACCGACGTGGTGTTCGCCTCCCACCACTGGCCCACCTGGGGGCAGGAGCGGGCGGTGCGGTTCCTTGAGGAGCAGCGCGACGCCTACGCCTACCTCCACGACCAGTGCGTACGGCTGATCAACGCGGGCCGTACCGGTGCGGAGATCGCGGAGGAGCTGCGCTACCCGCCCGCGCTGGAGCGCGCCTGGCACGTCCGCGGCTACTACGGCTCGCTCAGCCACAACGCCAAAGCGGTCTACCAGCGGTACATGGGCTGGTTCGACGGCAACCCCGCGCACCTGTGGCAGCACCCGCCCCGGGAGGGGGCGGAGCGGTACGTCGCGTTCATGGGCGGGGCGGACGCGGTGGTCGACAAGGCACGCGCGTCGTTCGAAGCCGGTGACCTGCGCTGGACCGCGGAGGTGCTCAGCCATGTGCTGCTCGCCCGGCCCGGGCACGCGGAGGCCCGCGCTCTGCAGGCCTCGGCCTTCGAGCGGCTGGGCCACGGGGCGGAGTGCGGCCCGTGGCGCAACTTCTACCTCATGGGCGCCATGGAGCTGCGGGAAGGCGTACGCGGCACCCCCTCCCGAGGGGCACCCGACATCGTCGCCGCCCTGACCGTCGAGCAGATCTTCCGGTCCATGGCCGTCCGGATCAACGGCCCCCGTGCGGCGGCGGCCGGCCGGATGCTCCTGCGCTGGGAGATCACCGCACCCGAGCCCGCGCCGGGGAGCCCCGGCACGCCGGAGGTCTGGACCGTTCTCGTGTCCAACGGCGCGCTCACCCCGATGCGGGGCGGCGCGCCGCGCGGGGAGGACCCGGATGTGACGCTGCGGCTGCCGCGAACCGTCCTGGACGCCGTGATGAGCGGGGCCACCACGTTCGCCGACGCGATCGCCCGGGGCGATGCCACGGTCGAGGGCGACGTACGGACCCTGCTCACCTTCGGGTCACTCACCGACCGGCCCGACCCGTGCTTCCCGATCGTCACGCGGTAGGGGCTCTCAGGCTTCCACGACCGGTCGCCGCTCCGTGCCGCTCTGACCGCGCAGCCGGCGACGCAGGGCGGCGAGCCGGGGGTGGCGTTCGCTCAGCTCCGCCGAGTGGCGGTCCAGCTCCTGCATGAGGCGCTCGGTGCGCTTGTCGAGGTCCAGCTCGTCGAGGATGCGGTCGATCTCGGCGAGCAGCGCGCCGTGCAGCTGCCACTGTCGGGGGTGCTCCTGCACGTCCTGCAACAGCATGTCGGCGACCCGGTCGCGAGTGACCCGGCTCGCGGCCAGGGTGGCGGTCAGCCGTTCCTCGGCCTGCTCGGCGTTGGCGGTCACCTGGCTGGTGATCAGCCGGGCGAAGCTCTCGATGGCTTCGGCCATCTGCTCGAACAGCTCCTGGAGGCCGGCCGACACGTCCGGCGGGAAGAGCGCTTCCCGCCTGCGGAACTTCGCCAGGTCGGTCAGGCTCCGGGTCAGCACCCGCAGCACCACCGCGCAGATCTCCAGGGTGTCGAGGCCCGTCCGCAGGACCACCCGGGACAGCAGCCCTTCCCGTACGCGCGGGTTCATCCGCAGGCTCTCCTCCGCCTGGCGCAACGAGGCGTCGACCTCCACGATGTCGTGGTCGAGGCGCCGCGCCTCGTGCAGCCGGGCGGCCGCGCGGGGGAAGGGGATGTGACCCTCGGAGATCTCCGCTCCCATCGAGCGGAACATGCCGCCCATCGCGCGCGCCAGTCCGTCGATGGACGTCCCCGCCGACTGCGTCCACACCGGAGGCGCGAACAGCAGGTTGAACAGCAGGCCCACCCCGGCGCCGATCAGCGTCTCCAGGACACGGTGCCAGGCCGCCGACGTGGCCTGGGAGACACCGAGGACCAGCATCGCGCTGATCGCCACCTCGGGCACGAACTCGTTCACCCGCACGAAGCGGCCGATGATCAGCGAAGTGAAGATCGTCAGGCCGAGGCTCCACCAGGTCAGACCGACCAGGGTGGTGAAGCCGATGGCGATGAGGACGCCGACGACGACGGAGTTCACGCGCCGGATGCCGGTGGTGAGGGTCGCGTACAGGGTGACCTGGACGACCAGGAGCGCGGTCAGCGGAGCCGTCAGGGGAGCGGGTCGCGGGGGCAGGACCATCAGGGCGACGCCGAAGGAGATGACGGCGGCGGCCGTGGAACGCAGCGTCTGCGCCGCGACGGGTTCGGTGGTCCGCCGCACCAGTTTGATCACGGGTGCAGATACGTCGGGCATTTCCTTCACGTGCCCGATCATGAACCGTTCATCACACTTCGGCCTCAGGAACCCCTCAGACACCTCTAGCGCCATCCGTCACGCACGTCACACCACACCACGTCCCGTCTCGTTCCGTCCCGTGGCGCTACTGAAGCGCGGGGGTCTGCGGCCGACCCCGGAAGGCCGTTCTCTCAGCCCTTGACGGCCCCTGCGATCTGCTGGGCGGCCTCGCCCGGTGTGAGGTGCGTGGTGTCGACGACCTCGGCCTCGGCGTGCAGCCACGTGGCGGCCGCCTCGGCGTAGGGTTCGAGGTAATGCAGGCGGAACGGGGAGTCGGGGCCCACAACGGTGTCACCCGCGATGCGCCCGCGGAGGGTCTCCTGGTCGGCGTGGAGGACGAAGTGCCGGACCGGAATGCCGTACCGCGCGAGACCCGAGCTGATCTCGCGCCAGTACTGCTCGACCAGGACGGTCATGGGAATCACCAAGGTGCCGCCGGTGTAGTCGAGGACGTGCCGGGCGGTCTGGACCACGAGCGGCCGCCACGGCGCCCAGTCCTGGAAGTTGCCCGTCCAGGGCAGCCTCGGCGTGATGTCCATGAGCGTTTCGCCGACCTTCTCGGCGTCGAACACCCGGGAAACCGGGATCAGCTGCTGTAGGAGCGCGCTGGTCGTCGTCTTGCCCGCGCCGTGGGTACCGTTGAGCCATACGATCATGGGCGTGAGGCTAGCGCCCCCGGCTTGACCGGCTTCCTCAAGTGGGGTCGCCGAGCTGGACGAGCCGTGGCGTCGGCGCGCAGCAGCCGCCGCTGTCGGCCTCAGCGGTGTTAGGGGCGTCAGGGCTGTCAGGGCTGTCAGGGGCGTCGAACAGGCCCGCGCCGCCGCAGCTCCGGTCTCGGGGAGGGTGAGGTCGACACTGTCGGCCGCGGCGAGGTCACCGGCGATGGCGGCGGCGACGGAGCGGACCTGGGGTCGATCAGCGGCGCCAGCGCGACGGGCGCGCGGAGGCGCTCGTCGAGGCCGCGGGCGAAGTGCCGCTCCTCGCGGCCGTCGGTGTGGACGACATGGACGACGAACGGCTGCTGCTCGCGGTCGGCGTCCACGATGAGGCCGGGCTGCTCACCTCCGAGCGGCGCGGCACCTGGGTGTACTACCGGGTCGAGCCGTTCGTGCTCGCCGGAATGGGCAAGCTGCCGGCCCTGCCCGACCGGGCCGGGGCGAGGAGGGGGACGGCGGGGGCCGGGGCACCGGTCGCGTGATGAGCCCGGGGGGACTGACTTACTCCGGCCATGACTGCTGGGGGGACCGGAAACGGTCCGCGATGCGACATGCCGCTACTTGCAGGGAACGCGTCGGCGCACGCCGCGGGCTGGGTGCTGCGGCGTGCGGTGGCAGCGGACATCGAGGGGATCGCGGAGCTGCGGGCCACGGTCATGCGCGCGGACCTGGAACGCCTCGGGCGCTATGACGAGCGGCGGGTGCGACAGCGGCTCAGGGATTCCTTCTCCCCGCAGCACACGTCGGTCATCATGGTCGGCCGCGAACTCGCAGGCTGCGTCACGGTCCGACCCACCGAGGGAAGGCAGTGGCTGGAGCACTTCTACCTCACCCCGCACCGTCAGGGCCAAGGGCTCGGCTCGGCCGTGCTCCGAACGGTGCTGGAGCGAACCGACGCACAGGGCTCGACCGTGGCCTTGAACGTCTTGCAGGGCAGCGCGGCCCAGCGGCTCTACGAGCGCCACGGGTTCACCGTGGAGGCCCAGGACCCGATCGACGTCTTCATGACGCGCCGGCCGAGAGCGACCACCACCGCGCACGCCTGACCCGTCGTGGAGATCCCCCCTCACCCACTGCCACCACCACCCTGACCAGCAGTCGGCTCGTGCGCATCGCGCCGCGAGAAGCGAACCCACGCGGCGGGGACGTCATTTCCCCGCCGCACCGGATTCCCTGCCGAGGGACTCCTGGTAGACGTCCGCGTTGGTGCGTGAGTCCTTGACCAGGTCGTCGCAGAACGCGGCGACGTCACTGCCGATGAGCTGCACGACCCCCTTGCCCGCGGCGGCGCCCTCCTCGAAGAAGTCGACGATCCCGGGGAGCAGCGGGCCGTCGGACAGATCGACCGGACCGACCTTGAACAGGTACTTCTGCATCTCCTTGTAGACGATCCGGTAGTCCGGCGGGAGCGCCCTGACCCGCGCCGTGTGCGCCCGCCACTGCTTCTTGCCCTCGATGATGTCCTGGATGCCCACGTCAGCCTCCCAGCCGGCTCAATTTCCGTGCGACGTTCCTGTTCAACTGCGCGCGCCACCGGTCGCGATGGGTTCGGGCCCCTTCCCCGCCGACCAGCGCCGCGCAGAAGCCCTGGATGTCGTCGCCCAGTACCTCGTGGACGCCCTGCCCCTCCGGCGCCGTCTCTTCGAGCAGCCCCAGGGCGGCGTCGAGGATCGGGGTGAGGTTCCGTCCCGTGAAGTCCCCGTGGGGAAGGAGGTGGACCTTGATCTGGTCCCACGCCGCCCGGTAGTCGTCCGGCAGGGCCTCCGCCCGGGCTTCGAACGCCTTCCAGTCCCGGGTGAGGTCACTGCCCGTGACGGTCTCCCAGAAGTTCATCTCCCGCCCTCCCTGAGCCTGTCGATGCGTGATGAGACGTACTGCCACTTCGTCCAGAACTTCGCCAGTTCGTCGCGCCCCGCGTCGTTGAGCGCGTAGAACTTGCGTGGCGGCCCGACCCCGGACGGCCGCTTCGTCACCTGGACGAGCTTGTTCCTCTCCAGTCGCAGGAGGATGGTGTACACCGTCCCCTCGACGACGTCGGCGAAGCCGAGGTCGTTCAACCGGCGGGTGATGGCGTACCCGTAGGTCTCCTCGCCGGCGATGATTTCGAGCACACACCCTTCGAGCGTGCCTTTCAGCATCTCCGTCAGGTCGTCCATCGCGCGCCTCCTCCACCCAGCGGTACTACGTGGTACCGAGTACCACTACACGGTACCACTAGGTAGTGAAGGGTCGGCGTGGCCGCCGCGCCCTCCGCGGGCTCGGGCCCGCGCGCCGCGGCACGCTTCGGGCCGGGGGCGGGGGCGGGGGTGTGACTTCGGGGGGGTCCGCCGCGGTCGGCGACGTCCTCCCAGCGCTGGGAGTCCTCGTTCCAGTAGCGCCGTCGTTCGGTCATCGCGGCCCTCGTCACATCCCCAGGAGACCGGCGACGTTCCCCGCCGAGGTCAGCACGGTGGTCAGCGAGGCCGCGTCGGCGAGGAGCGCGCGCAGGCGCCGCAGGCGGCTCTCGTCCGCGCTGCCGGTGCGGGTGATCCCGTCCTCCGCGTCGGCCAGGGCCTCGTCGAGTTCCGCGGTCTGTTCCGTCGCCCGCGTCCTGGCCAGGTCGGCCCGCAACTCCCGGACGGCATCCAGCAGTTGTCGGGTGCTCTCGTCGTACGACGGGGAGGTCCCGTGGTAGCTCGCGGCGTTCGCGATGACCGAGGGCCTTGGCCCGGCCCTTCGCCCAGCCGGCGAGTACGGCGCCGACGGCGAGGGCGGCCACGTACACGCGCAGGGCGCCCGCGAACGGCACACCGCCGAGCACCCCGCGGTGGTCGTGTCCGCAAGGTCGCGGTGGAGGCCGGCGTCTCCACGGGGGCAGGTGCAGCACGCCTGCTCCAGCTGTCGGTCGCGGTCCGCGGAAGGGCGTTCACCCGAGGAGGCGCTCAGGGTGCTGGACTGCCACCTGGACAACCTCCTGGGCCGACCGGGCTCCGGTCAGTCCGCGTAGCCGTCGAGGTCGGTGAGCGGGATCTTCGACACCGTGTACGTGCCCTGTCCGGCCGCCACCAGTCTGCCGCTGTCACTGTAGATGTCGCTGCGCGCCACGTAGAGGGTCTTCCCCGCGGTCACCACCGTGCCGATGGCGTGGATGCCCTCCTTCTGCACCGGCCTGACCAGGTTGATGTGGTAATCGACCGTCAGGACGCTGAAGGTCTCCTCCATCGAGTTGGCCGCGACGAACCCGGCCGTGTCCCCGACCTCGAACATCATGGCGGCGTGCAGGAAGTCCGCGTTCTGGGTGAGGTCCGCGTGGAAGGGGATGGCCACCCGTGCCCGGCCGGCCGCCTCGATCTCGATGGTCTTGCCGAGGAACCGGGAGATCTTGCACTGCATGCAGCAACGGGTGAGCTTCTCGAAGTGCGTCGACACGGTACTCCTCCATGGGCGGCGGCACGACTATACGAGGGACACGACGAGGCTCGCATTGATCCCGCCGAACCCGAACGCGTTGATCAGACAGCGGCGCAATCTCGTCGTGCGCACCTCGCGGGCGATGTCGACCTTGTCGAACTCGGGGTCGGTCTCCGTCAGATGCAGTGTGGGAGGGACGGCCTGATGGCGGAGCGCCATGAGGGCGCCGGCGAGACTCAGCGGACCGTTCGCCGCGAACGAGTACCCCACGTGCCCCTTGATCGACGTGACGACCGGCCGGTGGCCGGTATCCGCGGTGAGCGCGCGCAACGCCTCCAGCTCGGCGGCGTCACCGTGCACCATGCCGGACGCCTGCGCGAAGACGCAGTCGATCGCCTCCGCTTCGAGACCGGCGTCGGCGACGGCTCCGGCCATGCACCGCATGACGTGGCGAGCCGAGAGACCCGTGAGGCTGTCACCCCCGCTGTTGGCGTCGAAGCCGGTCAGCTCGCCGTGGATCACCGCACCGCGCGCCTCGGCGTGCCCGCGTTCCTCCAGTACGAAGACGGCGGCCGCCTCACCGACCACGATGCCGTCCCGCGAGCGGTCGAAGGGGCGCGGGGTGGCCTGCGGGTCCGCGCACCGGCTCAGCACCCGCATCGCCTGGAAACCGGAGTAGGTGATCGGGGTGATGACCGCCTCGGCGCCGCCGGCGACCGCCCAGGTGCGGGCGCCCGACCGGATCGCGCGCATCGCCTGCCCCATCGCCTGGGCGCCGCTCGCGCAGGCACCGGCGACCGTGACCTGCTCCCCCTCGATGCCCTCTCGCAGCGCGATCACGCTGGCCGCCATGTTGGGGATCAGCGAGGGGATCAGGAACGGACTGGTCCGGCGTACGCCCTGCTCTTCCTGGCGCAGTACACCCGCCTCGATGCTGGGCAGTCCCCCCATGGAGACGCCGAGGTACACGCCACCCCCCGGCGGGCACGGGCGGTGCGCCGCCTGCGCCCCCGCCGGGCCCTCCGCCGCCGGCTTCAGACCGCTGTCCTCAAGGGCCTGTTCGGCGGCGAACAGCGCGTACCGCACGAAGGCGCTCATGCGGGGGGTCTCGAACTGGAGCGGCCCCGGGGCGAACGTGATGACGGAGTCGTCGATCTGACCGGCGTGGCGGCTGTAGAACCGGCCGGGGTCGAAGCGTGTCACCGGCGCGATACCGGAACGTCCGGCGACAAGGCCCTGCCACAGTTCGTCGGCCGTCGCGCCGAGCGGGCAGAGCACACCCATCCCGGTGACCACCACGCCATGTTCCGCCACGTCGGTCCGGATCGTCAGGCCCGCTGCCCGGACGCGTCCAGTGTCCGCCGGATGTACTGCTCCAGATCCCGCATGGTCTGCAGGTCGTCCATCACGGACTCGTCGAAGTCGACACCGAAGCAGTCCTCCAGGAAGAGGAGCAGTTCGACCATCTTGAGGGAACTCATGCCCTCGATGGAGTTGCCGATGTTCGACTCCGGCGTCAGGTGGGACACGTCGGCCTCGACGAACTCCCCGATGTGCTTGACGATCCTGTCGAAAAGCTCCTGGTCCTGTTTCTGTTCCTGCTTCGCGTCCTGCATCAGGTGCCCCCTTCGAAACTCACACGGGTCGGCTCGTCGGTACGGCGGAACGGCGGGCGTTGCTCGATGATCTTTCGGCAGAGATGGCGCTGGATCTTGCCGCTCGTGGTCCTGGGGAGCTGCGCCCGCCGAATCCAGTGGAAGGTGACGCCGCTGATGCCGAACGCCTCGGCCAGTGCGTCACGCACCTGGTCGGTGATGGTCCGCCGGTCGCGGCCCTCGCCGATGCGCTCGTCGAGCAGGAGATGGAGCTGCTCGGTGAGCAGCATGGGGTCGGGGACGCCGACCGCCACGACCGCGGGGGTGCGCGGGCTCTCCGCGACGGCCTCGACGAACCGCTCGATCTGGTCGGGGACGTAGTTCCGCCCGGAGATGATCACGATCTCCTTGCGGCGGCCGGTGACGTACAGCTCTCCGTCGAGCAGATAGCCCAGGTCGCCGGTGCGGAGGTAGCCGTCGGGGCGCTTGAGGCGCTCGTCCACGGCGGTCTCCGCGGCGCGCTGTTCGGGGGGACCGGATGCCGCGGCGCCCCGCTCCGGAAGGTAGCCGTCGATGATGCTGGGGCCCGCCACCTCGATCTCGCCGATGGCACGGTCGGGCAGCGGCGTTCCGTCCTCGTCCACCACCCGCAGCCGGTGGCCCGGTATCGCCGGACCCACGCACATCATGCCCAGGCTGCGGAGGTCGCCGGGCGGACGGGGCTCGGCACGCCCCTTGGCCGCGACGGCCTCGGCGTCCACGCGGTCGACCGAGTAGGGGCGGCCGACGTCGGGGATGGTGGCGGCCAGCGTCGCCTCCGCGAGTCCGTACACGGGCCTGAGCGTCGTCTCCGGCAGGCCGTACGGGGCGAACGCCGACTGGAATTCGCGCAGCGTGGCCTCGTGCACCGGTTCCGCGCCGCACAGGGCGACCCGCCAGGAGGACAGGTCGAGGTCGGCGGGGGGCCGCCGCTTGGCCACCCGCGCGCAGATGTGGAACGCGGAGCTGGGCGCGGGCGAGAGCGTGCCCCGGTGGCGGCTGATCCACCGCAGCCAGGAGAGCGGGTTGCGCAGGAAGTTGACCGGGTCCGACAGCACCATCGGGATACGGGCGTGCAGGGCGTAGGAGATCCCGATGAGGCCCATGTCGTGGAAGAGGGGGAGCCAGCTCACCAGTGAGTCGGTGGGTCTGGCGCGTATCGCCTCGGCGATGGCTCGGACGTTGGCGGTGATGTTGCCGTGCCGGACCATGGCCAGCTTGGGCGCTCCGGTCGAGCCGGAGGTCGCCTGGAGGTGGGCGAGCGACGCGGGGGTGGCCCGCGGGGCGTCGAGCGTGCGGGGTTCGCCGCGGAGCGCGTCGGGGGTCGTGACCGTGGCCGGCAGCAGCGACGCGAGGGAGTCCGCTGCTTCGGGGGCCGTGATGACCGCGCCGACCCGTGCCTGTTCGGCGAGGCCGCGGAGGCCCGCCGTGTGCTGGGGGTTGTCGCCGACCGGTTCCGCCGCGACGACGGGGACGACACCCGCGTAGAGGCAGCCCAGGTAGACCGCGAGGAAGTCCCGCGAGGTGGGCAGGACGACGAGGACGCGCTCGCCCTCCCCGATCCCGTGTGCGTCGAGACCGGTCACGGTCCGGCCGACGAGCCGGCACACGTCGGCGTAGCTGAGCGCGAACTCCTCCTCGGACCGCTCGATGACGTGGAACGCCGGCCGGTCCGGGGTGCGGGCGGCGCTGTCGAGCAGCGCGCCGATGACGGTGTCCGCCCGGGATCGAGCCGTCATCGCGCGTACTTCTTCACGAATTCCACGTCGGTGGACCTGGCCGAACGGGCCAGCCACGCGCGGAGTTCTCCGTGCCGGGAGTCGAAGTCGGCCTTCAGGGCGTTCTCCCGCAGGGTTCCGGCCGCGGTGTAGTACGGCTTCTCCAGCTGTTCGAGGAACTTGATGTGCTCCAGCATGCCGGCTCGGCCGCGGTCCACACTGCGTGCGTACGCCTTGAGGCGGGCCCGTCGTTGAGGCCGCGTCTCGATCTCGAACGCCCGCTTGAAGAAGATGTCGTAGCTGTCGAGAATTCCGCGCTGCAACGCGCTCGGGCGCATCTCGCGGGGGAAGATGCCGACGAACGAGTAATGCTGGTACGTCGGTACTTCCATGATGATCCGATGGTCCTCCACGTCCTGGCGCGCCCCGTACAGCAGGTTCTGGAAGGGGTACTCCGCGAGGCACACGAACACGGGGTGCATGATGCGGGCCTCGGCGCACCAGCGGGCGGTGGCCTCGATCGCCTGCCGGTCCTGGACGTCGAGACCGAAGATGATCGCGGAGTGGATGGCGATGTCGTTCTCGGCGAACCGCAGCAGGCGCCGCGTCTGCTCGGAGGGGTCGACACGTTTGTTGAACGCCTGGAGGACGCTCGGGTCCTCCGATTCCACGCCGAGGCAGTATTCGTCGAACCCGGAGCGCTTGAGGTCGAGTACCAGGTCGATGTCGTCGGCGTGGTTGACCCGGCTCATGGCGATGAATTTGTAGCCGCGGTCCCGGAAGGTCTCGGCGATTTCCCGGCAGTAGTCCTTGCGGGTGGTGAAGTTCAGGTCCGTGACGTAGAAGCGGTTGCAGCCGGTCTGTTCGTAGATGGCGTCCAGTTCGTCGCGGACGTCCGCCGCCGTCTTGGTGCGGAATCGCCTGCCGAGCAGACGGATCGCGTAGCAGAAGGAGCACGCGAACGGGCAGCCGCGGGACATGGAGACCGTGGCCCAGTGCAGTTTCGGCGCGCGCGCCAGGAACTTGGGGTTGATGGCGGTGGCGATGTTCCCGTAGCGGGCGACCGTGTTCAGGACCAGCTCGCCGTCGGCACCGATGTAGGCCAGGTTGTCGACCTGGCTGAGCGGCTCGCCCTCCTCCAGCGCTTTGATCAGCTGCACGGCGGGGATCTCGCCTTCGGCGATCACCGCGTAGTCGGCGTAACGCAGCGCCTCGTAGGGGGCGAACGCGGCGTGCGGGCCGCCCATGATGACCACGCAGTCGGACCGCTTGGCGTGCTGGATCAACTCGATGGTCTCGATGTTCGACCAGAAGTGGGTGGCCAGTGCCGAGATCAGGATGTAGTCGTACTCGGCCAGAGGGAAGTCCTCCGGCTTCTCGCCCCAGAACATCTGGCACATCTCGACCCGGGCGTCCGGGTATTCCTGCTGGACGAACGACGCCACGTAATAGATGCCGTCGTTGTACGTGGTCGCCAGTGTCGACGCGTCGGGATACGCCTCATGGAATCCGAGCTGTACGCAGAGGATGTTGAGGCTTCTCATGACGCCGATCCCGAGGGGCTCAGCGACGTCGTGCCGTTTCGGCGCGCGAACTCCTTCCGCACCTTCTCCTTCATCTCCTGCTTGAGCTTGGCGGCGATGCGCTCCGGGTCGTTGACCCGGCGCTGCGCCCAGGCGAGCAGGTCGCGTGCCTCGGTGCGGTTCATCTTGGGGTGCTTCCACACCAGGTTGTACAGATCGTGCTTGCTGAGGTCCGGTTCGTCGATCAGGTGTTCCATCTGCCGGTAGAGGCGGGTGCCGTGGAACGGGGTGAGCAGTGTCAACTGGCAGGCGAACAGCTCCTCTTGGCAGAGCTGCTCGATGTCGTACCGCATGTCCTCGACGCTGTCCTCGGCGAACCCGACCATGAAGGTGCCGAGCGCGCGGCGGCCGTTGTCGATCAGCTCGCGGACGGTCTGCCGGACGTTGTAGACGTCGTCGCGCTTCTTCACGTCGGCGATGTTCTTGTCCCGGTAGGACTCGATGCCGACGATCGCCCCGTCCATGTACCGGTCGGTCAGCTCGGGAATCCGGCCCCGGATCAGGTCGGCCCGGGTCAGGCAGATCCACGGGAGCTCGCGCTCCGCCAGTGCGTCCACGACCTGTTCGGCGAGGTTGTTGGTGAGGAAGAAGCTCTCGTCGTAGATGATGACGTGGGCGACGTCGGAGTCCCGGTACTCGTCGAGCGCCGCGTACGTGTCCTCCATGAAGATGGCTTCTTCTTTGGGGTTGAATATCGGCGTCGAACAGAAGGTGCAGCCGATGTTGCACCCGCGCTTCGAATACAGATAGCCCACCGGGGACTTCAGTCCGCGGAAACCGCTCTCGCCGAGCATGGCGGGGTGCCGCACGCGTGGCAGCGGCGTACCGTAGACGTACTCGTGGATCGGCGCCTCGCCCGCACCCTTCACCTTCCTGGTGAAATAGGGGTCGATTCCCGGGGAAAGGACGCCGTAGTTGCCGGCCCATATCTCGGGCACACCGGTCTCGCGTGCGACCTTGGCCATCTCGATCGCGACGGGCGTCGACCAGGTGTAGAAGCTGATGCCGACCATGTCCCATTTCTCGGAACGCAGGGCACCGAGATACTCGTCCCAGGTCGGGTACTCCAGTATCTCCACGTCCGGCACATTGTGCTTGATGAAGCGGAGACCGGTGGGCGGACAGGTGACGGAGAGCCGGTCCTCCAGGTCCACCGCGCAGGTCCAAGCCATATAAGTGTCGGTCCGGTCGTACCAGTTCCCGCCGATGCCGTCGGGTTCGACCAGAGCCTCCTTCGGAGCGGTCGTGAGGAGCACTCTCTTCATCTGCCGACCCCTATCGCCACGAAAATGCGCTGCTTATTTACGGCCTGTTTCAGGCATGGCCGTTCCCCAACCGGCCCGCAATAACAAAATGGCACTCCGTTTAGCATGCACAGAATGTTTGCGACTCTAGGTTCGGCCCAATATCCATGTCAACCCTCCTACTGCGCCTGCGATATGGGCCACCGCATTCGCGCCAGCCGGCCGCTGACACGGTTTCTTGATCCGGTTTCCTCGGCCCCCGGTGGGCGGACCGCGCGCCGGAACCGGAGCCGCTGCGGATGCCGGGCAACTCGGCCGGAACCGTGCGCCACGCGAAGGCGGCGGGGCCGGACGCGTCTCGCGTCCGGCCCCGCCGCCTTCGTCCGGCACGGGTCGGGCTCCGGCCCGGCAGGTCACCTGCAAGCAGGAACCGGCCCGGCGGTCTTGACGTAGCGGGCGGCGATCCAGCCCTTGGGCATCCCCACCTGGTACCACGTGCGGTTGCCACCGACCGGCTGTCCGGGCTTGCGGCACATCAGGTGGACGGTCTCACCGCTGCTGTAGAACCCGGTGACCGCGGAGTTGGAGGTCGGCTGCTGCCGCACCTTGAGCCCGGTCTTCGCGATGACCTTGCCCTTGACCGTCTTGGCGGGGGCGAGAACCGTGAGGGTGGTTCCGGACACCCACTTGCCGCAGCCCGTACCGCTCACCGTGACCTGGTGGCGACCAGGGGCGGCCGCCCCCTTCACCAGGGCACGTCCCGAGTACGCCGCCGCGTTGCCCCTCTTGGTCAGCGTCACCGCCCTGACGAAGGCATCGGATGTGGCCTGCACGGAACGACACGCCCCTGAGGCGCCGTCGAGTCCCACCGTGAGCCTTTCCCCCTGCCTGACCACATCGGGGGAGAGCGAAGCCCTCGGCGCCATGACGGACGGCGTCTGCACGCTGCCGGAATCGGCCTGGGCAAAGCTGGTCATCGCCACCGAAGCAAGGGCTACCGCCGTACAGCCACTCACGGCATAGCGAACCATCATCTTCGTATTCCCTTCAAGACGCCGCATGCGATCTCCGCGGGACAGGGCCTCGCGGGCATGCAGGCACCATAGGTCCGATATTGAGGCAAATGCCGCTTTCGCCACGCGGCGTGTATCCGGATCATCCGATTGCACCGATGGCAGGTGAAGGACCCCGAGGCCGGGGACGGCAGGTGCCACGCGCCACTCCCCCGCCGGACGTCGTGTTGCCGAAGCGGCAACAAATGTGGCATCACCTCGGCGCACTGGAGGACGGTGGGCCCGTGACCGACGAAACCGCGGGACAGCCGCCCGCCCCCACCACCACTGCCCCGCCCGCCGACGGGTACCTCGGAGATCCGGCGGTACGCGCGGAGTGGGACAGCCGATACGCCGACCGAGACCAGTTGTGGAGCGGCGCCCCCAACGGCGCGCTCGTGGCCGAGGCCGGCGGGCTCACCCCCGCGCGGGCGCTCGACGTCGGCTGCGGCGAGGGCGCGGACGCCATCTGGCTCGCGCGCCGCGGTTGGGACGTGACGGGACTGGAGGTCTCGGGGGTGGCGCTGGAACGGGCGGCCGGGCACGCGCGGGAGGCCGGCGTCGACGTCGAGTGGGTCCACGCCGCACTGACGGAGGCGGGGCTCCGTCCCGCCTCCTACGACCTGGTGTCCGCCCAGTACCCGGCCCTGCTGCGCACGCCTGACGCCGCTGCCGAGCGCGCGCTGCTGGCCGCCGTGGCGCCCGGCGGGGTGCTGCTCCTCGTACACCACGCGGGCATGGACACCCAGCAGGCCCACGAGAGCGGCTTCGACCCGGCCGACTACGTCTGGCCCTCCATGGTCTCCGCCCTCCTGGACGAGGACTGGAAGGTCGAGGTCGACGAGCAGCGGCCGCGCGTGGCACCCGACGGCGGCGCCGGCGCCCATCACACCGATGACGTGGTGCTCCGCGCACGTCGCCTGCGGTAGGGCTTCGCGGGCCGCCGCGGGGCAGGATTCACCCGCGGCCGGCCGCGGCGTGTGCTCGCGGGCTCAGAGCCTGTCTTTGAACCCTCGCCTGCGCCCCGACGCCCGGCACGCCCGCTCGCCGCACGGCGCCCCCGGACAGGTGGCTCCGCCACATGAC